>JAFAZN010000118.1 GCA_019239775.1 Chloroflexota bacterium
TTTTGGGCGAATCGGCGAATCTATACTTCGGTGGATTACCTATGCCGTCTTTGCTCGATCGGCTGAATGCTGACCTCAAGGAGGCCATGCGCGGCGGCGAGACCGTCCGACGTGACGAGATCCGCGGGCTCATCGCCATGCTCAAAACTGAAGCGCAGTCGAAGCTCACACGCACGCTGTCCAAACAGGGACTCATCCTGCACGGCGACAATGCGGAGCTCTCGCCCGAGCAGCAGCTTGAAATCGACCGCCTGCGCGCGACTTCTGGTCTCAGCGAGGACGAGGAGCAGGCCGTCCTCTTACAGCGCGTCAAACAGCACCGCCAGTCGATTGAGGCCTTCGAGCAGGGCAAGCGCGCGGACCTTGCCTCGCAAGAGCATGCGCAGCTCGCCGTCGACGAAGGCTACTTGCCGCAGCAGCTCGACGCGGCCGGCGTCGAAGAAGCGATTCAGTCGGCCGTGCGCGAAAGCGGTGCCCAGGGTCCACGTGACCAGGGCAAAGTGATGGGACTCCTCTCACCGCGCCTGCGCGGTCGAGCGGACATGAAAGCGGTCTCGGCGCGCGTGCAAGCGCTCCTGACCCAGACAGCCTGATAGCCGACATGCCCGGACGAGTTGCGGACAAGATCGCCATCGTGATGGGTGGTGGCCAGACCCCTGGCGAAACGATCGGCAACGGTCGGGCCACCGCGATGCTCCTGGCGCGCGAGGGCGCGCACGTGGTGGTGGCGGACCGTCGGCTGGATTCCGCACAAGACACCGTCAACATGATCACCGGCGAGGGCGGCCGGGCGTTTGCCTGCGAAGTGGATGTCACGCTGGAGGACTCCGTCAGATCGCTCGTTGCCCAGGTGGTGGAGCGGCTGGGAAAAATCGACATCCTCCACAACAATGTGGGTGCAAGCATTGCTCTGGGAGATGCGCGCGCCGATGTGATGACGGTCGAGGCGTTTGACCGCAGCTTCGCGGTGAACTTTAAAAGCGCGTGGCTTGCGGCCAAGCATGTGTTACCGGTGATGCGCGAACGTCAATCCGGGTCCATCATCAATATTTCGTCGCTGGCGGCCTGGGAGGCGTATCCGCTGGTTGGCTACAAGACCATGAAAGCGGCGCTTCTGGCGCTCACCGAAAATCTCGCGGCCGCAAATGCGCGCTACGGAGTTCGGGTGAACGCCATCCTGCCGGGCTTAATGAATACGCCCATGGCCATCGAGGCGCGTGTGGCGCAAGGTCCTTCACGAGAAGAGGTGATTGCGGCGCGCAACAAGCGCGTGCCGTTGCTGCACCAGATGGGCACCGCCTGGGATGTCGCGTACGCTGCGCTATTCCTCCATTCGGATGAGGCGAAATTTATCTCTGGTGCGGCATTGCCTGTGGACGGCGCCGCTGCCGCCAGCTTCGGCGCGTACGAATAGCCAGGGATTCGCTGGCTACCGCACAAGTCGCGGAAATAGTTCGAACGCGCCACTGGCGCGCCTCGGGCTCATGCGTTCCTCGGACCTCCACACTGTTGAAACGGACGTCCACCACGGTGGGGCAATACTCCGTGTGTAGAACTTCCCGCCGGTGGAGGACATCCGTCACGGGCGGCACTGAGATTCCTGGGGCCAGAAAGACAGGTTAGAACATGGAGCTGGAGAAACCGCCGTCGACGGGCAGTGCAGTGCCGGTGATGAAATCACTGGCTGCGCTGCACAGAAAAATCGCGGCTCCCGCCAGATCCTCCGGTCGACCCCAGCGTTTGGCCGGAGTCCGCTCCACGACGGATTCTTGCAGGCGCGGCAGCGCACGTCGGGCGCCGACCGTGAGGTCCGTATCGATCCAGCCCGGCAGAATGCAATTGACCTGGATGTTGTCGCGCGCCCATGCGGAGGCCAGACTCTTGGTCAGTTGCATGACCCCGCCTTTGGTGGCGGTGTAGGGCGCGGCCATGTCCAATCCGAAAATACTGGTCATCGAGCCGATGGTGACAATCTTGCCGCCACCGCGCGCTTTCATCGACGGATGCACGGCGTGACAACACGCGAACACACCGGTCAAGTTCGTGGTGATGACGGTGGTCCACTCATCCAGTGAGTATGTTTCAGGCGCTTTGCGGATGCTCATGCCCGCGTTGGCAATGAGGATGTCGACACCACCCAGCGCCTCGATCGTTGCATCGACCATCTGCTGGACCTGGCCCGCGTCGGTAACATCGGCTTGCAAGCCAACCGCGCGGACGCCCAGGCTGGTGAGCTGATCAACCGCCTCGCGCGTTTTGTCCGCATTGCGGCCAGCAACCGCAATATCGGCGCCTGCCTGCGCCAGGCCGCGAGCGATTCCGAGACCGATGCCGCCATTGCCGCCCGTTACGATGGCAACCTTTCCGCGCAAATCGAACAGCTCCATTGGCTGGCATGGTAGAAGAAGGAGCGCGTGGCAAGCACTCCGCCCGGCGGCGGCCCGAAAGGCGAGATCCTCAGGTCGAACATCGACGACATGCGCGGTGTGCCGCCACCGCGAGCGCCGCGGCCGACGGTGCTGCCCATTGTGCTCGGGGCGCTGCTGGTGTTCCTGCTGGGCGCGGGCGCTGCACTGTTGTTTGTTTCATCGCAGTCGCGCGGTCAGCAAGCAGCCGCGGCGGCCACCGCGCGAACGACGAATACGGCCGTCCCCATCGCGAACACGAACAACAACGCGTTCGCCGATATAAACGGCATCTCTTGCGATGCGCTGGAGTCGACCATCGTCCACATCCATGTGCATCTGGCGATCTTCGTCAACGGCCAGGAGGAGCAGATTCCGTTCGGCATTGGCATCGGTCAGCCATGGCAGGTCACCGACAGTGACGAAGGTCCGTTCGTGACGGACGGAGCCTGTTTCTACTGGATTCACACGCATACTGAAGATGGCATCGTGCACATTGAATCGCCCATCCGCCGACGTTTTTCACTGGGTGATTTCTTCGCGGTCTGGCAGATGCCATTGAACGAGAACCAGGTTGGGCCGGCGCAAGGTCAGGTGGTCACGTATGTAAATGGGCAGCGCTCCAGTACTGCGCCACAAGACGTGACGTTGCTCCCGCACGAACGCATCCAACTGGACGTGGGCGGCGATGTGCCGCCCTACCAGTTCGATTTTCCTGCTGGAGACTAGTTGCAGGTTCTGTTCTGACTTACTGAGGTTTGTGAAATTGCCCACGGACGTTGTTCCCCGGGCGGCGAACCTTCCGTGGATGAGTGACACCAGGAAGTACCCTGGACCTCTTTTGCAGTGTGAACGTCTAGTCTGCTGGTTGCGCGCGGGCGGGGACCGTCACACCCGAGACGGCCATCGCCTCCTCGTGTTCGAGCGAGATGTCCTGGTGGGCGCGTTCAGGCATCAGCACCAGTGAAATCAGGCTGACCACGGCGCAGCCGAGGATATAGATGGCCACCGCCATACTGGAGTGATACGACGCCAGCAACGCCGTCGCGATCAGCGGTGCTGGACCTCCCGCCACAATCGACGCCAGCTGATACCCAATGGACGAGCCGCTGTAACGGATTGGAGTCGGGAAGCTCTCCGCAATCATCGCGGCTTGTGGGCCGTACTGGATGTCATGGAACACCAGCGACAGCGCAATCGCGATAAACACCAGAATGCCAATCTTGGTGTCGAGCATGCCGAAGTACACGAAGCCCCAGATACCCGTTCCGACCACACCAATCAGGTACACCGGTTTGCGTCCGAACCGATCGGAAAGATGACCGGACAGCGGAATAAGAATCGCGGACAGCAGCGCCGCCACAAGGACTGGCACGAGCACCGCGTTGCGGTCCATGCCGAGAGCGGTGGTGCCGTACGCGAAGATAAAGCTCGTGTAGATATAGAACGGAGCTTGCTCCGCCATGCGCACCAGGGCCGAAAGGAGGATTTCTTTCGGATGACGTCGGATGACGGTGACGACCGGTTGGCGTTCGATCTTGCGCTTTTCCACCAGCTGGCGGAACGCGGGCGTCTCCATGATGCCGAGCCGGATGTAGAGGCCAACAAAGATCAGGACAAAACTGAACAGGAACGGGATGCGCCAGCCCCACTCGAGGAAGCCCTGTTCGCCTGAAATTGCGCTGAAGATCAGAAGCGCGAGGTTCGCCAGGAGCAAACCGGCAGGTCCACCGTACTGCGGCCAACTGGCAATGAAGCCGCGCCGATTCTGGCCACCCCATTCCATGGCCAGCAACACCGAACCGCCCCACTCGCCGCCAACGCCAACGCCCTGGACGAAGCGCAGCACTGACAGCAGCACACCGCCCCAGATGCCAATGGTGGCGTAGCCGGGCAGCACGCCGATCAGGAAGGTGCCGAGCCCCATGAGGATGAATGTCGCGATCAGCGTGGCTTTGCGACCGATGCGATCGCCGAAATGGCCGAAGATTGCCGCGCCGATCGGTCGGGCAATGAACCCTACGAAGTAGGTGCCGAAGGCCAGCAGCAGGCCGGTACTTGGATCGGTTTCGGGGAAGAACAACCTGCCGAAAACGAGGCCGGCGGCGGTGCTATAGAGCAAGAAGTCGTACCACTCGATGGTGGTGCCGACGGTGCTGGCGACAAGCGCACGTAAGAGCATGTTGCGGCGCTGCGATTCATCGAAGGCCAACGATCCCACTGACTGAGACACCACTGGGAGTCCTCCCACTTGGTTCGATTCGCCTGATTCGCCCTTTTCCGCGTACCCGCTGTGGACAATGGTCCGGCCTTTAACAGTTGGCGTCAACAGCGAATGTGCGGATGTGACAGGATCCTTATCCCGTCGTGGGCAGCAGGCGTTCGACGTAGCGGGCGATAACGTCGGTTTCGAGGTTGACCTGATCACCCACGCGCCGGAAGCCGAGCGTGGTGACCGACTGGGTGTGCGGGATGATCGCGACCGAGAATGATGCGTCGTCGGTGGCGGCAACCGTCAGGCTCACGCCGTCAACGGCAATCGAGCCTTTGTAGACCACGTAGCGCAGCACGTTGGGCGGCGCCTGGAAGCGGAGCATCAGCGAGCCGTCGGCTTGGTCCTCACGCGCAACGAGCGTGCCGACGGCATCGACGTGCCCCTGTACCAGGTGGCCGCCCAGACGATCGGCCAATCGCACGGAGCGCTCGAGATTGAGGCGGTCGCCTGAGTTCAACCCACCCAACGCGGTCACGCGCAAGGTTTCTTCAACGGCATCAACGACGTAGCCATCCGGCACCACCTCGACGACCGTCAGGCAGCAGCCGTTGTGCGAGATCGAGTCGCCAACGTGGATGTCCTGCAGGACCGTGGACGCGGAGACTTCCAGCCGAGCCCCAGTCGCATGCGGGATCCGACGTCGAATCGTGCCGAGCTCTTCAACGATTCCCGTGAACATCTATCTATCTATCTATCTAAGGTCGTGCAGCCGCCAGTTGGTTTCACGCAGCGCTGGATAGAGCAGGCGGTGGGTCTCCAGCAACTCCGCGTACAGCGTAGCGCGACCGCGGTCAGGCTCGAAGCGCTGGCGGATGTGCACCATGTTTCGAGCCGCCGACCAGACATCGCTGTACACCTCCACGCCATAGGCAGCCAGGACTGCCGCGCCGACTACCGCGGCCTCGGCGACCTCCGGCACGATCAGCGGACGGTTCAGCGCATCACACTTGATCTTGTTCCAGATGTCGCTGTGGGCCTGTCCGCCAACGCAGCGCACGTCACGAATGCTGGCGCCGCTGTCCTCCAGCCAGTCCTGCATTGCACGAAAGCTGAAGGCGACGCCTTCCAATAGCGCGCGCAACAGGTGGCGTCGATCGTGCGCGAGGGTTAGCCCGACCCAGGCGCCGCGCGCGTGCGCATCCGCGGTCGCGCCGCGCTCTCCAGCCAGGTGCGGCAGAAAGAGCAGGCCTTCTGCGCCAGCCGGGATGACCGCGACGCACGCGAACAGATCCGAATAGTCGCCGTCGAACGCCAGGATCTTCGAAGCGAACCAGTCGAGCGCAGCGCCCGAGGTATTGGCGGCGCTGCCGGCGACATGCACGCCGAACATCGGGTAGCCGAGCGGAGCTTCGCAGACAACCGAGAATGTGCCGGAGGTGCCGGCGTTGATGCAGGCTTCGCCAGGCTGCTGCACGCCACTGCCGAGCACACCCAGGAGTCCATCCACGTGGCCGCCCACGACCGGCGTGCCTGCTGGAAGGCCGGTTTCGCGGGACGCGGCTTCAACAATTGAGCCAACCACGGCCCCAGGGGTCCAGGCTTCTGGAAAGAACGAAGCATCGAGGTCGGCGGCCATCAACTCGGCATCGGTTAGGGACAGCAGCGCGACGGGACGACCGATCATGCGGGATGTGAGGTAGTCCGGGCATCCGAGGAACCAGCGCGTGGTGCGCATTGCATCAAGACAATTGCGGGCGAACCAGGCGGCCTGGGACGGCCACGAGCCCCAGACCGGCACTGGCTGAGCCAGTCGCGCATACAACTGCTCGGCTGCCGCCGACGGCCGTGGATCGAGCCAGGTGATGGCCGGATGGGTTGGCTCCAGATTGGCATCAACCGTCACAAGCGTGGGTGCCTGGCCGCCAATCGCCACCGACAGGATGCGCGTGTGCGGCGGCGCTTGATCCAGCAGCTCGCGACACGTGGTGGCCAGCGCATCCCACCAATCACGCGGATCCTGTTCGCGGGCATCCGGCTCGGGCGACGAGATGCCGTACGACGCGCGGGCAAGACCCAAGGCCGTACCGTCGACGCGGAACAGACCTGCTTTGAGCGATCCGGTGCCCGCGTCGATTCCGACGACGGCGTCTACCACCTGATAGGTCATTCGACCTGGTACGTCAAGAGCTCGGGCAGCGCCTGAAAATAGGCTTTGCGGAAGTCCGCGGTGCTTTCGAAACTCGAACGATCGAACGCGCGATATGGAATGTGCAGCACAAGCGGACGCACATCGAATGGATACGGATCGAACGCAACCCGGCATCCATCAAGCGGGTGGAGGCTCATGCGCACACCTGAATGCAAATCGCCATCGTACGCCGTTGGTACCGGTTCGATCGCATTCTCGTATGGCTCGCGCGTGGTGAAGTACAGGCCAAGCAGATCCCACACCTGCAGAAGACGGTAATTCGTCCAGACCTGGCTGTCGTCGAGCGACTCGCGCTGCTGCGTCTGGCGCAGCTCCTCGCGCGCGATGAAGTCCTGGATCGGTTGTGGCAAGTTGGGAGCCGACCGCCACGCCGGTGAAGTGATCGTCTCGTAGCGCGACTTCCATAGACCAACCCGATGCATGCCCACCAGCAACGCCGAGTATGGATCGACGCTGTCGAGCCAATCCACGCACCATTGATACGCATCCAGCTGCTCCGGGCGGAACGGCATCGTGGTGAACGTCCGCGGTTCGCCACTGGCAGGGTCCACTTCGGGCTGTGTCTCGTAGCGCAGCCAGCCGAAGTCGTGGAACACCGCCGCGCGAGTCACCGACTCGTATGGTTGAAGCGGCGCGAAGGCGTCGTTGCCCCAGTGGGCCGCGAAGAAGCCGGCCAGGCGCGAGTGATCGGTTTGGGTGATGGCGATCGTCTGGCCACTCGGGAGTTTGCGAACGATCATGTGCAACATTTTGCAGCTACAATTCGCGCCGATGTCGAGCGAGCTGCCAAGCACCATGCGCGCCGGCGTGCTCGTGGCGCCGCGCGAGCTCGAAGTCCGTGAGTTCAATCTGCCGCGCCCAGGTCCTGGCCAGGTGCTGGTGCGCGTGCGCGCAACTGCTCTGTGCACCTGGGAGCAGCGCACCTTTCAAGGCATCCAGGACATCAAAACGCCGTTCGTCGGTGGGCACGAGACCTCAGGCGTCGTCGCCGCGGTTGGCGAGGGCGTCACGTCCGTGAAGGTCGATGACCGTGTGACCCTGGGGCCAGTCGCGTGCGACGAGTGCTATTACTGCCGTCGCGGGTTCCCGTCGCGCTGCGAGAGCTACCTGGGTCGGTTTTCACTGGACGGCGCGTGGGGTCCGTGGGGCCTGGCGGACTACAAACTGGTCCCGGCGCGGGCGGCATTTCGCTTTGCCGCTGACCTCAGCTTTGAAGAAGCTTCGCTTGCGGAGCCGATCAGCTGTGTGGTCCATTCGGTGCGCGCCGTGCAGCCCGAATTGGCCGACGATGTGGTCGTGATCGGAGCTGGACCGATGGGGCTGCTCAACCTACTCGTGCTCAAGCGTCGCGGTGCGCGGGTCATCGTGTGCGAGCTGGACCCTGCGCGGCGCCAAAAGGCTGCTGAACTTGGTGCAGACGTGGTGCCGGATCCCGATGACGGCGATTTCACTGCGCAGGTTCGCGGATTGACTGACGGGCGTGGCGCCGACGCGGTGGTTGCAGCGGTTGGTAGCGCGCAGGTAGATGCGCTCGCGTTCGACATGGTCGGAAAGACCGGCAAAGTGGTGCTGTTCGCCTCGGCACATCCTTCGCCTTCGCTGGCGGTGGACCACAACCGAATTCACAAGGATGAAATCGACGTGCTTGGTGTGGAGAGCAAAAGCGTGCAGGACTTCGCCATCGCGGTGCGATTGCTCAGCCAGCGGCTCATCGACGTGCGGCCGCTCATTGATCGATGTGTGCCGTTGAGTGAGCTGGAGACTGCATTTGAGCTGGCCATACGGCCTGACACGTACCGCATCGTGGTCACGCCGTAGGTTCTGTCTTTATCCACTCTATCAACAGAAGTCCTGAGCCCCTGGGCGTTATGGCCAAAGCGCCGCGCGCTTCGCCGGTTGAAACTACTAGGAGGAAGACTCCAAATGGACATGTCTTCAAGGGAAGTTTTTTTACCCCTGGACGTTATGGCCAGAGCGCCGAGCGCTTCGACGGTTCAACCACCAGGAGGAAGACTCTCACCGGACATTTCTTCAACAGAAGTCCTGAGCGCCTGGGCGTTATGGCCAAAGCGCCGAGCGCTCGACGGTTCAAACCATCAATAGGGAACAGTTAATGGACGTCTGCGACGTGAGCTAGAGCATGCTGTGGCGGGGGTCGAGGCGGTCGCGCAGCCAATCGCCCAGGATGTTGATAGCCATCACCACCAGCAGGATGGCCAGGCCTGGGAATAGCGAGACCCACCAGGCCACGCGGATGGGCTCCACGCCGTCGAGGACCATGTTGCCCCAGCTCGGCGTCGGTGGCTGGACGCCAAGTCCCAGAAAACTCAGCGACGCCTCGAACAAAATCATGCTGCCGACCATCAGCGACGACAGCACCACAATGCTCGCGGCGACCTGCGGCAGCACATGCCGCAGCACAATCCGGAGGTGGCCAGCGCCAACCACGCGCGCGGCGAGGACCACTTCGCCATGTCGCTGGCTGAGGGTTTCACTCCGCACCACCCGGGCGTAGTTGACCCAGCTGGAAATACCCAGCACCAGGATCACGTTTTGCAAGCTCGGTCCGAGGATCACTGCAATGGCGATTGCCAGAATCGTGTAGGGGACCGCCTGCCAGACGTCGACGATGCGCATCATTGCGGCGTCGAACCAGCCGCCGAGATAGCCGGCACTCAAGCCGATACTCGTGCCGAGCACCGCCGACAGTGATGCGCCGCAGGCGCCAACCAACAATGACACCCTGGCGCCTTCAATCAGCCGACTGAGGATATCGCGGCCCAGTCCATCGGTGCCCAACCACAACCGGGTGCCCGATTGCGGATCGGTGAATCCAGGCGGTTTGAGACGCGAAGCGAGGTCTTGCGCCAGTGGGTCGCGTGGCTCGATCAGCGGCGCCAGAAGCGCGGCCAGGACGAACAGCATGATGATGGCGAAGCCGAATAACGCAGCCGGGTCCATGTGCTGGACCGCGTCCATCGAGCGTTCCAGGCTCGAGGGGCGGGTGCGAAAGGGAAGTCGCGCATCGCGCGCGACTGGACCGCTCAGGCCAACCGGATGCGCGGGTCGAGCCATGCATACACCAGGTCGGCGAACAGGTTAACCAGCACAACGAGCACGCCGGCCAGGAGCACAAAAACCTGGATCACCGGCATGTCGCGAGTGGAAATGGCTTCGACTGCCAGGCGGGACATGCCAGGGTAGGCGAACATCGCTTCAGCAATTACCGCATTGCCGAACAAAAACGTGATCTGCAGGCCCAGAAAGGTGACAACAGGAATGGCGGCGTTTTTCAGACCATGCCGCATCACCACCAACCGGCCAGGCAGACCTTTGGCGCGGGCGGTGCGCATGTAGTCGTTGGCCAACACCTCCAGCAGGCTCGAGCGGAGCAGGCGCGTCAGCCCTGCCGCGGAGTACGCACCCGCGACGATCGCGGGGAGCACGATGCTCTGAGGCTTGTCTGCTCCGGATGAGGGAAGCCAGCGGAGTGTTACGGCGAACAGCAGGATGAGCATCACGCCCAGCCACGGCGCGGCGACTGACTGGCCCAGTAGCGCAACAAAGCGTGCCAGGAGGTCTGGTGTGCGCCGATGGAATACGGCTGCGAGAATGCCGAGGGGAACGGCGACCAGGAGCGCGAACAGCAATGCCGCGCCCATCAACTCCAGCGTGACGGGCAGTCGCTCGGCGACGAGTGGCAGTGCAGCCGTGCGGTGCCGAAATGAGATGCCGAAGTCGCCATGCAGGGCTCGACCAAGAAAGTCCAGGTACTGGATGGGAACCGGTTGATCGAGACCTAACTGATGCCGAAACTGTGCGATCTGATCTGGCGGAGTATTCAGCGGAAGCAGCACTGATGCGGGATCGCCAGTCAGCCACGTCAGACCGAACACCACCACGGAGATTCCAAACAGGACGAAAACTCCATGCAGCAGGCGCTGGAGGATGTAGACCAACGGGACCTTACTGAAGCGTGATGTTCGTCGGGATCAGGTAGTCGCGACCCGTCGGTCCGCGCCAGCCCTGCACGCGAGGTCCGACGCCGTACACACTGAGCACGCTGGACATGTAGATGCCCATCGGATCGTCATGCAGCAAACGTGAGATCTGCGAATAAAGTGGCGCACGCGCATCCAGGTCGAATGTGGCAGCCGCCTGTTTGGCGAGATTGGTGGCATCCTGGTCGCACGCGAATTGATCGGCCAGGAAACCGCCGCAGACGGTGGTGAAATTCAAGAACACCGCCGGATCCTGAAGACCGCCCCAGCGCGCCATGCGCATGTCGCCGGATTTATCCTGGCTCCAGTTGGAGTTGAACGTTCCGACGTCGAACGTGCGCGACTGGACTTTGACGCCGACCTGGCTCAGTTGGCCAATCACCGCGTCCGCGGCAGCGGGATCATCCGAGTTGGCAAGATCCATCGTGGCGTTGAATCCGTTGGGGTAGCCAGCATCCGCGAGAAGTTGCTTCGCGTAAGTGAGGTTGTAGTCGTACGGAGAAACGCTTGGATCGTAGCCGAGGGCGCCTTCCATGATTGGGCTCGCCTGCCGGCGGCCTAGACCTTTGAACAGATTGTTGACAATGGAATCGACGTCTACAGCCATGTTCAAGGCCTGGCGCACACGACGATCCGCCAGCGGATCGGTGGCTTTCTTTGGCATGAATTCCACGAACTGGAGCTTGGCGGAGTTGCCGGTGACGACCTGGAATCCGTCACTGGTGCGGCCTCGCAAGGTGTCGATGTCGTCCGGAGCGACGTCGAAAATCATGTCGGCCGTGCCGTTCAGCAGATCGGCTACACGAGTGGCGGCGGACGGCACGGGACGAAACATCACGGTGGCTACCTGGGGTGCACCTTTGTACGTATCAACTCCCCAGTAACTCGGATTGGCGGCCAGGGTCGTGTGATCGTCCCTGACGGATTCAACGAACTTGAATGGCCCGGTGCCGACCGGATTTGTCGCGAGAAAATCTTCCGAGTTCGACGAGTAGTAGACGGGCGGAACCATCGCCGCGCTCTGGGCGAGCGTGTCGAAGATCGTTGCCTCGGGCGCCGAGAAGTGAAAGCGAACCGTGAAGTCGTCCACGATTTCGACGCCCTGCCAGGACTGCGGCCAACCGCCTCGCAGCGGCGAGTTCAGATTGGGATCGAGCAGTCGGTCAATGCTGAACTTGACGCTTGCTGCATTGAATGGCTCGCCATTGTGAAAGGTAACGCCCTGGCGGAGTTTGAACTCGATCGTGTTGGTATCGGGGAACGACCACGATTCGGCGAGCATGGGCACCAGGGCGCCTGAATAGTCGCGCTCGACCAGGTTGTCGAAGATGGAGTTGATGACCGAAAAGCCGGATGCCTGGGCGACCAGGGCCGGGTCCAGCGACTCGGCCTCGGCAGTGGTGTCGATGACCAGGGTGTTGGGGGTCTGGGCAGCCGCCGTTGGCGGTAGACTGGCCGCCGACGGCAAGGCGACCAGGAGCATCGCGAGTAGCAGTCTCGGCAGCATCGGCGGCCTCTTCTCCACAACGGTCTGCAAGAATTCGCAGCAAATACTTGCAGGGGATATCCTTTCCCAGATGGGCCGCCGCCGTCAAGCGTTTGCACATACTAACGTTCCGCGAAGGTTCGTACGCTGAGGCGGCCTGACGAGCTCAGCAACGGCAAGCCGCCCGAGCAGGACGAGCTGCTGCGCTGGGTCGCCGAGCTGTACTACTTGCGCCAGCAGGGCCAGGCGGAGATCGCCGCGCTGATCGGGGCGTCGGTTTCGAAGGTCTCGCGCTTGCTGGCCGAAGCGCGGCGGCAGGGGATTGTGACGATCCACGTGGCGGCCTCGCGCGTGGGCGAATCCGAGTTCGAGCGTGAGCTGGCGGGGCGGCTGGGGTTGCAAGCGGTGTACGTGGCGCCTGCGCGGGTAGCCGATGCGTCGGTGGCCAGCCGCGCGGCGGCGCTGATGGCCGCGCGTATGCTCTCCGGTGTGCTGCCGGCGCAAGGGGTGGTCGGGGTATCGGGTGGCTACACGGTCTCACAACTGGCGCATGCGCTCGAGCCACTGCCCGGACTTGATCTGACGATCGTGCCGCTGCAGGGCAACTGGGTCGAAGGCGGCCTGCACATGCACAACGACCAGGTGTGCCGCGACGCGGCCAACCGGCTCCAGGCGCGCGCACTGTCCCTGCCCGCACCAATGGTCGTCGACCGGGCTGATACACGAGACGCGTTGCTGCGGGATCGGAGCATTCGACCGGTGACTTCACGTTGGTCCGAGCTGGACGTAGCCGTCGTTGGCATCGGCCCGCCGCCCGGCGGCGAGGGGCTGGACTATCTCTCGGTGATGGGCCAGCTGCCGAGCGAGGTCCGCGCGGAGCTGCAGCACCTCCGCGTGGTGGGTGACCTGTGCGGGCACATGTTCAACGACGGCGGACACTTCGTCGAGCACGAGGTTTCGCGTCGCACGCTTTCAATTTCCGTGGACGAGCTGCGTCGCGTACCGCAGGTGGTGGCCGTGGCCGGTGGGGTGAGCAAAGCGGTGAGCCTGCTGGGCGCGGTGCGCACCCGCATACCGAGCGTGCTCATCACCGATCAGCTCACCGCCGAGAGCCTGGCCACGCTGACGGAAGTTACAGAAACTTCCGGAAGTTGACGGTCCGCTCGCGCTCTTCGAAGCCGAGCGCGCGGTGCGCGGTGTGGCTCAGCGTGTTTTCCAGGAGCGCATCGCTGCCGAGCTCGTGAAAGCCGCGGCCACGGGCCCAGTCCTCGACCGCCTCGAGCAGTGAGCGCCCGACGCCCGAGCGGCGGACGTCGGCATCCACCCACCAGCCTTCGACGAAGGCGCACGGAGATTCGTCCACGCCATTGGCGAAGGGCCTGATACCTGCCTCGACCATGCCGCACAGGCCGCCGCCTGGGCGTTCGGCGACGAAAGCGACCTGGTTTGGATCGCCTAGGAGCTGGTCGATGCTCTGCGCCAGGTCGGTGGGGTCTTCGTCGGGCCACAGGCCAATGCGCATGCGCAGGTGCTCGGCGCGATCGGCGGCCTGCAGAGGTCGCACGGTGTGGCCTGGCACGGGCAGCAGCATAACCTCCGCACACTGACTCACGGACGGACAGCACCTACGTCGAGCGACCTTCCAAGGGATGAACCGTCCGAGGGACGGCCGAATTTTCGGTCAATCAATCAATTGGTTGACATTGAGGGCCGTCTCGCTTAGAGTCTCCATCAAGTGATTGATGAGCACGTCTCAGGGAGTGATGCGCGGCCGGACCGGCGGCGTGAGCTGGTGGCCGCGGCGTTCCGTCGCATCGCTTCCGATGGCTTCGAAGGCTTGCGTACACGCGACGTCGCCGCCGACGTCGGCGTCAACATCGCCACCCTGCACTACTACTTTCCGACAAAAGAAGCGCTGATCCGCGGCGTGATCGGCTACGCCATGCAGCGGTTTTCGCAGACGCTGCCCGGCGAAGGCACGCCGATCGTGCAATTGCGCGGGCACCTGTACCGCCTGCTGCAGCTGCTCAAAGAAGATCAACAGTTGTGGACCGTCCTGGGTGAGCTTGTGCTGCGGGCACCGCGGGATGAGGAACTGGGGCGGATCTTTCGCCAGAGTGATGGCGTCTGGCACAGCAAGCTGAAAGGCTTGATCGACCGTTGCGTCCAGAATGGGGCGCTGCAACCGATGCTGGACTCGGACGGCCTGGCAGGGCTGATGATCGTGGCTATTAAAGGTTTGAGCTTGCCGACGATGGCGGGCTTCGGACCTGAAGTTGCCGACCAGGTTTTCGAGCAATTCGGCTATCTCCTAGGGCTACCGCCCGATCAATTCCTCACTACGTAAAGAAAGGTTCTTTGACCATCATGTCGAGCCAAAATGTTGCACTCCCAGCACGACGCCCACCTGCTGCCGTACGCGCGGCTTCGCGCATTTTCAATCCGCTGGCGATGTTGCTAGCAGGTACGCGATTGTTGCCGCTCTACGGCGTCATCCAGCACAAGGGGCGTCGCTCCGGCAAGGCGTTTCGCACACCGGTCGTGGTGCGTCCGGTGGAAGGTGGATTCATTGTGCCGTTGCCGTGGGGTACGACCACCGACTGGTTCCGCAACCTGCGCGCCGCCGGCGGCTGCACGATCCGCTGGAAAGGCCGTAGCTATGAGGTGGGATCTCCCGAGGTGCTGGATGCAGAAGCCGCCACGGCCGCCTTCGGCGGATCGCAGCGCGCCGCGATGGAGCGGTTCGGCATCCACCAGGTGGCGCGAGTCCGGTTCCGCACGTAGTCTTCACGCCACAGTAATGCCAACGATTGTTCCTTCGATTTGATCGCCTGCTGCGTATGGCCTACGAGTGCACGCACCCACTGACAACACGCTGTAACAGAGAGAAATATTCCCTGAACGACTTTGACAAAACAGGACTGAGTCACTAGTCCAGGCCAGTACGCTGCGCGAGCCACTGACAGGCTACCGCGCCCTGCGCTGCTTGAAATACGCGCAGGGTGGGCAGCCCTGGAGGTGGCGGCAACAGCGACTGCCGGATGAAGTAGCCGGCCAGCGTGGCGATCGCGCATGTCACTGCTAACGGATCCGCGGATCCACGTGTGGTGTATCGCGCAAACACTTCTTCAGGCGGTGGACCGCCTTGCATGCTCACGCTC
>JAFAZN010000160.1 GCA_019239775.1 Chloroflexota bacterium
GCGTCGGGCGCCCGCCTGATTGATCAACTCGATGGCGCGATCCAGGGCTTGCAGCTCACCCGAGATGACGAACTGCTCAGGTGAGTTGGCGTTGGCCACACTTACGATGCGGCCCGTCTCCTGCGAGGCGCGCTGACAGCACAGCTCCAGACTGCCGCGGTCCAGACCGATCACCGCTGCCATCCCGCCAGGCCGATGATCACCTTGCTCCTTCATCAGTCGACCGCGCTCGCGCACCAGGCGAAGCGCGTCGGAGAAGTCCAGGGCACCGGCGGCCACCAGCGCGGTGTATTCGCCCAGACTGTGGCCAGCGACGTAACGCGGCGGCTGCCATTTGTGGCCGAGCGCCTCGAGCTTTTCGCGCATGGCTGCCAGACAGGCCAGCGAGACAGTCAGAATGGCCGGCTGGGCGTTGATCGTGTCTTCGAGCTCTTCGGCAGGCCCTTCGAAGCAAAGCTTCGAGAGTTTGAAGCCAAGAATCTCATCGGCCTGCTGGAAGACTCGACGCGCCGCCGACGACCTTTCGTACAGCGCCTTACCCATGCCGACATACTGCGACCCCTGTCCGGGGAACACGTACGCCAGTTTTTTGGCATCGCGCTCAGTTAACTCAGCAGTGGCGACGCTCACGGTTGGCTCCTTGTACTGGGGACATCAGCCGTAAGGCCGGGGTCGGTCGTTGCCCAGTATACGCATTCTCAACCGCGGGTTGAAGCGTTGTTGACGTCGAGGTATAGAAGAGGCCATGCCGCGAGGCGAGGAGTCTTCAGCATCTGCACCTGCACTCAAGAAAATCGACATCACCATCGCTCGATTGCGCTTGCTGCTCGCCGATATTTCGGCGCGCGAGCACAGCATCGAAGATCAGCGGCGCGTCTTCCGCGAACAGCAGAACAAACTCGTCACATTCAGCATGTACGGCGATTCCAGCCTCGACAGCGTGCTGACCATGCTGGCCGACGTCCAAGAACGCCTGGCGCATCTGGACGCGACCTCGCAGTCTCTTTCGGCAATCCGCAAACGCGCGGAGTTCGAGCTCGAGTCGCTGCAGCTCACCAAGGGCATCGAGGAAGCGAAAGTCCTGCTGCAGGATCTACAGGCGCGGCAGGCTCAGCCAGTGGGGACCGCCGACGCGCTTAGCCCGGAGGAAATTCAGGCTGAAATCGCCCGGTTGCGGTCGCTCATCAACGAGGCGAGCGAGCGGGCGGCGCAGAACATCGAACGCGCTGCGCGGCGCGGGTAACATCGGCCGCGTTGTTGCGACGACCAGTTCTGCACCTGACCGCCTGCGCCGTCGTCATAGTCGCCGGCGTCGTTGGTGGTTCGCGTGTGCACTACACAGTGGCGCCCCCCGACGTTCCTCTGCAGGTCGAAGCGCCCATGCCCACTGACGTGTCGGTGTCCGAACCGGGAGTCCCCGCACTCCTCGTACTGCCGCAGCCCACTGTCGCGGTGCTCGAGACCGGCAACGCCGCAACGCCAAGTGAGCCGGATACTCCGCTCGCAATCCGCACCTATACCGTCGAAGAAGGCGACTCGGTTCGGACCATCGCCAAGCAGTTCGGCGTTACCAACGAGACCATCATCTGGGAAAACGACCTGACCGACCCCGACGTCCTGCAAGTCGGCCAGGACCTGCGCATCTTGCCCTTCAGCGGTCTCATTCACGAAGTTCGACCTGGTGACACCGTGGCCAGCGTTGCCAACGCCTATGACGCGCTCGTCCAGGACGTGATTTCGGCAAACAAGCTGACCGACCCGTACATCATCGTCGTCGGCCAGAAGCTGGCCGTTCCAGGTGGCTACCGGCCGTTGCCGCAGAGGGTGGTGCTCGCGCCGTCGCCAAAACCCGATACTGTCCAGGCCCCGCCAGACCAGGACAGCGACCAGGTTGCAGCCGTCGTCACCGCGCCAAAGCACACGCTACCGACGCTAGGCAATACGCCTCAGGAACAGTTCATTTCTTCGATCGCCGAAGCTGCCGTCGAGTCCGCCGACCAGACCGGTGTGCCGGCCAGCGTGACCATTGCGCAGGCCATTCTCGAGAGCTACTGGGGCTCGAGCCGACTCGCGCACGACGCCAACAACTACTTCGGCATCAAGGCCCAAACACGTGGCGGATCGGCCGGTTCGCTCACCTTTGACGTTTGGGAGGTCATCGGCGGCCGCAACGTGGTTCAGACGCAGGCGTTCCGTGCTTACAACACGGTCGCCGAGTCCTTCGTCGATCACGGCCTCTTCTTCATGGAGAACTCGCGATATGCGAGCGCAATGGCCGTCAAGGACGATCCGAAGCAATTTGCCGTTGCGATCAACCGTGATGGCTACGCCACGGACCCGTCCTACGCCAGCAAGCTCATCGGCTTGATGGACCGCTACAACCTGTATCGCTACGACGACGTGTAGTACGCTTCGGCTCCCGGAGATGGCAGCCAAAACCAAAACCAAGACTCAGATCGAATTCACGTGCCCGAACTGCTCGGCGACCGTCTCGGTCGAGCGGGCAGGTGCGGTGACCGCCTGTCCCGCGTGCAAGCAGAAACTTGGCAAAGTCGCGCAGTTGGACCAGTTGCTCGCTCGCTGGTGGGAGCCCCGCCGCTGGCGGGCTGACCTGGTCAAGCCCAACGTGCCGTACCTCATTGAACGGCTGTGGACGGCGAATGGCCAGGGAGAGCGGCTGTACCTGGGCGTCTCGCCCAAGTACACCAACTACGACATCTTCAGGAACATGGTGACACGGCTGATGGTCCGCGGCATCGATGATGGCTGGGCCTCGCTGACGTTTCCTGCCGACCCGCTCGCGGAAGATCCGCAATATGTGCTTACCATCGTCGATTCAGAGCGCTTCGCCGAGTCGGTCGAGAAGCTCTTCCCTGAAGTGGATTGGGACGAGCCGGTCTCCGTTGCAGTCGCCGACGCCGTCGGCGCCACGCCAACTGCTGCCAAACGCGGCAAGAAAGGGAAGAAAAAGAGCTAGGCGCGTCGCTAGTGCGAGAGGGCTACGAGCTCGCGGCCTGATTGGTCCAAGCCTCGCGCGACCTCGATGACCGCGCGCGCCATGGGATTGCCGCCGCGGCTCATGACCAGCGGCAGCCCGTTGAGGCCTGCTTTGCTGACCTCTTCGCCGCCGAACGGGACTTCCACAATTGTGGCTTCGCCGCCGAGAGTCTCGGCTAGATCTTCCACAGACGGTCGGCCGTACGGTGTCGGCTGATTGAGCACGAACCGCACGCGCTCGGAAGGCAGACCGAGTAGGTCACGCAGCACGCGCTGTGCTTCGCAGGCTGCGCGCACACCTCCAGGTCCAGGCGTGACCACCACCAGCACGTGGTCGGCCGTTTCAATCGCCGCCAGGCATGGTTCTGAGAAGCGTGAGCCGGCGTCCACGACGACCTGCACGAAGTGCCGCCGCAACTGGTCCATCATCGCGCGAACGTGCTCACCAGTCACGAGCTCGCTGTCTTCAGGCCGCAGCGTGCCACTCAAGACCGCAAGCGACGATTCGGCGTGTTTGGTGAGGTAGTACGCCAGGCTGTCGCGGTCCAGGTTGCGAATGGCAGCGGGCGTGATCGCCGCCAAACCGGTCCGCGGCACCAGGTCCAGCAGCATGGCCACGTGGCCGAACAGCAAGTCGAGGTCAACAGCGACCACCCGATCCGGCGTGAGCTGGGCCAGTGCCACCGCGAGATTGGTCAGCAGGACCGTCTGCCCGGCGCCACCCTGCGGTGCAAAGACCACCGTAACTTGGCCGCGCACGTCGCCAGACGTGGCGCCCACTTCCTGCGTCAGGCGGGTGTTGAGAGCGGCCTGGCGCTCGACCATGACCCGCATCATGCCCCGCATCATCCCGACACTGCTGCTCACCAGAAGATCGAATTCTTCCTTGCGCAGCTGGAGCAGGCGAATGTCGGTCGATGCGCTGGCGGTCGCGGAACGCGGCTCGCCAGTCAACACGGCCATGTCGCCGAAGAACTCGCCCGGGCCGTAGAAAGCCAGCACCCGCTCTCGCCCGAAATGGTCTGAGGTCGAGATGCGCACCCGGCCGCTGAGCACGATGTACAGCGCGTCGCCGGCGTCGCCCTGCTGAAAAATCACATCGTTTTCCGATGCTTTCAGCTCCTTGAGCACCCGGGCGATCTTGGCCAGTTCGATGTCGGCCAGCTCCGCAAACAGATCCATCGAGCGGAGCAGCTCGATTACTCGTGACGCCATGTTGTGCAGCTTCTCCCTAACTGGCGCGCTTGCCGCGCAACGCGGCCAGCAAGCCGCCCGACGGCCGCGATGTCGCTGACTTGGCGCTGGCCGATTTGCCGATCACTTTGAAGCGACCCTTGGCCGCGACCTTGCCGTCTGTAGGCACGAGCACTCGGCGCATGCGTTCGACAGCCTTGCTGTACGCCGCGCCACTGTTCGCCAGGACCAACGGTTCGCCGCGATTGGCCGCCTTGTAGGCGGACTCGCCCGCATGCGGCAGCTCGAAGTTCATCGGCTGTTCGAGGGCCGATTCGAACTGCTCGCGGCCGAGAACCGCGAACGGCTGGTTGTGGTTGAAGACGAAGCAGACGCGCTTCATGTCCAGTCGGATGATCTCGCCAAACACCCGCTGGCATTCGCGGACATCGCGCAGCGTGTTCAGCTCAGGCGTGCACACCACAATGACCGCATCAGCCATTTCGAGTGCGGCGATGGTTGGCTCGTCGAAGCTGCTGCCGCAGTCCACAAACGATGCGCTGAACTGCCGCTTCATCGTCCCCAGCGCCGCTCGTACATGCGCGGCCGTCACCAGCTCACCTTCCTCGGGTCGCGTTCCAGCTACAAGCAGCTGCAGGCTCGTGGGATGCTCGATCAGGTATTGACCGAGCGTCCGTCGGTCGAAGTCCGACAGGCTTTCGGGCGGCACCGCGGCCAGCGACGTCTCAGGCTCGAGGTCGAGCAGCGCAGCAGCGTGGCCGAAAGTCAGGCTCAGGTCGAGCAGGGCAGTGCGTTCGGGCTGTTCGAGCGCGTGCTGCGCGGCCAGGTTCACCGCCAGCATCGTCTTGCCCGCGCCACCGCGTGGCGAGAAGATCGCGTATACGTGGCCAGCGCCCACGCTCACGGCGTTGCCGGGCTCATCGGCGAGCAACTGTTGGTTTGTCTGGAGCGTGCGCTGCGAGACAACCTTCAGCATCTCGCGCATGATCTGCGCGTGGCCCGCCAGCAGCTGGTCGAAGGCATCTTTATCCAGCACGAGCAACTGGCTGTCGCTCTCGGCGGTGGCAGTGGCCGAACGCGGCGCGCCCGTGAGCAGTGACATCTCGCCGAAGAACTGACCGTCGGTGAAGTAGGTCAGGACTTTTTCGTTGCCGCTCGGATCGGTGGTCGACAGGCGAATGCGTCCGCCAGTGACAATGAACAGCGCGTCGCCTGGATCACCCTGGCGGCACAGCACTTCGGCCTCCGCCAAACGCCGCTCGCGCAGCAGCTGAGCGATGGTTTCCAGCTCTTCGGAGGGCAGGGCCTCGAAGATGTCCATCGTGCGAAGGAGATCAGTTACGCGCATGTCGGCATGTGGCTCCAGGGCTTCCGATCGGGGGCAGGCAAGTATGCTTCAGGAGCAACAACGCAACCAGAGCCCAGAAAGTACCGGCCCATTTCGAAAGCGTCTCAGTACGTCCCCGTGAGCCGAGGACCTGCCACCTGGACCACCGTTGTGGCGCTCGCGCTGGTCAACGTGGGCGCCGCCACAACGATCGTTGCCATCACCCGGCCCGACACCTTTTGGCCTTTATGGCTGGGCCTGGCCCTCACGGCCGTGGGTGTGCTCGCACTAGCCGTGGCGGTTCGCCTCTGGCAACACCACCTGCGCCAGCTGCGCCCAAAGACAGAAGTGCGCCGTGGGTGAGACGCTGGAGGCGCCAGAGGCGCGAGGTCCAGGGCGAGTAGCCGCTGGGGAGTTGAGAGAACCCGCAGCCTTGCGACTTCCAAACCAAACTCTGCCAAGAGCGACGGCCTATGCAGTGGTATTCGTTGCCAGCTGCTGCAGTCTGATCCTGGAGCTTGTCGCGGGCCGCATCCTGGCGCCGTTCATCGGCGTTTCGCTGTACACCTGGACCAGCATCATCGGCGTCGTGCTGGCTGGCATCTCGCTGGGCAATTACCTCGGCGGGCGCATCGCCGACCGTTGGCCTGACCGACGCACCCTCGGCGTCCTGCTCATTGCTGGCGGGCTCGCCAGCCTGGCCATCCTGCCGCTCATCAACATCGCCACCGCTATCCCGTCAGATCAGCTCGTAGATCCCAGCAACCGCCTCGGCGGCGTGCTGCCGCTGGACCGCGCGGCGCTGCTCATCGTGCGCATCGTGTTGATCACCACGCTGATCTTCTTCCCACCCAGCCTGATCCTGGGCATGGTCTCACCTGTGGTCATCAAGCTCACGCTCAGAGACCTCGCTCACACGGGCGGCCTGGTCGGCAAGGTGTACGCGCTGTCAACGCTCGGCAGCATCCTGGGCACCTTCGCCACGGGCTTCGTGCTCGTGCAGCTGCTCGGTACGCGCATGATTGTGCTCGGCGTCGGCATCGTGCTGCTGGCGATGGCCGTCCTGGTTGGCAACCTTCTGCACCTGCGTGTCCGCGCCATAGTTCCGCTGGTCGCCGCGGTCCTTGTGGTGGGTGCGCTGGTTCCCGCGCGCAACGTCAAGGCCGACAACTGCGGGCTCAACGCGGACTGCCTTCAGCAAGCGACAACCAGCGGCTGGGATCAAGCCACCCAGAGCGGCTGCCTGCACGAAACCGCGTACTACTGCATTCGCGTCGCCGACGACCCTGCCGTCTCCGACCACCAGACGGTCAAAGAGCTGATCCTGGATCACCTGGTCCACAGCTACAACTCGCTCGAGGACCCGAACTACCTGCAGTACGGCTACATCAAGGTGTACGCCGAAGTGGCCGATATGCTGGCTTCGCGGCTGCCGGATCGAGGGCTGCGGGTGCTCTACATCGGCGGTGGCGGCTACACGCTTGCGCGCCACATCGAGGCGACGTACCCCAACGCGCGCCAGGAGATCATGGAGATCGACCCTGGCGTGACGCAGACCGTCTACGAGCAGCTCGGCGTGGATCGTTCGCGCACCAACATCACCACTTACAACGTCGACGGTCGGCTCATGGCCAACCAGCTCGTGGCGCGGAACCCCGGGCAGTACGACTTGATCATTGGCGACGCCTTCAATGATCTGTCGATCCCGTACCACCTCACCACGCTGGAGTTCGATCAAGAGCTCAAACGGCTTTTGAAGCCCGGCGGTTTTTACCTCGCGCTGGTGATCGACAAGATGGTCGGCGGCAAGTTCATCCCCGCGTATACCGATACGGTGTTGCAGGTCTGGCCGGGGGTGCAGGTGCTGGCCGATGGCGAAACGTGGACATCACCGGCGCCATCGACGTACGTGGTGGCAGCGGGCGACGCGCCAGTTGCGCCATCCGAATTGGCAGCGGCACATGGCCAAGGCCCGAATGGCACGATCGCCACGCGCATCATGCCCGGCGACGCGATGCACCAGTGGCTGGACGACGCCCGCGCCCCGATCCTCACCGATGACTACGCGCCAGTAGACAACCTGATCGCCCCCATCTTCGCCGAACGCGGCTTCTAAGAAGGTTTAAGAAAAACTACCCATAATCCCCCCAGGTGTCAGTGTTTGCACCGGGCGAGATGGTTTTGCTCGTCGACCCCACAGGCAAGCGGCACCTTGTCAGGCTCGCCGAGGCTGACACGCTGCACCACCACCTTGGGGCCGTGCACCACGCGGACGTGATCGGGCAACCCGAAGGAGCACGCGTGAGATCGAGCCAGGGCCGCATCTTCACCGCCGTGCGGCCGCGCTTGCTGGACTCGATTTTCGAGATGCCGCGCAAGAGCGGGATCGTCTATCCCAAGGACGCGGCGCATCTGATCGCCTGGGCCGACATTGCGCCAGGTCATCGCGTTCTGGAGTCAGGTGTCGGCTCTGGCGCACTCACCCTTGCACTCCTCAGAGCCGTGAGCGACAAAGGCCAGGTCA
Source organism: Chloroflexota bacterium (assembly GCA_019239775.1). Classification (GTDB taxonomy): domain Bacteria; phylum Chloroflexota; class UBA6077; order UBA6077; family CF-72; genus CF-72. The sequence goes on from JAFAZN010000160.1 coordinate 8,043, forward strand.
TCGGCTACGAGCAGCGCGCGGACTTCATCGAGCTGGCGCTCAACAACGTGCGCACCTTCGCAGAACACAGCTCGGGCAACCTGCTGCTCAGAGAAAAGAACGTGTATGACGGGCTGGTCGACGAGGACCTGGACCGCATCGTCCTGGACCTCCCCGAACCCTGGCATGTTCTTCCACACGTTCCAAGCGCCCTGAAGCAGGGCGGCTGGCTTGCCGCTTACAACCCGTCCGTGATTCAGGTCAGTCAGCTCGTCGATGCGCTACGAGCTACACAGCGCTACATCCAGGTAGAAACGCACGAAGTCCTGCTGCGCGGCTGGCACGTCCAGGGCGCCGCGGTGCGCCCCGAGCACGAGATGGTCGGCCATACAGGTTTCATCACCGTCGCGCGTCTCGTAGCCGAAGGCAACTAAGGTTGGCGGGTCGAAGCCACGCTGGTGTTAGAATTCGGCGCACTCCGGGCGCTGCTGCGTCCGTTGTCGTGCGTCCCGGATGTTATGAAAGGATGCCTTCCGTGGCCCAGACCAAGAGCCAACAATCCAATAGCGCTCGGACTGGGCCGAACCGCGAGCAGGCCCGCCGCGGCGGCGCGGTCGGCACCGGCAGTCCCCGCGGCCGGGGCTCAGCGACGGCGACTCCAGCTCCGCGGCCGCCGATGCCGATGCCCGGCGGTGGCGCCGGTGGTCGCCGGGGTCGAGGCAATCCGATCGACTTCATTCGCGATATTCGCTCGGAGCTGCGCAAAGTTAACTGGCCGAGTCAGCGTGAAACGATCAATCTCACCGCGGTCGTGCTCGCGTTTTCTATAGCAGTCGGTTTGTTCCTGGGTGGGGTTGACTTCCTCTTTCAGGAGCTGTTCCGCTTCTTGCTTGGGCTCCAGGGCGGCGGAGGTATCTAAAGAACGCAAGTGGTCGATCAGATGAGCATGGCCGATACCGGTAACGGCACCGGCGAAGACCGCAAGTGGTACGTCATCCACACGTACTCGGGCTACGAAAACAAGGTAAAAACAAACCTCGAACATCGCATCGAGTCGATGGGCGTTCAAGACAAGATTTTTCAGGTGGTGATCCCCACCGAGGAAGAAATCGAGATCAAAGACGGCCAACGTCGCACGGTGCAAAAGAAGGTATATCCGGGCTATGTCATGGTTGAAATGGCCATGGACGACGACGCCTGGTATGTCGTCCGTAACACGCCCGGTGTGACTGGTTTCGTTGGCACAACCACGCGCCCATCGCCGCTCCAGGACGACGAGGTCAAAAAGATCCTCAAGAAGATCGGCCAGGAGCCACCCAAGGTCAAGGTGAGCTTCACCAAGGGCGAGCGTGTCAAAGTTGTCGACGGGCCATTCACCGACTTTATCGGCGTGGTCGACGACATCAATCCTGAGAAGGGTAAGGTCCGCGTCCTGGTGTCGTTCTTCGGCCGCGAGACCCCCGTCGAACTCGACTTCCTTCAGGTACAACGCATTGTCTAGCGCACGTTTGCTGACACTCCCCGTAGGGTTCACACGGAGTCATACCTACAGGGTTCGTGTCCACGGTTGCGGCGCACGGTTCAGCACGGACCTCCGAGGTAAGGACGTAAATGGCTAAGAAAGTCAAGGCGGTCATCACGTTGCAGCTGCCCGCGGGCAAGGCCACCCCGGCGCCGCCGGTCGGGCCTGCTCTGGGCCAGCACGGCATCAACATGATGGCCTTCCTCAAGGAGTACAACGAGCGTACCGCCAGCCAGTCGGGCATGGTCATCCCTGCGCTGATCACGATCTTCGAGGATCGCTCGTTCAGCTTCGTCACCAAGACGCCGCCCGCGGCCGACCTGATCAAGAAGGCCGCCAACATCGACAAGGGCAGTGGCAACGCCGGTCGTGTTGTGGCCGGCACGATTCCGCGAGCCAAAGTGCGCGAGATCGCTGAAATCAAGATGAAGGATTTGAACGCCAACGACATCGAGGCGGCCATGCGCATGGTCGAGGGCGCGGCGCGCTCGATGGGCGTGGCTGTTCAGGGCTAGGGAGTATGGCTAGACACGGCAAGAAGTATCGCGAAGCCGCCGACAAGGTTGACCCACTGAAGCAGTACCCGCCGCCCGACGGCGTGAAACTCGTCAAGGACACGTCCTTCACCAAGTTTGATGCGTCCGTGGAGCTGCACATTCGCACCGGCCTGGACCCGAAGCACGCAGACCAGCAGGTCAGAGGATCGGCCGTGTTACCCGCGGGTACGGGCAGGACGCAGCGCGTCGTGGCGTTCGCTCAGGGTGACAAAGCCAGAGAGGCTGAAGCCGCTGGCGCCGAGGTCGTCGGCGCCGAAGACCTCGTCACGCGCATTCAGGGCGGCTGGACCGATTTCGACGTGGCTGTTGCCACACCCGACATGATGGGCATGGTCGGTCGCTTGGGCCGCGTGCTCGGGCCGCGCGGGCTGATGCCGAATCCGCGCTCTGGCACCGTCACGCCGGATATTGGCCGCGCCATTCGCGAGATCAAAGGCGGTCGCGTCGAGTTCCGCGTAGACCGCACGGGCGTCATTCACGCGCCTATCGGCAAGGTCAGCTTTGACGACGAGAAGATCCTTCAGAACCTCGGCGCGCTGGTTGACGCCGTGGTGCGGGCCAAGCCCACGGGCGCCAAAGGCACCTATCTGAAGACATTCAATCTTGCCTCGACCATGGGCCCATCGATCGAGCTCGACAACGCGCTGACACTGGCGCTGGCCAGCACCGAAGCCTGATACTTAGCGCCGAAACCGAATAGCCGAAGACCGCCGGTGTCCGCGAGGACGTAACGACTGACGTCGACCCGCCGAGGCGAAAGAGTTCCGCACACGATCCAGTGATGCGGGTGGACCTCCTTCCCTCGACCGGGTCGGAGGTTTCGCAGTTAACGGGGGGATTTCCAAGGGGCGGAGCCCCCTTGGACCCTCGGAAAGAAAGGATGTTGCCTATGGCCAAAAGTCGCGTACGCGCCAGAGCCGAAAAAGACGAGGCTATCGATGGCCTGGTCGAACGCCTGTCGCGTGCCGAAATCGCCGTCCTGACCGAGTATCGCGGGCTGAGCGTTGCCGATCTGCAAGACCTGCGCGGCCGGCTACGGCCTCTCGGCGTGGACTACGTGGTGGCCAAAAACACGCTCGCGCGCTTTGCCGCCGAGCGGACGGGACGAACCGGCATCGTGCCGGACCTCGTCGGTCCCACGGCGATCGCGTTCGGCACGGACCCGGTTGCCACGGCCAAGGCCTTGCAGGACTACACGCGGGTCAACCGCACGTTCCTGCTCAAGTCGGCGCTGCTGGGCGATCGGCGCATCGATCCCAAAGAGGTCGAGCAATTAGCAACGCTGCCACCGGCCGAGCAGCTGCGCGGGCGCGTCTTCGGCATGATCGTCAGCCCACTGCAATCGACCGTCAGCATTCTGTCCGCGCCACTGGCGAGCCTGGCTCGCCTGTTGGCCGCACGTCGAGATCAACTTGAAGAGCGTGGTGAAGCCACCGGAGGAGAGAACATGGCGACAATTGACGAGCTGGTCCAGAACCTTGGCGATCTGAAGGTGCTTGACCTGGCCAACTTGGTGAAGCGACTCGAAGAAGAGTGGGGCGTATCGGCTGCCGCCGTGGCCGCGCCGGTGGCTGCTGCCGCCGCTGGCGGTGATGGTGCCGCCGCTGCCGCGCCGGCTGAGGCTCAGACCGAATTCGACGTGGTGCTGAAGGACTTCGGCGCCAAGAAGATCGAGGTCATCAAGGTGGTGCGTGAGCTCACCAACCTCGGACTGAAAGAAGCCAAGGACCTGGTTGAGGCGGCGCCGAAGCCGATCCTCGAAGGCGTCGCCAAAGACGCTGCGGACGCCGCCGCGGGCAAACTCCGCGACGCGGGTGCCACCGTCGACGTCTCATAGGAAGTCCTGCTTCTCCTTCCAGGAGAGTTTCTGAGGTCAAAGCCAGGACGAATTCTGGACCCGGGGGCGGGTTTAAGGGCGGTCTCGATCAGCGCGGCCGAAGCGGCCGAAGAGACTGCCGGTCAGCATCGAACGTGTGGTGGGCAGAGGGTTGTCGCCCTCTGCCGCCTGGCCTTGGGCGCGCCCGGCTAACCAGTCCTGGTGCAGCTGGCGCGCCTCCTCGAACGCCGATTTGACATCGGGCGAGTCCGTGCGGATCAGCTCGCGAAGGCTTTCGAGCTCGTTGATGTAGAGATCCAGCCGCCGGATCAGGTTGTCGCGGTTGGTCCGCGAGATGTCGAAAAACATCTGCGGATCGCTGTCCGTCAGGTGCGTGGTGTACGCGAAGCCGCCGGCGGCAACCGAAGCCGTCTCGCGCCACGAGCGTTCGTGCCCGAGGTGGCGGATCAGCGCGACGGACATTACGTAGGGCAGATGGCTGACCGAGGCCACCAGCCCGTCATGCTCGGACGGGTCGACGAAGTAGGGCGAAGCCCCAAGCGACTCCACGAGCGCGACAGCCTCGTCGATTGCGTCGCGCGGCGTTGCCGGAAGTGGCGCAAGGCACCAGACCGCGCCCTGAAACAGCTTGGCATCTGCGGCGTCGGGACCGGTTTCAGTCTTCCCCGCCATCGGGTGGCCGCCAACGAACCGGACGCCCTGAGGCAGCAGCGAAGCGGCCCAATCGAGCACCTGAGTTTTTGTGCTGCCGGTGTCCATCACTAGCGCCTGGGTTGGAAGGATCGGTGCGATTTCCTCGAAAAGTGCCTTCATGGCGCCTACGGGCGTGGACACCACGACGAGTTCGGCATCGGCCAGCGCATCGCGCAGTGAGCCACGGCGGTCGATGGCCTTGACGCCCTGCGCTCGCCGCAGATTGTCGCCTGAGGCGTCGTAGCCGACGACCTGCGTTTGCGGCCGCGCTGCCTTCAATGCGAGTCCGACGGATGAGCCGATGAGCCCGGTGCCGAGAATCGCCACACGGCTATATGCCACGGGTCACGCCTCCGATCGCGCGCAAAATCAATCCAGCCCCTGTCTGCAAATACAGGCTCAGGTACTCCTGCGTCTGCGGCAAAAACAGCACGAGCAGCAGGATAAGCGGTCCATACCGTAAGAGCGGCAGCAGTACCACCTTGAGTGGACGTGGCGAAAGGCCAAACACGACACCGAAGCCATCGAGTGGTGGTATCGGCAACAGGTTGAATACGGCCAGGAAGACGTTGACCTGGATCACCGCGCTGATGAGCGTCACAACAGAAGCGTTGATTGCGGCGGCGGGAATGAGCACGTACCTGAGCACGAAAACGACGGCGGTTGCCACCACGAGGTTTGACACCGGCCCTGCCAGCGAAGACAGTGCCCAGCCGAGGTTCGAGTTGCGCATCTCGCCGGGGTTGATCGGCATCGGCCGCCCCCACCCGATCGGGGCGCGAACGAGGATGAGGATCGTGCCGATCGGATCCAGGTGCTTGAGCGGGTTCAGCGTGAGGCGGCCCGCGCGGCGCGGTGTGGTGTCGCCAAACCACGTGGCTATCAGGCCGTGGCTGAACTCGTGGACGGTGATCGCGACCAGGAGTGCGATCAGCCGCGGGCCCACGTCCTCGAGGTAGCCATTGATGCCACCTGGGCCATTCAGCAGGCCAGCTTGATAGGCGATCAACCCGAGCAGCGCGGCGAGGCCCACCCACTGGATCGGCGTGATTTGCGGACCGCGTCGCTGCGACGGCGGTGGGCCGGACGGCGGCGGAGCGCCAGAATCGTCAACGGCGGTTTGCGCGCACACGCTGCGCAGATGATAGGCCGACGACGGGTTCAGCCCGGGCGAATCCGTATACTTCGTGCCACTATGTCGAGCCGAAAGCGCATCGGCGTCGTCGGCGTCTCCGGCTACGGCGGCGGCGAGATCCTGCGCCTGTGCGCCCAACATCCAGACGTCAGCGTCGTGTACGCGGCCGGCGAGTCATCCGCGGGCCAGCGCCTGGGCAGCCGTTTTCCTGGCTTGAGCGGTGCCATGTCCGACCTCACGATTCAGGCGTTCGAGCCCACGGCCATCCCGGATCTGGACTTTCTGTTCCTGTCGCTGCCCACGGGCGCATCGCAGAAGGCCGCGCTCGACTTGCCGACTGATCTCAAGGTCGTGGACGTCGGTGGCGATCACCGCTTCGTCGAGGGTTGGACCTATGGCCTGACCGAGGTAACCGGCCCAGCAACGATTGCGGAGTCGGCGCGGGTTGCCGATCCGGGCTGCTTTCCAGCGGCCGCCCTGCTTGCGCTTGCGCCCCTGGTCCAGCGCGGCATGGTCGACCCGCAGGGCATCATCGTCGACGCAAAAACCGGTATCAGCGGCGCTGGCCGTGGCGGCGGATCTACCTTCGGCTACGCCGAAGTCAACGAGGACGTTTCGGCCTACAACCTCTTCAAACATGCGCATACCCCCGAAATGCGCGAAGCCGTCTCGCGGATGGCCGGAGGCAAACCCGTCAGCCTGGTGTTCAGTCCGCACCTGGTGCCGATGACCCGCGGCATCCTGGCGACGTGTTATGCCCGCGGACACATCAACACCGATCAGGCGCTGCGCGCGGCACGCGAGTTCTACGCCGAGGCCGCGTTTGTTCGCGTGAGCGATAGCCCGCCCCATTCGAAGTGGGCGCAGGGCACCAATCTGGCATTCGTGTCGTACGCCGCGGACCCTGATTCGCAAACCATCATCGCCCTGGGCGCCGTCGACAACCTCGGCAAAGGCGCCGCCGGCCAGGCCGTGCAGAACATGAATCTGATGCTCGGTTTTGCAGAGCAGACCGGGCTGGAGCTGGTGCCGATGCTGCCATGACCGCCACCTCTGAGTTGTTCGTCGTCCTGCAGGACGGGTCGTCCACGTCCGCGCGCGGCTTCAAGGCCGGCGCGCTGGCAGCGGGCATCAAGCCGTCAGGTCGGCCCGACCTGGGCATCTGGGCCTCTGAGGTGCCGTGCGTGGCCGTCGCGACGTTCACGCAGAACACGTTTCCCGCGGCACCAGTGATGCTGAGCCGCGAACGACTGCAGCTGGCGCCGCGCGCGCAGGCGGTTGTGTTCAATGCGGGCAACGCCAACGCCTGCAACGGCGACCGCGGCCTCCGCGACGCTCGCGAAATGGCTGAGCTCGCAGCAGCGCGAATGGGCATCGCTGCTGAACTCGTACTCGTCGCCGAGACGGGCATTATCGGCGAGCCGCTACCGATGGATAGAGTCCGCGCAGGTCTCGCACGTGTGGAGCTCAACGCCGACGGGGGCCGCGCGGCGGCTGAGGCCATCATGACCACTGATACACGCCGCAAGGACTGCGCGGTGAGCGTTGAGGTCGGTGGCAAAGAGGTGCGCATCGGCGCCATGACCAAGGGTGTGGGCATGATCTACCCGAACATGGCCACCATGCTGGCCTTCGTCGGCACGGATGCCGCCCTCGAACCAGCATTCGCGCGCTCGGCGCTGAAGGCGGTCGTCGACAAGACCTTCAACATGATCACTGTTGACGGCGACACCTCCACGAATGATTCCTGCTTTCTTCTGGCCAATGGGCTCTCGGGCGCTCCAGAGCTGACGGCCGACCACGCTGACGCCAACAGGTTTGTCGCCGGGTTGGAGGCGGTGTGCATCGATCTGGCCCGCAGGATGGCCGCCGACGGCGAAGGCGCCGAGAAATTGCTGCAGGTCGACGTCACTGGCGCTGCCTCCGACGACGATGCGCGCAAGGCCGCTCGCGCGGTTGTTGGCTCGCCGCTGGTCAAATCCGCGTTGCATGGGCAAGATCCCAACTGGGGGCGCATCTTCGCCGCCGTTGGCTACTCCGGTGCCCGTGTGGATCCCATGCGCGCGGCGCTCTGGATCGGGTCCGTCCAGATTGCGCGGGACGGCGTCGCCACGGGCGCTTCGAAGGCAGATGCAAGCGCGGAAATGCGCGGCGACGAAGTCACCTTTCACGTCGACCTCGGGCTCGGTACCGGGACGGCGCGCGCCTGGGGCTGTGACCTGACCGAAGGCTACGTTGTCGAAAACAGTGCTTACTCAACCTGAGACGGCGTCGGCCAACGACGCGACAACTACAGCGCTGCTGGAAGCGTTGCCGTATATCTGCGAGTTCGTCGGCAAGACGATCGCCATCAAGGTTGGTGGGTCGGTCGGCGAAGAGGGCACGGTGCTGGACGACGTCGTGTGGCTCAAGCGCCTCGGCATCAACCCGGTCCTGATCCACGGCGGCGGGCCGCAGATCTCAGAACGGCTGGACCGGCTCGGGGTCGAAACGCGTTTCGTTGAAGGGCGTCGCTTTACAGATCAGCAAACGCTGGAAGTTGTTCACGAAGTGCTCATGCGCATCAATGGCGAGTTCGTTTCGTACCTGAATGGGCACGGTGTTTCGGCCTGGGGCTGCAATGGGTTGGATGGTGAGATGCTGCGAGCACGCCTCCGTGATGAACGCCTGGGTCTGGTAGGCGAGGTGGAAGCGGTCAGCCTGCGCCCTATCAAGTCGCTGGTCGAAGAAGGGTACGTGGTGGTGATCGCCCCGCTGGCGGCTGGTCCCAATTCGCATCCACTGAACGTGAATGCCGACACCGTCGCGGGTGAAGTCGCGCGTGCGCTGCATGCTGAAAAGCTCGTGCTGTTCACTGACGTGCCGGGCGTGATGGACGCCGAGGGTCAGGTGCTATCCGAGTTGAGCCGCGCCGATGTGGAGCACATGCTGGCCGATGGCACGATTCGCGGCGGCATGATCCCCAAGATTCAGGCCTGTCTGCGCGCTCTCGAGACCGTCCCGCGGGCGCATGTGCTCGATGGCCGTGTGCCGCACGCGCTCATTCGCGAGCTGTTCACCCGCGTGGGTGTCGGAACAATGTTGATCTCGTCACGAGAAGGAGCTCTCGCCTCATGACTTCCACGGTTGTCCGGTCTGGACCAAAGTCCAGCGCTGATTGGATCGCCATCGAGCAAGCGACGTTCATGCCGAACCGTCGTCCGCCGATGGTCATCGAGCGTGGCCAAGGCAGTCGGGTATGGGATGTCGAGGGCCGCGAATATCTCGACCTGATCGCAGGCATCGCGGTCGTGTCGCTCGGCCACAGCAGCCCGGTCGTGCAGCGGGCTCTGGCCGATCAATCGGCGCGTTTGATCCATATCTCGAACCTTTACTACAGCATTCCCCAGCTTGAGCTGGCGCAGCTGCTTATGGATCACTCGCCGTTCGACAAGGTCTTCTTCTGCAACAGCGGCGCCGAGGCGAACGAGGGCGCGTTGAAGCTGGCCCGCAAGTGGGGCAAGCGCAATCGCAACGGCGCCTTCGGCATCATCACCGCGGAGCACGCATTCCACGGCCGCACGCTCGCCACGGTCACCGCCACCGGGAAAGAGTCGTACACCCGTTCGTTCACGCCTCTGCCCGAGGGTTTCAAGCAGGTGCCGCTCAACGACATGGACGCCCTGGAGCGCGCGGTTGATGCCACCACCGCCGCGGTGTTCCTGGAGCCGATTCAGGGTGAAAGCGGCGTGCACATGTCTACTCAGGACTACCTGCGGGATGTGCGCGACTTCTGCCGCGATCAGGGGCTGCTGTTCATGTTGGACGAGGTCCAGACCGGCATTGGCCGCCTCGGCACGCTGTTCGGCTTCGAGCGGTGGGGCGTCGAGCCCGACATAGCCACGCTCGCCAAGGGCCTTGGCGGCGGCGTGCCGATCGGTGCGGTCGTCGCAAAGGACGCAGCCGCGGTCTTCGAGCCAGGCGATCACGGCTCGACGTTCGGCGGCAATCCGCTGATGTGCGCGGTCGCGCGTGATGTGGTCACGTACATCCTTGAAAACGACGTCCTGGGCAACGTGAACCGTGTTGGAAGTGCCCTCAAACGTGGTTTGGAAGCCATGGCGCAGCAACAACCATTGATCGAATCCGTTCGGGGCGAAGGTTTGTTGCTGGCGGTAGAGTTGCGCGCTGAACGCGCCCCCGACATCGTGCGCCTCGGAATCGAAGAGGGAGTCCTGCTCAACGCAACCGGCCCCACCACCATTCGCCTGGCGCCCCCGCTTACGCTGAGCGAGGCCGAAGCCGAGGAGGCGCTGGACAAGATCGCCCGCGCATTCTCGCGGCTGGACGCCCCAGAGGTGACCCAGCCTACTTCTACCTAATCTCTTTGGTTTGGTCCGTCCGTGGTTCAACCCTCGGACGGACATTCCCTCCCGCTGGATGGCCTCAGGCGAGGCTCGGAGCCGTCCGCACACGCACGACGCGGTCGTAGCCACCGTTGTCGCGGCACACTGTCACGTCGGCATTGGGGTATAGGCTGCGCGCGAGTGACGCCACGGGCGAGGCCTGCTCCTCCTCGTCGAGCTCAACGCAGAGCTCGCCGCCCGGAGCAAGCATTGGCAGCGCTTCATGTAGGAGGCGTTCGATAAGCTCGGTGCCCCGCTGTCCGCCAAACAGCGCGACATGGGGCTCATAGTCGCGCACATCGCGAGGGAGGTCACGCGCGTGTGGGACGTAGGGCAGGTTCGCCAGCACTACGTGGAACGGGCCGGTCAGGCCGGTAAGAAGGTCCGCGGCCACAAAGCGCGCGCAGGCGTTAAGGGCTCCAGCGTTCTCCTGTGCCAGGGTCAGCGCAGCGAGCGAGACGTCTGTTCCAACCACGGGCACGTCCGCGTCCAGCGCGACTGACACCGCGACGGCGCCACAGCCCGTGCCAACGTCCACGACCCGTGGAGCCGCAATGCCTGCCACGCGCAAACGCGCGATGGCCGCGAGTCCGAGGTCAACCAGCAGTTCGGTCTCCGGCCGCGGGATCAGCGCGCGGCGATCGACACGAAACGTGCGGCCGTAGAACTCCCGCTCTCCGAGCAGGTAGGCCACTGGCTCATCAGCTGCGCGCCGCGCTACCAGCGCCTGAAACGCGCGCCGATCGGCTGGCCCGATGCTCCAGTCGGGGTGTGCGAGAACCTGTTCAGTGGACCACCCGGTCACGTGTTGGAGCAGCAAACGTGCGTCTAGACGCGCCACACCCGAGCGTGATGCGGCCTCGATCAGCGCGCCAGCGTGCGTCAGGCGGCGACGTCCTCAGTCGCGGCGAGGGCGTCAGCTTCGGCAAGCGCGTCGATGAGCGGATCGAGCTGGCCTTCAAGCACCCGGTCGAGGTTGTAGAGGGTCAAGCCGATCCGATGGTCGGTCACGCGGTTCTCGCGGAAGTTATAGGTGCGGATCTTCGAGCCGCGCTCGCCACTACCTACCTGCGACCGCCGCGCCGAGCCAACCTCTTCCTGCTGCCTGCGCAGCTCCATCTCGAACAGGCGCGACCTGAGCACTTCCATGGCCCGTGCCTTGTTCTTGAGCTGTGACCGTTCGTCCTGACACGTGACTACCAGCCCAGTGGGCAGGTGCGTGAGCCGTACGGCGGAGTCCGTGGTGTTGACCCCCTGGCCGCCATGTCCACCCGCACGATAGACGTCTACGCGCAAGTCTTCGTCGCGAATCTGGACGTCCACCTCTTCAGCTTTGGGCAGCACACTGACCGTGGCCGACGAGGTGTGGATCCGACCCTGCGCCTCAGTCTCAGGCACGCGCTGCACCCGATGGCCGCCGCCTTCCCACTTCAGCCGCGAGTACGCGCCCCGCCCATGGATCTCGAAGATGACTTCCTTGATGCCGCCCAGGTCGGTCTCGCTGGTGTTCAGGACTTCAACTTTCCAGTTTTTGAGCTCGGCATACTTCATATACATGCGCATCAAGTCAGCCGCCCAGAGATTGGCCTCCTGACCACCTTCGGCGCCCCGAATCTCGAGGATGACGTCGCGCTGGTCGTTCGGATCGCGTGGCCGCAGAAACTCCTGCAGGCTCTCAACCACCTGGTCCAGCTCGGGCCCGACCGACGCAATCTCCTCCTCAGCCAAAGCGCGCATGTCCTCGTCCGCGCCA
>JAFAZN010000363.1 GCA_019239775.1 Chloroflexota bacterium
TGCGCAACTTCGGCCAGCGGCGGTACTTGCAGGGACACCGTGGCCACGCCGATCACCGCGTCCACGGACGTGACGCCGAGGAGCGCGAGGCTCGCACGCCTCAGGTGACGTTGGGTGCGAAATGCCTCGACCGTGAGCCACAAAACCAAGCCGAAGCCGACGTAGGCCAGCAGTCGGTGGTACAGCTGAACGTCGGCCAACGGATCGCGGCCGAATGGCAAGATCCCGAGCCCGTTGCAATCGGGGAACACACCGCTGCATGCCCAACCCGCACCGACCGCCTGGACGGCAGCGCCGCTGAGCCCGACCGCAAACAACACGAATGCGGTGACTTCTGCGACTCGCTTGAAGAGGTCGGCCTGAGGCGCATCGACGCGCTGTGCACCGGGCGGGCCGATCATCCAGGTGCTGGCAGCCCAGGCGCTGCTTCCAAGGACGATTAGGCCGAGGCCGTCCGCGGTCACTTCACCGAGCGTGAGCAGGTCCAGCGTGTTCAGAACGGCGGCGGCGATGGCGCGGACCGCGTACAGGAGTGGCGCCAACGTGGCCGCGAGCAAGAGGCCTGAATCGAAGCGGCGCGTCAGCCAAGCAGCTGCGCACACGGCCGCAACAAGCACGGCAGCCACGACCGTGACGACAGCGTCGACGCTATCGAGCCACGCTATCGCAGGTAGGGCGCGCGCGGCACTGTCGAGCACCAGCGCGAACGCGCACACGAGCGACGCGGCCACCGCCAACGCGCGCAGGGCGACGCGCGGCGTGGCCAGGATGGCGGCGGGCGAACGTGCGGTGACGACGAGCGCCATAGTCGCTAATGTGTTGGCGCAGCCGTAGGCGGCGCGCCACTCTCCAGTGCGGGCCGGGTCTGGGTGGGTGCGAGCACAGCGAGGCGCAGGTCGCGCAGCGGCCGCTCGGAGCGGATCCGCGGCAGGCTGGCGAAGTTGTACTCAGGCGGCGGCGACGTGGTGAGCCACTCCAGGGTGTTCCCCAGCCAGGGATCGTTGCCCGCGGCAGGCCCGCTGCGCCACGAGCTCAGCATGTTCCACACGAAGATCAGGACCGAAATACCCATCAGGAACGCGCCGATGGTCTCAACCACGTTCCAGGTAAGGAAACCAGTATCGACCGGGTAAGTCGCGATGCGGCGCTGCATGCCCATCACGCCCAGGATGTGCATCGGAAAGAACGTCAGGTTGAAGCCGACGATGAGCAACCAGAAATGCCACGCGGCCACACTCTCGCTATACAGGCGACCTGAGATCTTCGGAAACCAGTAGTACGAGGCGGCGAAGACAGCGAACACACTACCGCCGAACAACACGTAATGGATATGCGCGACGATGAAGTACGTGTTGTGCAACTGGTAGTCGACCGGGACGACGGCCGAGTAGACCCCACTCAAGCCACCGATCACGAACATGGTCAAAAAGCCAACCGAGAACAGCAGCGGCGCCTTGAACTGCAGGTGGCCGCCCCACAGCGTGCCCGCCCAGTTGAAGATCTTCACGCCTGTCGGAACGGCAATGAGCATGGTCATCAGCATGAAGAAGGTCTGGCTGATGACGGGTAGGCCGACCGTGAACATGTGGTGGGCCCACACCAGGAAGCCAAGAAAGCCGATCGCGGCCGTAGAGTAAGCCACGGCTTTGTAGCCGAAGATCGGCTTGCGACTGAACACTGGCAGCACTTCAGAGATCACACCAAAGTACGGCAGGATCATGATGTAGACGGCGGGGTGCGAGTAGAACCAGAAGCCGTGCTGATAGCCAATGACGTCGCCGCCGCCGTTGGGGTCGAAGAAGTGGGTACCCAGGTGGCGGTCCGCCAGCACCATGAGCAGGGCCGCGGCAAGCGCAGGCGTTGCGATCAATTGAATGAACGACGTGGTCAGGATCGCCCACACGAACAGCGGCAGGCGATGCATGGTCATGCCTGGCGTACGCATGTTCAGGATGGTGACCAGGAAGTTCATCGAGCCCAGGATCGAGGAGGTGCCAAGGATGATCACGCCGATCAGCCAGAGGCTCTCGCCGAAGGGGCTCTGGCCGTTGGTGCCGATAACGCTGAGAGGCGGATACGATGTCCAACCCGCATCGGCGGCTCCAGTTACGTACTTGCCGGTCGGGTCTGGGAACCAGAACCCTGAAATGATCAGCAGCCCGGCGGGCACGATCATCCAGAACGACAGGGCGTTGATCTTGGGAAACGCCACGTCGCGGGCGCCGATCATGAGCGGCACCAGGTAGTTGCCGAGACCGCCGACGCCGAAGGGGATGATGAACAGGAACAGCATCACCGAGGCGTGGATCGTGAAGATCTGGTTGTAAGTCTCGTCCTGGAATGGCGCCGACTCGGGCAACGCAAGCTGCGTACGCACCATCAGCGCCGCGATCCCGCCGATCAGGAAGAAGATGAAGGTCGAAATGATGTACATCAGGCCGATCTTCTTGTGGTCGGTGGTGGTGAGCCAGGCGCCGATGCCTCGTCGCCGCGTGTGAGCCGGACGTCGTGGGCTGGGCGCGAGCGCGCCTGGCCGCGCAGCGACTGGTGGTGCAGCGGTTATCGCCATGGCGTCAGCTGGCTCCCTCCTGTTGTCACTTCAGCGTCTCGAGGTAGGCGACGATGTTGGTCGCCTCCTGGTCGGTCAGCCCGAGGTTCGGCATGATCGTGCCCGGCTTCAGGCCAGGCGGGTTCATGATCCACGCCTTGAGGTCGTTCGGGCCGTTGTTCGGCACCGCGCCACCCGCGATGCGATTGCGCGAAGCGACGCCGGCCAGGTTGGGGCCGATGGTGCCGTTGGCGCCTGGGATGTTCGGAATGGTGTGGCAACCACCGCAGCCCTTCTGCTGAATCAACTGAGCGCCTACCGCGGGATCACCGCCACCCGGGGCCGGTTGCGGCGGGTTGGCGGGTGCTGGCGCGCCTGGCACGGGCGCGGGCGAGACTGCAGGTAGTACAGACGGCTGGACGCCTGGTGAAGCCGCCGGTGCTGGTACCACAGGTGCCGCTGACGGGCTGGCTGCCGGGTTGGGCACGGGCGCCGCCGGCGCGGCCGCGCCGGATTGCTGTTGTTGGAGCCAGGTCTGGAAATCGGCGGGCGCCTGGGTGGTGACGCGGAACAACATGCCGCTGTGGCCTGCGCCGCACAGCATGGCGCAGACGCCGCGGAATTCGCCCACCTGGTTGGCCGTGAAGGTTATGTGGTTGATGCGGCCGGGGTTCGCATCGATCTGACCGAACAGGTCGGGTACCCAAAAGCCGTGGATCACGTCGACTGCGGTCACGTCGAAGACGATTTGCTGGCCGGTGGGCAGGTGCAGGTCGTTGGTGGTTTTGACGCCGGAGTTGCCGTAGCCGAACTCCCACGAGAACTGTCGGCCGGTGACGGAGATGTGCATGAGGTTGGGATCGGTGGGAATCTGGCTCAGCTCACCGAGGCGCGTGACGGTGATGCCAAACAGGCCAATGAGGATCAGCGCGGGCACGGTGGCCCACATCACTTCCAGGCGCGTATTGCCGTGGATCTGCGGCGGCTCCTGGGTTGGTAGCGGTGTTCTTCTTCTGAATCGCAGGCTGGAGTAGATCAGCAGGCCTTCGACCAGGATGAACACGATCGTCGCCAGGACCAGCGTGAACCAGAACAGCTGGCTGATCTGTTCGGCGCCGTCAGACGAAGGCGCGACCGGCCAGGGCTGGGCGGCGGCAGGCGAGGGGAGGGAGAGCGCTGCGAAAGCCAGCGGGACGGCGAGCAGCAGTCGACGCATCAACAAACGCTACTCATCATGATAGCCATAGGCCCGCATCGTGCGGAGCCCACACCGCGGTGAACGCCGCACAGGGTCCGTGGGATGACTCTCCGCAGGGTGGCACTCCGTGGGCAACACTCCCGTGAGAGTCCACCCCTCTGAGGAGTAGACTCGTCCGGTAGGGCGGCGTCATGGAGAACAAGGGCGCGTTACTCACCGTCGCGATTCCGCTGGTTGCCTTCAAGATCTGGTTCGCAATCTTGCTGCTGATGTACGCGCCGACGCGCGACACGATGGTCTGGATCGCGGCCACGCACTGGACGCTGCTGATCGTGTTCGGCTTCATGATCGCGGCCGCCATCCCTGCGTACAGACTGCTGAAGGGTCGCCTCAAGCGCGGCCGCCTCCGCCGAGCCGAATTCATGGTCGAACCCGAGCCGAAGGTGGCTCAGTGCTCGGCCCTGTGGGAAACCGTGTCGCGACTCGAGGGCGGCGACTGATCCGACTCAGGCCGGGTCGCCAACCAGAGCGCCCCAAAGCCGATGATGAAGATGCCGCAGACCGCTGCCAAGACCGCCTTGGCGATCGTGATCGGTCCGATCTCGAATTCGCTTTTGCCAAGTTGCAGAAGACTTGTTCCTAACGTTGAGATGATCGCGGCGATCACCACAATCAACGCAGGCGGAATCAGAAACGGCAGCACTTTGTACTGAAATGGATCCGGCCCCGAAGCCAGCTCAGCGGCATCGGGCGGGGTCTGCGGCAGACCTGCAAAGGAGCCAACAATGCCACCCACCGCACCGCCAGCGAGGATGCCGCCGACGGCCAAAGCAGCCTGCCAGCCGCCAAAGTCCACGTTGGGTAAGACTGGCGGCAACACGATCGCCAAGCCAGCGCCCACCAGCGCCCCAACGATAGCCCCGACCACGATTCCGGCCGCGCCGAAGTCCTCAGAATGCGCAACCGCCACCGCCTGCAACGGCTCGTCGTGGGTTAGGTCGGAAGCGATGGCCGCGTCGTCGGAAGACGTGTCGTAGAGCTGGCCCAGCGTGAAACCGTAGATGAGGTGCAAGACCAGGTTCCCGAGCGGCACCAGCGGCCCAGCCGACAGAGCCCAACCGAGCATGTTGACCATCGCCGCGGGCAAGAGCACCAGCAACGACACCAACCATGGCAGCAGCGCGAAGCGCACGCCGCGTTCCCAACCCGGCCCGCGTCCGATCCACCAACTGAGGCCTCGGTTCCACTCGATAAACCGTGCGTAGAGCAACGCCCAGACAATGCCGAGCACCACGTGAATCGCCAGGGCGTAGGCCGGGCGGCCGCTGCTGAAGCCGACGACTTCGTTATGAGTGAGCTGCCAGAGCCATTGCCGTAGCACGTCACCCTGCGAGTCTGCGGCGCCGTTCGCGAGCACGTAGGCGATCATCAACGCCGCCGTCGAGGTACCGATTGCAACGAACCCGGCGATGATGGCATCCGACAACCAGCGCTCACGAACGCGCGTGCGACGCTCGAGCGTTGCTTCAGTCATCTATCTACTGGCTACCCCCTGTGTCACGCCCGGGCGCCGGTTCGCCGCTTCTTCGCGCGCGGCCCAGGCAAAGAACACCACACCCGTGGCGATCAGAAAATACACGCCACCGCCGACCCACATGATCAGGCCGCCAAGCTGCTGATCTTCGAGCGCGCCCAATGCCGTCAGGCGTGGCGCCAGCTCATAGGTGATGTACAGCGGTGCGGATGCCATCGCGAGCAGCGCGCCGACCAACGATGCCGGAATCGTCTGCAGGAACAGATACAGCACCTGGCCCAGAGCCGGATACGGTACCGAGATCTCAGGCACCGGACTCAGTACGGGCATCCACATCAGCATAGCCGTCAATACGAATACCACGTGTTCGGCGGCATGCAATGGCTCGCTGGCGAGCGTGAGTTCGTAGAAGACCGGGATGTGCGCGAAGGCGAAGATCAGGTTGAATCCGAAGAACGCGACGAGCGGGTGACGCGCCCAGCGCACGAAGCCTGCGAGGCGGGTGGCGGCGAGCAATTCGCGCAGCAACCAGGCTGGCATGCCGCCCAGCAGCAGCGGCGCGACACCGAGGATCAACAGCAGATGCTGCAGCATGTGCGCGGTGAACAGGTACTTGTCGCCGATCGTGTCGAGAGGACTTGCCAACGCCACGAGGGCGAGCGCCACGCCGCCGTAGAACGCAATCTGCTTCGGTGTCGAGACAGGCGTTGCAGCCACAAACTTGTCCCTGTACGTCTGAGTGCACAGCCAGTACAGCGCCGCGACAGCAATTGCACCAGCCACCACACTCGGGGAGGGGCTGAATAACGCGAGGGTGGGTTCCACGGTGTGGAGGGGCCTGGCGACCCCTAGGCGAGGTGGTGGGGTAGTGGGTACTGGCCAAACAGGAACATCAACGCGGTGATGATGGAGCCGCCCACCATCAGGCCGAAGCCGAACACGCCGAGGAACAACGGGTGATCGAACTTCAAATGCATATAGAAACCAACCACCATCACGAACTTCGAGGCGGACAGGACGAGCAGCAGCGGAACGAGAAAGGCGCGCACCGACTCCTGGGTGTAGAAGAAGACCTCGGCGACCGTGATGATCGCCAGGATCACGCCAACAATGGTGTAGGTCTTTGCGCCTGGATGCGCGTGCTCAACCGCGTGTTCTTCGGCGTGGCCGTGGCCGTGATCAATCGTTGCCATCAGTCAGGTATGAGATACACGAGCGTGAAGATCAGGATCCACACGATGTCGACGAAGTGCCAGTAGAGGCCGGCGATCTCCACGAGCAACGAGTGTTCCTGATGCAACTTGCCTCTGAACGAGTGCGTAACCAGCGAACCAAGCCAGAACACGCCGATCGCCACGTGCGTCCCGTGGAAGCCTGTCAGTGTGAAAAAGGTCGACCCGAACAGGTTGCGGCTCAAGGTCAAACCGTCGTGATAGAAAGTGGTGAACTCGTAGAACTGGCCGCCGAGGAAGACGCAACCGAGTAGGGCGGTGGCTGAGAGCCACACCCGCATGCGGCGCTCTTCGCCACGCTGAATAGAGGCCAGCGCGAGCACCATCGTCAAACTGCTCAGCAGCAGGACGAACGCGCTAACCGACGTGTACGGCACGTCGAAGGTCTCGCGCGGTAGCGGTCCGTCGATACTGCGGTTCTTGTAGACCATGTAGGTCGCGATTAGCGTGCCAAAGAACATGCAGTCCGACGCGAGGAACGCCCACATCAACAACTTCCGGTTGTCGAGCCCCGTGCTGGTGTGCGGGTGTTCCAGGACCAGCGGCGCGCCAGCCGTTGCTGGCGGCGCGGCGCCTGTATCGACGATGACCGGGACAGCGGTATGCGCCATTACGCTGGCTCGAACGACCAGCCGTAGATGCTGCCGATCAGCAGCATCAGGCCAAGGATTGCGAAGATCGGAATCGTCACCGGACCAAACGAATCGGCAAACAGCAGGCCGCTGGCCATCGTCGCCAGTCCGACCGCGCACAGCAGCGGCCAGAACGATGGCGACGGCATGTGGATGACCGGCGGTGCAGCATCGGGCGCCGCGACCGCGACAACGTCGTGCGCGGTTTCCGTCGCGTGACCAGGCCCGCCAGCCAGCGGCTCAACCTCGATCGGATCGAGGTGCATGCGTTCCGGATGTTTCATGGCCCACCACGCGTCGCGCGAGTGCACCGTCGGGATACGCGCAAAGTTGTAAATGGGCGGGGGTGACGGGATCGACCACTCGAGGGTGGCGCCATCCCACGGATCGTCGGGCGCGATCTCGCCGAAGCGCAAGCTGGTGAACAGATTGATCACGAACAGCAGAACTGAGAAGCCCAGACCGATCGCACCAATTGTCGAGAGCTGGTTCAGCTGGGTCACACCCAGGTCGGGACCATAGGTGTAGACGCGGCGCGGCATGCCCAGCAGCCCCGTCCAGTGCATCGGCATGAACGTGACGTTGAAGAAGATGAGGAATGTCCAGAAGTTCCATTGGCCAAGCGTCTCATTCGGCATGCGACCGCTCATCTTGGGGAACCAGTAATAGACGCCCGCGAAGAGCGCCATGATGCTGCCGCCAATCAACACGTAGTGGATGTGGGCAACGATGAAGTAGGTGTCGTGCTGGATGAGATCAGCCGGTGGCGACGCGTGCATGATGCCGGTCACGCCACCAATGATGAACATGCTGATGAAGCCGACCGCGAACAGCATTGGTGTCTTGAAGCTGACCGACCCTTTGAACATCGTGCCGATCCAGTTGAAGATCTTCACGCCGGTGGGCACGGCGATCAGCATCGTGCTGGAGGCAAACACCGCGTCGGCGATCGCGCCGAGGCCGACCGCGAACATGTGGTGCGCCCATACGCCAAAGGCAAGGAAGGCGATTGCGATACCCGAGTAGACCATTACGGCGTAGCCAAACAGCGGCTTGCGCGAGAACACCGGGATGATCTCGGAGACGATGCCCATGGCGGGCAAGATCAGGATGTACACCTCAGGATGGCCAAACACCCAGAAGAGGTGCTGCCACAGGACAGGGTCGCCACCATGGGGCACGCTGTAGAAGTTGGTGTCGAAGAAGCGGTCGAACATCAGCAGGATGAGTCCGACCGTGATCGACGGGAAGGCCAGCAGCAGGAGCACCATCGTGATGAGCGACATCCAGCAGAAAATGGGCAGCCGCATGAAGCCCAAGCCCGGCGCGCGCATGTTGACGATGGTTACGAAGAAGTTCAGGGCCGCGGCGATCGACGCGACGCCAAGGACCTGTAGGCCGAGCATCCAGAAGTCGATGCCAGGGCCGGGTGAGTATGTTCGGGTGGTCAGATTGGCATAGCCGAACCAGCCTGCGTCAGGCGCACCGCCGAGCAGAAAACTGATGTTCAGCATGATGCCGCCCAGGATGAACGCCCAGTAGCTGAAGGCGTTCAGGCGTGGGAAAGCCACGTCTCGGGCGCCAATCTGCAGCGGAATGATGAAGTTGAAGAACGAGGCACCCAGGGGCATGATCGCCAGGAAGATCATGGTCGTGGCGTGCATCGTGAATAGCGAGTTGAACATCTGGGCGCTGACCAGGTTGTTCTCGGGCGTCCAGAGCTGCAGGCGGATAACGAGCGCTTCGAGGCCGCCGATCACGAAAAACGCGCCAGCTGAGACGCCGTACAGGATGCCGATGCGTTTGTGGTCGACGGTAGTCAGCCAGCTCCACAGGCCCTTGTAGGCGGGGTCTGCCAGTGTTGGCGGGGCGACGACCATTCCGCCAACGCGCGGCAGCGGTGCGCTAACTACGGCCATATGCGCTCGAGCTCCTTCCTGGCGGGCGATCGTCCGTACATGTTCACTTCAAGGATTCCAAATACGCCACGAGCACGTCCAGTTCGTGGTCGTTCAAGCCGAGATTGGGCATGATCGAGCCGGGCTTGACCCCGGGCGGGTCCTTGAGCCAGGTGCGCAAGCCGTCGGGCGTGTTGTCGAGCACGCTTCCAGCAATGACGCCCCGACTGGCAACGTGCGTCAAATTCGGCCCAACCTTGCCTTGAGCTGGCGTCCCGTTGATGGTGTGGCATGCCGCGCACCCGCGTGTTTGAAACAGCTGTCCACCCTCGGCCGCCGTGGGATCTGTCGGCGTCACGGCTGGCGCCTGCTGGGAGGTCAGCCACGCCTGGAAATCCGTAGGCGTCTGGACGATGGCCTTTTCACGCATGTTGCCATGCGAGTAGCCGCACAACTGATAGCACTGTCCTGGGAACTCGCCAACCGCGTCGGGCTTCATCCAGATGTAATTGGTATGGCCCGGAAATGCGTCGCGTTTCCCGCCAAGCGCTGGGACCCAGAACGAATGGATCACGTCGTCTGAGTGCAGCACCAGGTTGACCGTCTGGCCCACCGGCAGGTGCAGCTCGTTGGCTGTGAGCACGTTGCCGTCGAGATAGCCAAACTCCCACCAGAACTGGTGCCCAGTCACGTCAATATTGATCGAGCCTGGCGGTGCAGGTGCCTGGGTACTGAAGATCACCGGCAGCGTGAAGAACAGGATGGCGCCGACGACCAGGACTGGACCCGTCGTCCACAGCACCTCGATGATGGTGCTGCCATGGATCTGGGGCGGCAACGGATCACCCGCCCGGCGGCGGTAGCGGATCGCCGTCGCCACCAGCACAATTTCGACGACCCCGCCAATGATGACGCCCAGAACGATGGTCAGGATGAAGAGGTTCAGCCCCTCGTTTGCGTAATCGGACCGAGGATTGAACGCCGTCTGCGGGTTAAAGCTCGTATCGGTGACGCACGCGCTGCTGAGCAACGCGAGCGCCGCCGCGACGGTCAACAAGCGGGCACATCGAGCCATCGAGACCTGAAATGAGCATAGCAGCGGATGCGCTGACGACGCTTGTGGACGACGTGCTGGCCTGTCGCAAGTGTGAGCTGGCGGGTCTGTTGGCCGCCGCAAACCCGATTCGCCCGGCGGTGCTGGAGGACGCCCGCGTGGTGCTGATCGGACAGGCGCCCGGACCGGTCACCGATCGCAAGGGGTACCACTTCGCCGGGCCCGCGGGCACCTTCCTGTCACTCTGGCTGGACCGCGCGGGCTTTCCGCCGAACTACTTCCGCGAACATGTCTATCTGACTTCGCTAACCCGTTGTTTTCCGGGCAAGTCACCGTCGGGCAACGGCGACCGCCCACCCTCACGAAGCGAAGTTGCACTGTGCCGTCCGTACCTCGACCGTGAACTCGCCCTGTTGCAACCAAAGTTGGTGATCCTCGTCGGGAAGATGGCAATTGACACCTTCCTTGGAAAGAAACCTCTGACCGAAACAGTGGGCAAGGTCTACGAGCACGAAGGCAGAGCCTTGCTGCCATTGCCGCATGCGAGCGGCGTCTCGCGTTGGCTCAACGCGCCCGAGAACCGTGCGCTGCTCGATCAGGCACTAACGGAACTGAGTCACCTACGAGTCGCCCTGGGCCTTTGAGTCCGCCACCTCAAGTGCGCGGTGGTGGCTCCGGCCACGGCTCTTTCCCAACAGGGCCCCCTCCGGGGAAGAATGACCTTGTGTGGTTGGGCCACCGCGTCTCGGTTGTCTTCCCTGCCTTCAACGAGGAGGCTGGCATCGCCCAGGCCGTGGCCGACTTCGGAGCCATCGAGGCCGTCGACGAGGTGCTGGTGATCGACAACAACTCGCGCGATGCCACCGCCAGTCGCGCAACCGCGGCGGGCGCCCGCGTTGTCTGCGAGCAACGTCAAGGCTACGGCCATGCCCTGCGACGTGGCCTCGCTGAGGCGCAGGGTGAATATGTCGTGCTCGCGGAGCCGGACGGCACCTTCATGGGCAAGGACGTCCTGAAGCTCCTGGCCTATGCCGACGATTTCGACCTGGTGCTCGGCACGCGCACCACGCGCGAGCTCATCTGGCACGGCGCCAACATGGGCTGGCAGCTGCGCTGGGGCAATTGGGCCGTCGCCAAACTGCTGCAGGTGCTCTTCGGCGGTCCGTCGCTTTCGGACTGCGGCTGCACGCTTCGACTGATCCGCCGCTCCGCAGCCGAACGCATGCTGCCGCGCTTTACGGTTGGCGGCTCGCACTTTCTGCCCGAAATGGTCTGCCTGGCGCTGCTCTCACGAGCGCGCCTGGTCGAGGTGCCGGTGAACTACCGCACCCGCGTAGGTCATTCCAAGATCACCGGCTCACTGTCCACGGCGGTCCGCGTTGGCGCCCACATGGTCGGGATCATCCTGCGCTACCGCATCTTCGGACGATGACCGCCGTCCTTCGAACGGAAACCCCACAGACCCGTGCCCTGTCTTCTGGTGCGATGGGCGTCGGGCGTTTGGGACTTGCGCTGGCCATCGGCGGGGCCGTGATGTACCTCGCGCTGGTCACAGCGCAGCTGAATCGCCCGCTGATGTACGACGATGCGAACTTCGCCCTCGCTGCGCGAGCCGTCGCCGACACAGGCCTGCCGTTTGGCAACCAGGGCTGGATGAGCGAGCGCGGCGACCTGACCCAGCGCGAGCAGTGGGCGTTGTGGCATCCACCGCTGTACATCTACGCGCTCGGTGCCTTCGCCAGGGTCGGCGGTTGGACGCCGCCGGTGCTGCGCGGCCTCGGCATCCTGGGCGGCCTCGCAACGCTGCTATTGACCTGGCTGCTCGCGCGTGACCTGACGCGTGGCCCACCTCCGACGAGGGACCTCGCAGGCGGTCTCGCGGTCGCGGTCGTCGCGGTGTGCCCACTGGTGGTCCAGAGCACCTTGATCCTGGACATCGACTTCAGCGTGCTGCTGCCACTGTCGCTGCTGTTCCTGTGGCTGTATCCCCGTCTGCAGGATCGAGGCTGGTTCTGGCTCACGCCGCTGTTTGCGCTGCTGCTCTGGGCCAAGATGACCAACCCCATCACACTCATCGCGGTGCTCGGGACGTGGCAGGTGCTGCGCGGTCGTTTTCTTCGCGCAGTTGTCCACGTGATTGGCATTGGAGGCGTCGGTGCGCTGCTGGCCGCCGCTTTCTGGATTGCGATCGGCACCTGGCTGCGCTTCCCCCTGGACATGCCCTTTGGCGTGAACCTCATCGAAGCCCAGGATTCGGCCGACGTCGCTCGGCGCGCCTATGTGAGCGCTGGTGCGTTCATCGAAGGCCTGCAGCCGACAGTGATCTGGCTCGGCCCCGGCCTCGTCACGCTTGGCCTGCTCGGCGCGGGCGCACGCCTGGCTGGCCTCGCTCGCCTGTGGCAGATGCGTCGGGTCGACCTGTTGATCGGCGTAACGATTCTCCTGGTTCTGCTGTACGTCAACAAGAGCGCGGGGTGGTTTCCCAAGTACCAGGTCCCGCTAGCCCCGCTGCTAGCCTGCATGGCCGCTCCTGTCGTGGCCGGGCTCGCCGTTTCACGCCTGCGCGTCGCCGCGATCGCGCTCACCGCATCCGCTCTCCTGAGTGGCGGCATCAGCTTATGGTTAGTGCGCGATCAGTGGGCGCTCGAGCGCACGTGGGCCATCGCGCCGGCGGCAGCCGCATCACTTCTGGGCGTGCTGGTTGTCGCGACGCTGGTGGGCATATCGCTGCGCGCGCCGGCTATCACGGGGTGCATGGCCGTTGTGGGTTTGGCCCTCGGTTGGTCGCTGGCGGTTGACGTCGTACAGGTCGCCGCGCCCTATCAGACCGATTACTGGTACGGCACCACGGGAACCCTGGAAGCCGCCGCGTGGGTGGACGCACACCTCGCACCGAATGACACCTATGTGTCCTCCAAGGAGGTAGCAATCCGCTCGAACGCCCAGCGTTATGTCGACCAGGACAACCTGGTGTATCTGCTCAGCATTGGCCGGCCGTTCGAATCGACGTGGTTGGGCGAGCCGCTCCACGCGCTCGTTATCTGGGAGCGCGACCCGTACATTGCGGATCTCATGGGGCGAACGATTCCGCACTCACAGTTCGCAGAGGTGGCGCGGTTCGGCGACTATGCGATCTACGCGGCGTCGTCGTAGCCGCTCAGGTATGGCACGAGCAACTGTAACCAACTGTCGAGCACCGCTCGGCGGTCCTCGGCGTTCTGGTACCAGTGCGCGGGATCACGCCCGGGCGTCGCGTCGGAGTAAGCCACCATCTCCAGGCTGATGCCCGCCGGCTGCAGGACCTCTGAGAGCTGGCGCTGGACGATGCGCGAGCCGATCCCGCCACCGCCAACAACCATCACCGAGTGCGCCCCGTCCGCCTGGATCGCGGGCAGGGCAGCTTGTGCCTGCTGGCCGCCTTGCGTGGAGGGCGCTCGCACGATGCGCAGGCGATCGGCGGGGGTTGGTGCTGGCGAAGCCAAACCCAATCGCACGAAGTCGGACCAGTACGCGACCAACGCGTGCGTCTTGACTGGCGCCTCGACGATCACCACGTCGCGCACGAGGCCCTGTTGGCGCCAGGCTTCGGCCGCGGGCACCGCACCCGTGCCTGTGCCTTCGAGCACAAGCGCAACGTCGGCAGGCACCAGGGGATCGCTAACGGCCAGGCTGGTACCGAGCAGCGGCAGCCATACTGCCGCCGCAAGCACCAGCGCGCCAACGACCACGACCGGTATCACTACAAGTAGCCGAAGCACCAGGTAAAAACCCCCAGACCAAGAATAGGGAGATTCCCCCGGGCGATATCGGGGCGATGGCCGTCTTCAGGTGCAGCGACCTTCCCGTACGCTCGCATTAATGACCACCACTGCGCCCAGTGCTACGCCGCAGGCAACCGCATCGGTGCCGACGGCGCGTCAATTCATCCGCTATCTCTTCTATAAGGTCAGGCCGAGCTGGCGGCAGGATCTGGGGCCTGGGCACCACTCCGAACAGCATGCCGAGTTGGCGCGGGTGCTACAGCAGTTCAAGGAGCGAATGGCCGTCCTGCGCGCCTACAGCACCCTCGGAACACGCGGCGATGCCGATTTCATGTTGTGGATGGTCAGCGAGCGTCTCGAGGATTTCCAGGAGCTGCAGTCCGCCATGCTCGCGACGACGATGGGCCGCCACCTGGAGACGCCTTACTCGTTTCTGGCCATGACGCGGCGGTCGCAGTACGTCGATAAGCACGTGCACGAAGACGGCGATGGCGAGGGGCGGCGCACTCAGATTCGACCCACCAATCGCAAGTACCTGTTCGTGTACCCGATGGTCAAAAAGCGGCCGTGGTATCGCCTCAGCCACGAAGAGCGCCAGGCGGCCATGGACGAGCACATTCGCGTTGGCCACGAGTTTCCTCGGGTCAAGATCAACACGAGCTATTCGTTTGGGCTGGATGACCAGGAGTTCGTGGTTGCTTTCGAGACGGACTACCCGGGCGACTTCCTGGACCTCGTCGAGCGCCTCCGCGGTGGCGAAGCCAGCGCCTGGACCGAGCGCGAAACGCCGATTTTCACCTGCATCGCCGGCGGCTTCGACGAGGTGCTGGAGCTGGTGCGTTGACCGCGACCGGGCTTTCGACGATGACCGGCGCCGAGCGCATGCGCGCCGCATGCCGTCTTCAGCCAGTTGATGCCACCCCGGTGTGGTTCATGCGCCAGGCCGGCCGCACGCTCGCGCGCTACCGCGCGTTACGCGAGCAGTACCCGATCCTGACCCTAGCCAAAACGCCTGAACTGTGCTCGCGCATCACCCTCATGCCAATTGAGGAGCTTGGCGTAGACGGGGCAGTGCTTTTCGCGGACATCATGTTGCCCCTGGAGCCGATGGGCGTCTCGCTCGAGATCCAACCGGACCTCGGCCCGGTCATCCACGCGCCGATCCGAGACCTTTCCGCCGTCGAGCGCCTGCGCCCACTCGAGCCGTCTGAGGGAGTGCCTTTCGTCCTTCAAACGATCCGCGGACTTCGCTCGGAGCTTTCGGACGGCCGCGCGGCAATTATCGGCTTCAGCGGTGCGCCCTTCACGCTGGCGTGCTATCTCATCGAAGGTCGTCCTTCGCGCGACTACGCCCGCGCAAAAGCGCTCATGTTCGGGCAGCCGACCGTCTGGGCAGCACTCATGGATCGCCTCACCGACGCGATGGCCGCCTACCTGAGCGCGCAAGCAGCCGCCGGCGCCGACGTCCTGCAAGTCTTCGACAGCTGGATTGGCTCACTTTCGCCTACCGACTACGCACGCTCTGTGTTGCCATGGATGCAACGCCTCTTTGCTGCCCTTCGTGGAACGGGCGTGCCAACCATCTACTTTGGTACGGGCAACGCGTCGCTGCTGGAGCTCATGTCGGCCGCGGGAAGTGACCTCATGAGCGTGGACTGGCGCGTGAAACTCGACGACGCCTGGCAACGCGTCGGACATGACCGTGGCGTCCAGGGCAACCTCGACCCGGTACGGCCGCTCGCGGGATGGGACGCGACTCAGGACGGCGCGCGTGATGTCCTGGCGCGGGCCGAAGGCCGGCCGGGGCACATTTTCAACCTCGGGCACGGGGTCATGCCCGAGACCGACCCGGACGTGCTGAAGCGCCTGGTGGACATGGTCCATACCGAAACCGCAAAGTCAGCGTAGTGGTGGTCACGGGCGTGGTTCTGATGACCTACGGGTCGCCACGTAGTCTCGACGACGTGGGCGCGTACATCACGCGCGTCCGTGGCGGCCGCGAGCCAGATGCCGCGCTGCTGGCCGAGTTCCGCCGCCGCTACGAAGTCATCGGCATGTCGCCGTTGGTCGACGTCACGCAGGCCCAGGCGGCCGCGCTCGGCCAAGTGCTTGGCCGCGACTACCGAGTTGCGGCAGGCATGCGCTTCAGCGAACCGTCCGTTGCGGACGCCGTCTCAGAACTGCGATCCGAGGGTGCACAACGTCTGCTGGGCGTGATCCTGTCGCCGCAGTATTCCGACACACTCATGGGTGGCTACCTGCAGGCTCTCGAAGCCGCTGCCGATGGCGTGGCCGTTCGGACGGTTCGCGCCTGGCACCTCAATCCCGCGTTCGTGGACGTGCTGGCCAGCCGCATTCGTGGCGCCCTCGCGGCCTTCGACGACGACTCTCGATACTCGACTCCTGTCCTGTTGACGGCGCATTCGCTGCCCAGGCGCGTCGTGGATCGCGAACCGGAGTATGTCGAGCAGCTGCGTGAGACGGCTGAAGCAATTGCCACGGCCGCGGAGCTGCCAGACGAGCAGTGGTCCTTCGTGTACCAGAGCGCTGGGCACACGCCAGAAGAGTGGCTCAAACCCGACCTACTCGAAGTCTTGCCGCAGTTGGCCGGCAGGGGCGTTCGCCAGGTCGTCGTGGCGCCCGTGCAGTTCCTGGCTGACCACCTCGAAACCCTGTACGACGTCGACGTCGCAGGACGCGAGCAAGCCTCGCAGGCCGGCATCGACAGGTTCGTGCGGGTGGAGGCGCCGAACGCTGCGCCGGACTTCATCGAGGCGCTGGCAAGCGTCGTCCGCGGCGAACTCGCCGCATGGGACAGTAGCCCAGCGCGAGTGGCATGGCTGCGCGCGTGATCCGCATGGGAACGCGGCCAAGCCCGCTAGCCCGCGCGCAGGCAGAGCAGGTCGCGGCCCTGTTGCGCGAGCGTGTCGAGGTCGAGATCGTCCCCATTGCGACCAGCGGTGACCACAGTCAGGGCAAGAACGAGACAGGTCCTGACTGGGGCGCGGGGGTGTTCGTCAAAGAGCTCGAGGCGGCGCTCCTGCGCGAAGAAGTAGACCTCGCAGTGCACAGTCTGAAGGACGTCCCCCCGTTGATCACACCGGGTCTCGTGCTGGCGGCCATTCCAGTGCGCGGGGACCCCGCCGACGTGCTCGTCACCTCGGATGGGCGTGGACTGGAGGCGCTGGCCGCTGGCGCACGAGTCGGCACCAGTAGCGCGCGGCGCTCGGCGTTTCTCCGCGCCGCGCGGCCTGATGTGCACTTCGTGCCGATACGCGGTAACGTCGAGACGCGGCTGCGCAAGTTGGCAGACGGCGACTACGACGCGATCGTTCTCGCTCAGGCTGGCCTGCAACGTCTCGACCTGGAGGTCGCCTGCGTTGAGCTCGATCCGGAGCTCTTGCCGCCCGCGCCCGGACAGGGCGCGCTCACGCTGGAGTGCCGCGCCGGCGATCGCGACACGATCGCGCTGGTAGAGCCGCTGCACGATCCAGCGACAGCCGCCGCGGTGCGTGCCGAACGTCACCTCATGGCAAATCTCGATGGCGGCTGCCGCCTTCCGGTCGGCGCCCTGGGCCGCCCACGGGCTGACGGCGGGCTGCACCTCCTGGGCGGGCTCGCGCGCGACGACGGCACCCTCAGCGTCGCCGACGCGCTCGGGCGGCTCGACGCACCTGAAGCCCTGGCAGACCAGCTCACCGAACGTCTGCGCATGCCGGGCGCCCCGCAACGACGAGTGATGTACGCATGACGCCGCTGCGCGTGCTGAACACGCGACCGCGCGAGCAAGCAGCAGAGCTGTCCGCATTGCTGCGCGTTGCTGGATTCGAAGCGGTCGAGGCATCCGCGATTGCCATCGAACGCGCCTGGTCAGCACACGATTTCGAAGCCACGTTGAGCGCTCTGGCCTCAGGCAGTTATGCGTGCGTGGTCCTGCAGAGTGCGAACGCCGCGTGTGGACTCGAGGAGCACCTCCCTAATGCGAGTGTGGTATGCGGCGCCTCGACCGCCCGTGCACTCGACCTGGACGCTGCCGTCACACTCGAGCGCTTCAGCGCAGCTGCTGCCCTCGAGGCCATGACGCCAGTCCTGCGTGCGGGCGACCGCGTACTGGTCCCGCGCGCAGCCGAAGGCCGTGATGAGCTCGTCGATGGCCTCCGAGCCCTCGGTGTGGAGGTGGATGCGCCCGTGGCATACCGCACCGTCGCCACTGTGGACGCAGCATCGCAATTGCGCCTTGGCGGCATCGACGTTGTGACGCTGTGCAGCCCATCTGCCGTTGCGCCGATCGCGGCCGCGGTACCACGCGAAGCGTTGGTGGTGTGTATCGGGGCCACGACCGCCGACGCCGCGCGAGCGCATGGTGTGCGCGTGGATGCCGTCGCCGACCAAACCAGCATGCGCAGCCTGGTCCATGCGATCGAACGACTGGCGGGCGCGCGCGTATGAGCGGGCGGCTGCTGGTCTTCGGCGTGAGTCATCACGCTGCGCCGCTGGAAGTGCGCGAGCGGCTCGCCATCGACGAGAGCATGTGGCGGGCTCACGCGCCGAGGCAGCCTGCGACCGTTCTCCTTTCCACCTGTAACCGCGTTGAGGTCTATGCCTGGATCGAAGGCCGCACCCAGTCGGCTCGTCGAACCCTGCTGCGCGCGTTGAGCCGCGCCACCGACGTGGACAGCACCGAACTCGAACAGTACGGTGTGTCGCGCTCGGGTCGTGAGGCGTTGCTGCACCTGGTGCGCGTGGCTTCGGGTCTTGACTCAATGCTCGTTGGCGAAGAGCAGATCCGTGGCCAGGTCCGCGAAGCGTTGCGGCTGGCCGAGGAGTCGGAGGACCTGCCGACCTCGTTACGCGGCGTCTTTCAGCGTGCGATCGAGTCGGCAC
This sequence comes from Chloroflexota bacterium, assembly GCA_019239775.1. Classification (GTDB taxonomy): domain Bacteria; phylum Chloroflexota; class UBA6077; order UBA6077; family CF-72; genus CF-72. Next base: position 18,742 of record JAFAZN010000363.1, read on the forward strand.
GCCGCGTGCGCGGCTCGACTCGGCTTGGTAAGGCGCCATCGATCGCCGCGGCTGGCGTTGGCGTGGCGCGTCGCGCCCTGCCGACTGATGTCAGCGGCCAGTTAGCAGTGGTGCTGGGTGCCGGCGTAATGGCGCGCGCGGCTGCCGAGGCGCTCCTCGCCGCGGGCGCGCACGTACGCGTGCTGAACCGAACGGCGGAACACGCCATGCGCGTGATGCACCAGTTGCGTGGAGCGATCGAGATCGGCACTCTCGACGCCCTCCCCGAGGTGCTCGCCTCGGCGGCGCTTGTAGTTGGGGCGACCGCGGCCCGCTCCACCCTGGTGGACTACGCAGCCGTGGCTGCCGTGGTGCGGTCGCGCTGTGCGCCGCTCGTGCTCCTGGACATTGCCTTGCCGCGTGACGTCGACCCGAGAGTGCGCGAGCTCGGTGGTGTGTCGCTGATCGACCTGGATGATCTCGAACGCCTGTGTCCGGTTGATGCGCAGACCCGCTCAGTGGAGCGCGAGCGGGCTGAAGAGCTGGCGTGCCAGGAGGCGCAGCGCCTGGCCGATTGGCTGCGCACACGGGCGCAAGCGCCCGCGATCGCTGAGCTCCGTACGTATGCGGAGGCTGTTCGCCTGAGCGAGCTGCGGCGATCCGCGACGCGCCTGCGCGACCTTACGCCGGAGCAGATTGCCGCGGTCGAAGCTCTAACCACCAGCATCGTCAACAAGCTGATGCACGGCCCAACCGTGGCGCTGCGCGATGCCAGCGTCGAGCGCTCGCGCGCGCACATTCTGCGGGTGTTGCGCCCGCGCACCTCACGTGGAAGGAGCGCTTGACGAATCGTGGAACACACGACGCGTGCCCAGTTCCCACAGGCGCGACCGCGTCGACTGCGCCGTACCGAAAACCTTCGACGCATGGTGCGCGAGACGCATCTCCGCACGGACGGGTTCATCTACCCGGTCTTTGTCGTGCCTGGCACCGACGTGCACGAAGAGATCACCTCGATGCCTGGCGTGTACCACCAGTCAATCGACCGTGTAGTCGAGGATGCGCGCGAGGTTGCTGACCTCGGAATACCGGCGATGCTGCTGTTCGGCCTGCCGCCGTTCAAGGACGCCGAGGCTTCCCAGGCGATGGCTGTCGATGGCATCGTGCAGCAGGCTTTACGCGCCATCAAGCGTGCCGCACCGTCGCTGGTACTGATTGCCGATACCTGTTTGTGCGAGTACACGAGCCATGGTCACTGCGGCGTGCTCGGCGCGGCGGGTCAAGAGGGCTTCATCGACAACGATCTCTCGCTCGAGCTGATGAGCCGCACGGCGGTGTCGCAGGCCGAAGCTGGCGCCGATATCGTGGCGCCCTCCGACATGCTGGATGGTCGAGTTGGCGCCATTCGCGCCGCGCTGGATGCGCGCGGCCTGCACGACACCCTCATCATGTCGTACGCGGCCAAGTACGCCAGCGCGTTTTACGGTCCGTTCCGCGACGCAGCCGACTCAGCGCCGCAGTTTGGCGATCGCCGCGGCTATCAGATGGATCCGCCCAACGGCCGCGAGGCCGTGCGCGAGGTTGGCTACGACCTGGCCGAAGGTGCAGACATCGTGATGGTCAAACCAGCACTGCCATACCTCGACGTGGTGCACGCCGTGAAAACGGCGTACCCGGATGTGCCGCTGGCGGCCTACAACGTTAGCGGCGAGTACTCGATGCTCAAGGCAGCCGTTGCGAATGGCTGGCTGGATGAGCGGCGCGCCGTGATGGAAGCGCTTACCGGAATTGTGCGCGCTGGCGCGGACATGATCATCACGTATTACGCCAAGGACGTGGCCCGCTGGCTGCGCGACGACGACACGTCACACACCGCCACATCGAACGGCGCCTTTCGCGTCGGGCCATCTCACGCGTGAGCGTGCCGCGTGAGGGACTCGCCGCACGAACACAGAGGTCCGAGGCGCTCTTCGCCGAGGCGCAAAAGCACCTGCCGGGTGGCGTCGACTCCCCGGTAAGGGCTTTCCGCGGCGTGGGCGGCACGCCGCGCTTCATCGCCCGCGCCAAAGGCTCAGCGGTCTGGGATGAAGACGGCAATCATTATGTCGACTACCTGGCTTCGTGGGGCCCGCTGATCGCGGGCCATGCCCACCCGGGCGTGGTGGCCGCCATTCAGGAGGCCGCCACCCGCGGCACAAGCTATGGCGCGCCCACCCAGGCCGAGGTCGAGCTGGCGCAACTGGTCAAGCAAGCATTTCCGAGCATCGAGCTCGTACGGTTCGTCAGCTCGGGCACCGAAGCGACGATGACCGCACTGCGCCTGGCGCGCGCGTTTACCGGGCGCGACCTCATCCTCAAGTTTGACGGGGGCTATCACGGCCATGCCGATGGCCTGCTGGTACAGGCTGGCTCAGGGCCGCTGACATTGGGTGCGCCTGATTCGCCGGGTGTGCCCGCGGTGGCCGCGGCTCAAACGCTGTCGGTGCCCTACAACGACGTGGTTGCGGCGCGCGATGCATTGGCCGCGCACCCGCGACAAGTCGCGGCGGTGATCGTCGAGCCGGTGGCGGGCAACATGGGGGTGATCCCGCCTGCGCCCGGGTTCCTCGAACACCTGCGCGAGCTCACGCGGGCGGATGGCGCGCTGTTGATCTTCGACGAGGTCATCACCGGCTTCCGCGTCGCGCTGGGCGGCGCGCAAGAACGTTTTCGCATCCGGCCCGATCTGACGTGCCTCGGCAAAATCGTTGGTGGCGGCTTGCCCGTAGGTGCCTACGGCGGACGCGCCGACATCATGCAGCAGATCTCGCCGCTCGGGCCCGTGTACCAGGCAGGCACTCTCTCAGGCAACCCGCTCGCCATGGCAGCAGGCCTTGCCACACTACGACTGCTGACAGAGCCTGGCGTCTACGACCATCTCGAACGGCTCAGCGCTCGCCTGACGGATGGACTCGGCAACGCCGCGCTCAGTGCTGGAGTCGCATACACCACCAATCGTGTGGGCTCGATGTTCACGGGCTTCTTCTGCCCCGAACCTGTCACTGACTACGCTTCGGCCAAAGCGGCCGATACCCGAAGATATGCGCGCTTCTTCCACGCGATGCTGGAGCACGGCGTCTACCTGGCGCCCTCGCAGTTCGAAGCGGGGTTCGTGTCGCTGGCGCACACCGAGGCCGATATCGATGCCACACTCGCCGCTGCCGCTGAGGCCTTTGGCGAAGTTACGAGTCGCGAGTCCCGCGTCGCGGGCGAGTAGCTTCCGTCGTGCTGCAAAGAAAAGTTCGCCACCGTTCGACGGAGTCCGGTTAAACTCGTGACTCGAGAAACGTGACTACAGAAGCCCCTGTAACGGTCTACACGACCCCCACTTGACCCTGGTGCTCGCGAGCGAAGGAGTTCCTTCGCAAAGAGGGCGTTCCGTTCGAGGTACGCGATGTGTCGGTCGACGCCGATGCGGCGCGCGATATGGTGCAGCGCACTCGCCAGATGGGCGTGCCGGTCATTGCCGATGAGCAGGAAGCCATCGTTGGCTTCGACATGCCAAGGCTACAGCGCATGGCCGCGCGGCATCGACGCGGCGGTGGTCTTGGGCTGAAAGTCACCGATTTCAAGGACGGGCCTGGCGCGTATGTTGGCGGCGTGCGCGAGGACTCGCCTGGTGCGCGCGCGGGCGTCGAAGTTGGCGACGTGATCCTGGAGCTTTCAGGTCGAGCCGTCTCGGGCGTCGCGGATCTGGAGCAGATCGCGGCAAGACGGCCGCCAGGCCAGCCCACGAGCATGACCGTCCAGCGCAACGGCGAGACGCGCACGCTGATTCTGCGCTAGCCCGCCCCGCGCCGCGCACCACGGTTCGTGCTCGACCGTGTAGTGCGCGGTAGCTTCGCCTGCACCGGCTGCGCTTCGCGCGCCCACGGACCTTCGGAGAGTTTGAGACCGTTGTGGGCCACCACCATGGGGCGTGGACGTGTCGAGGGCTTCGACCCTGTCGGTGTTGCCACCAGGGCGCGAATGCTGGTCCCCAACGGTTCACCCGCGGGCGAGCCGCGCCGGCGAGGTGAAGGTAAAGAGCGCGACTCGCATGTCGGTACAAATCTCGCCGGGAGGCGAAAAGTTGGCTCTTGCACAACCTTTCGTGCAGGTGTATATTTCGCTTCAACCAAACTATTTACGCTGCCCGAAGGACCATGGACGAAGAACGCATCCAACGCATACATCGCATCCTCTCCTGCTCCGAGGCGCTCGTGCATGGCTTCAATCCCAGTCGCGATCGCGCCTGGCTGCGGCTGGATCTCACCATGCCGCAGCTCAAAGCACTGATTTACGTCACCAAGAACCAGAACTCGACGAGCGGCCAGATCGCCGCGAGCCTGGGTGTTGGCCTCTCCACCATTACCGGCATCGTTGATCGGCTGGCCGAACAAAGCCTGGTCACTCGCCGCGAGGATCCGCGCGATCGACGCGTCACGCGCGTGCTGCCGACTCCGACTGGCGCCGAGCTGGTCGACGAGCTGATCCAGTACCGCAACGAGGTGGTGACCGCGATCCTGTCGCAGCTCGACCCCGACCAACTGCAAGTGGTGGAGTCCGCCTTTCAGTATCTCCTCGACGCCGCCGCCAAGCTCGACCGCGAGCGCAATCACGCAGGAGCCGTGGCATGACTCATCTCAAACTCATCGGTGCAACCACAGCTGTGCTCATTTTCGTAGCTGGCTGCGGCCCTATCGCCGTGCCCGGCAGCTCCAGTGGGTCGCAGGCGCAGGCCATCAGCGTGCCGGCCGCGACGGCGCAGCATGGGGACATTCAGCAAACCCTGACCTATAGCGGTGACGTCCGCGCCAAGGACCAGATCACCGTGTTGCCGAAGGCATCGGGTCGCGTACAACAGGTGCTCGTCGACATCGGCTCTTCCGTGCACGCGGGCGACGTGGTAGCGGAGCTGGAGCAAGACTCGCCCGAAATCGCCGTCCTGCAGGCACGCGCCAATCTGGCCGCGGCGCAGGCAAAGTTGGCAACCATCCAGGCTGGCGCCAAGCCAGACGACGTGGCCGCCGCACAAGAGGCCGTGGCGCAACAGCAGGCGCGCCTCGACTCAATGTTGGCCGGTGGGCGCCAGGAAGACGTTGCCGCCGCCCAGGCCGCCGTGGCCGCGCAATCCGCCAAGCTGAACTTAATGCTCAGCGGTGGTCGCGCCGAAACGGTCGCGCAGGCTCAAGCGGCCGTCGACGCGGCACAGCAGAAGCTCGCGTTGCTTCAAAAAGGTGCGACTGACGATGTGCGCCAGGCAGCCGCCAGCGCGGTGAGTGCCGACATGGCCCAGGTCACCGCGACGGAAGCCTCGTATGCCGCGTTGGGCGGTACCTCAGCAGCAGACCTGGAGCAACTACAAGCCCAGGTTGATGCGCTCCAGGCCCAGGTGAACGCCGGGCAAACGGCGGTGAGCTCAGCCGATGCGGCTCTCCAAAACCAGGTCGGCTCCAGTGCGGCTGACGTGCAGGCGGCGCAAACAGCGTACGACCAGGCCCAGGCGCAGCTCACGGCTGCTCAGGCGGCGTTGAACCAGGCTCAGAATCCGACGCAACTCTCAATCGCCCAGGCGCAAGCAGCCCTCACGGCTGCGCAAGCGCAGGAGGCCGGCGCCGAATCGAACCAGACGGCGCTGGAGCAGAAGGCCGCGGGTTTGTGCGCGCCCTTGATCAGTCCAATCACCGGTCAGGCGTACCAGCAGCCGAACAGTACCGCGTGCGGTGTGGCCAAGAGTGCGGCTGATGAAGCGGTGCAGGCTGGCAATGCCGCAATCGACGCCGCCCAGGGCCAGCTCGACCAGCTTCGCCGCGGCGGTGCCCCGGCCACGCTGGCGGCAACCCAGGCGCAGGCCACCAGCGCTCAGGCACTGGTCAAAGCCACCAAGGCGCGGCTCGATGCGCTCACCAACGGTGGTGTGCAGGCACAGCGTGCGCAGCTTCAGGCCGCGCACGATCAGGCCGTCAGCCAACTCACCCAGGCACAGGACAATTTGAGTGTCGCGCAGGCACGCGTGCAGGCCGCGCAAAACGGCACGCTCGATGCTCAGCGCAAAGCCGCGCAGGCACAGGTCGACGCCTCCCGTGAGAAGTTGAAGGCGGACCAGGCGCACCTGGACCAGATCTCAGCCGGCCCCCAGGACGAGGACGTGCAGGCGGCCCAGGACGCGGTCACCCAGGCGCAGCAACAGCTGGCGCTCGCAACACAACCTGCCACGACGCAGGACATCGAGGCGCAGCGCGCTCTCGTCAACCAGGCACAGGAGCAGCTGCAGAAGGCGCAGCAGCCCTACACCGACTACGACATCCAGCAGCAACAACACATGGTCGCGCAGGCTGAAGCGCAGCTGCGCGGCCGCCAGAATCCGTATACCGACCAGGACGTTCAAGCGGCGCAGGCCGGTGTCGATCAGGCGCAGGCTGCGCTCGAGCTTGCACAGCTGGGCGTGCGCGAGACGCAGGTCGTCGCACCAGTAGACGGCATCGTGTTCGATCGGCAGGTTTCGCCGGGCGCACTCGTTGGACCGACCTCGCCGATCATCACCTTGATCCCACCAGCCCTCGAAGTCGCAATCAACGTCGACGAGGCGCAGCTGGGCAACGTGACGCAGGGGCAGCAGGTGTCGCTGCAGGTACCGGCCTATCCGGATCAGACCTTCAACGGCACCGTCACGGCGGTTGCCCCCGGCATCGATCAGAAAACGCGCACCGCAAGCGTGCGCATCCAACCGCAAGACGATGCGGGTAAGCTGAAGCCGGGCATGCTGGCCCAGGTCAACATCATCACCGCGACGCGCAGTGATGTGCTGCTGGTGCCGCGTGAAGCAATCGTCGGCACGCCCAGCACCAACGCACCGGCCACACTGGTCACGCTGGATGGTGGGCATGCCGCGCGAGTAACAGTTCAGCTCGGGCTGATTGGCGACCGAACGGTCCAGGTCAGCAGCGGTCTGAATGACGGCCAGGTGGTGGCCGTTGGCAATGCAAACGGGTTGAACACAGGTGACGCGGTCGTCCCGCAGCTGCGGCCGACGCTCGCCTCGACGGTGGGAGTCCAGTAAATGAGCGTGCAAGTACAGGGGCCGCAGCAGCGGCCCGTTGCTGAACCAAATCTTGACGGTCATGGCCGTCCGGCCAGCATCGAAACCGATGCGCCAGTCGCGCCGAGCCGTCCAACTGGACCAGGGCCCGCACCCGCGGCCGCGGCCGTCGAGGTGCCGCCGCCCACGCCGCGGCGACGACCTGCGTTCCTCAGTCGGCGGGTACTGCTGCCTGTTCTGGCCCTCATCGTAATTGTCGTCGGCCTGTTCGGCTTCAACGCCTGGCGTGACAGCGCGCTCTACGTCTCGACTGACAATGCTCAACTCAGCGGCCAGCCAGTTCAGGTTGGCGCGATGAACGCTGGGAAGGTTGACGCGATCATGCCTGGCATTGGCGCGGCCGTGCACAAGGGCGATGTGATCGCTCAAGTGGCGCTGCCGTCCCAGGTCGGCGTCGGCCAGGGCGGTCAGCCCAAGATGGGCTTCCTTGGCGCAGGCGATACCCACGTCGACGTGACGGCGCCGGTCGACGGCATCGTCATCGCCGAGCCAGTGGCTGTCGGTGCGACGGTTGCCGCTGGGCAGCCGATCGTGTCGGTCGTCGATCCTTCAGCGCTCTATGTGAACGCGAATATCGAAGAGACCAACATCGCCCGCGTTCGGGTCGGCCAACCAGTCACGGTCCATGTCGATGCCCTCGGAGCGGACATTCCCGGCAAAGTCGAAGCCGTGACCCCTGCGACGGCAGGCACGTTTTCGATCCTACCGAGCTCGAATACCTCGGGCAACTTCACCAAGGTCACCCAGTTGGTCCCCGTACGTATCTCTGTGAACCTGGGGAATCAACCCATGCTCGTGGGCGCCAACGTGGAAGTGAAAATCCGTGTTGGTGACTAGGACCTGAAGCCCGATGGCTGCTGCCAATCCGCCGATGGGCGCGGTCGCCCTGCCAGCGCTGCCGCGCTTCGGACTGCTTCGCGGCCTCGACTACCAGTGGCAGGTGCTCATCTGCGCCGTGGTCGGCACCTTCATGGTGATGCTCGACCAGACGGTGGTGAATATCGCGCTGCCCAAGATCACGACCGTCTTTGGCGTCGGTGTGCACGAGACGCAGCTGGTCGTCACCAGCTACATGCTGGCGCTGGCAGTGATCATGCCTGCGACCGGGTACCTGAGCGACACCTTCGGCACCAAGCGGCTGTACTTGATCACGATGGCCCTGTTCACAGGCGGAAGCCTGCTGTGCGGGCTGGCCTGGAACAACACCAGTCTGGTCGCGTTTCGCGTGATTCAGGGCCTGGGTGGCGGCATGATGTCGCCGCTGGGCATGACCATGCTGTTCCAGGTGGTCCCACCGCAGCGGCGGAACACGTTCATGGGCTTCTTTGGCCTACCGCTGATGCTCGCTCCGGTGCTTGGCCCAACATTGGGTGGCTACCTGGTCGAGTACATCGACTGGCGCGTGATCTTCACCTTGAACGTACCGGTGGGCGTGCTGGGCCTGTTCCTCGGCCTCACGCTGCTGCGCGAGACTGAGCATGTTCCCGGACTGAAGTTCGACCTTCGCGGGTTCATGCTCTCGGCGGTTGGCTTCAGCGCGCTCCTACTCGGGTTCACCGATGCTGCGACTGATGGATGGACCGCTCCTGGCATCCTGGTGCGCTTCGGCATCGGCATCGTGGCGCTGGGCCTATGGGTCTGGGTTGAACTCACCGATGAGCACCCGCTGCTCGAGCTGCGGCTGTTCAAGATTCCGATCTTCACGTTCTCTGCCCTTGTGACGTTCGTGCTGACGGTGGGCATGTTCGGAGCCATGCTCGTGCTGCCGCTGTTCCTGCAGAATCTGCGCGGGCTTGGCGCGGCTGAGTCAGGCCTGATCCTGGTAAGTCAGGTGCTGCCGATGACCGTGGCGATGCCGCTGGTTGGGCGTCTGGTGGACAAGGTTGGCGCGCGCGCCGTGATTTTGACCGGCTTGCCGCTGCTCGCGATCACCACGTGGCAGTTTGGGCTGTTGGACATGAACACGTCAGACATGACGATTCGTCTGTGGCTCGCCGCGCGTGGCTGCGCGATGGGGCTCGTGATGATGCCGTCGATGACGGCGGGGCTGAATGCGGTGCCGCTGCCGTTGATGAGTCGAGCATCGTCGATGAGCAACGTGATGCGGCAGGTCTTTGGCGCCTTCGGCACCGCGATCATCGTGACGGTGCTGCAGGTGCGCCAGACGTTCCACTCGGCGATCCTGGCGCAGACGGTCACCCCAGACAACCTGCCGCTGCAACAACTGATGAACTCAGCGCAGCAGTGGGGCGTGGCTCAGGGCCTCGATTCGGCCCAGTCCTCGGCAATGGGCGTGATGATGGCAGCGAAACAGGTGGCCCTGAGCGCCGCCGTCATGGGCTTCGACGACGTCTTCCGCCTGACCGCGGTCATCACCCTGCTGGCCGTGATCCCGGCTGTCTTCATGAAGACGACCCGCACCCCAAGCCGAGGCCCAACCATCATCGCCGACTGAAGGCGACCCCCGTGGGATTCGAACCCGCAACCTCTACCTCCGGAGGGTAGCGCTCTGTCCGTTGAGCTAGAGGGTCGTGCGGGTGAGATTCTAGCGCGTGCTACGGGCGACGTGGAGCACGCGCTGGAGGACCGTCACCGTCGTGAGCAGGGTCAGCAAGACCAGGGCTAGCTCAAGGGCTAGCGGCGCTGCGGCGGCCAGGAGCAGGCCGAGGCCAAGAGTGATGATGCGCTCGGGGCGTTGGAACCAGCCTACGTCTTTGGCCTCCAGGCCGACGCCTTCGGCGCGGGCTCGGGAATACGAAACCATCAGCGAACCGACCAGGGCCAGGTACGCGAGGATCACGCCTACCTGGTTCGAAGTCCAGAGGTAATACCAGAGCACTCCCAGGAAGACCGCCGCTTCGGCGTAGCGGTCGCACACAGAGTCCAGGAAGGCACCGAAGTTGCTCACGCGGTTTGTCGCGCGGGCAAGAGCGCCGTCGAGCGTATCGGTAGCGCTGAACGCAAACAGGCATAGGCCCGCCGCCAGGAACCAGCCCTGCGCCGCCAGCAGCCCAACGGACGCTGTGAGCAACGAGCCGACGACCGTCAGCGCGTTTGGTGTGAGACCGAGCCGGCCGAGAAACAGCGCCGGCCCAACAGCCAGCGTCCGAAAACGAACTTTGAGTTGTCGCAAACGTTCTTGTCAGTTAGACGCGCAGGAGGCCGGCCATGCGTCTCACGCGCGCGAAACGCACCCGCTGCGGCTCTGGCTCTTCCTCTCGGCGGGCAAGGACCTCCTGGTAATAGGAGAAGACCTGGGCAGCAACACGCGGCCAGTCGAAGCGCTGCGCCTTCTGCTGGCCTGCGCGCCGCATGCTGGCCCGCAGCTCGGTATTCGCCAGTAGACGTACCAGCGCATCCGCAATCGCCTCAGGCTTCTGGCGCTCCACCAGGAGGCCTTCAACTCCATTGGTCACCACGTCGCGATACCCCGGAATGTCTGAGGCCACAATCGGCGCGCCTGCCGCCATCGCCTCCAACAGCACGATGCCAAACGACTCTTGGCCGGTATTTGGAGCACAGAAGACCGAGCACGCCTGGTAGTAGCGAGGCAGGTCCTCCGTCGCGACGTAGCCAGCAAACACGACGTCCTCGTCCGACCAACCCTGGCGCAGAGCGAAGCGTTTGTAACCCTCCAGCGGACGACCCCGGCCGACCACCACGAGGCGCGCATCAGGAACACGCTGCAAGACCGACGGCCAGGCGCGCAGGAGGTAGCGCAGTCCCTTGCGTTTTTCCAAACGACCGACGAACAGGACCGTCGGGCGCGAATCACCGAGCTCACCAAGAGGACTGAGAGGGGTGTTGAAGCGTGGAAAGTCGATCCCGTTAGGGATGATCTTGTAGTCGGCCGGAAAGTACTCGCCGACAAAGTCATGAGCCGCGGTCGAAACCGCGATGTGGCCGTGCAGCTTGCGGAAGAACGGCCTCAGGATCGGTTTGCCGTAGAAGTACGTGAGCGGCGTGTTGCGATACGCGTGAAACGTGCCGATGTTCGTGGTGTTCGAATGCCGCAGAACCGTGAGCGGCAACGCCGGCATCATCGGCTCGTGCAGATGCACCAGGTCGAACTGTTCCTCCGCCAAAAGCCGCTTGGCCTGGAGATACGACCGCAATGAGAGCGTGATGCGCGCAACCGAGCCGTTGGCTGGAATCGACACCACGCGGCCGATCCGATGCACGGGCGCATCGACTGAGGCCACTGGCTCAGTTTCGTCGTCTGACGACGGCGCAACGATGTGCACCTCGTTGCCCCGAGCCAGGAACTGCTCCGCGAGGTGGGAAACGTGCTCAGTGACGCCGCCGGGGTACGCGAAATCGTATGGGGAGACGAGCGCGAGTTTCATAGTCGTCTCACCCGGCTACGCTTCGGGCCAGCGCCGCTGGAAGACGGTCCATTGTTCTGGATGCTTGGCGACATAGTACTGCAGGCGTCCGGCCACAGCCTGAGTTAGACGCAGCACATCCGTCTTGGTGTCGCCGCTGCGTTCGATCTCCGGAAGCGGTTCGAACCACGCGTCGAACCGACCTCCCTCCTTGCGGGCAGCCACCGCCGTGAGGATCGGCGCGCCGGTGCGCGACGAGAGCCAGCCAGCACCATCTGGAAAGCGTGTGGGTGCGTCGAAAAACTGAATGATCGGGCCAGTGCCGCTCACTTCCCGATCGGTTACCAGGCCGACCAGCTCGTTGCGCCGCAGCGCTAACAGCAGCTCGCGTACTGCTGACGAGCCCGCGGGCAGTAAGCGCGTGCCGTGCACCTGGCGCTGCCGCGAAAAGAAGTCGAACACCTCGATTGGCTCGAACGGCTCGATGACGCCGGTGACCGGATAGCCGAGCGCGGGCAGGACCTGGGCGACCAGGGCAACACTGCCGATGTGGGCGCCTGCGCAGATCACGCCGCGGCCGCCAGCGAGAGCCCGATCGAGGTGCTCGAGACCGTCAATGTCGACCAGGTCCAGCAGCTGCTGCCGCGTGAAGTGCGGAAGCGCGAGCGTGTCCCAGTAGTTCAGTGCGCCATGAAAGAACACACGCGCCACCTCACGGGTGGTGGGGTCGCGGCCCGTGACATGGCAGAGGTTGTCGCGCACAGCGGCACGAGCATCTGGACGGCTTGTATACCAGAGCGCGCCGACCAGCCGGCAGATGGGCTCGGCAAACCGGTCGCGCCCCAGCACGCTCGTAGCGGCGTCCGCCGCGCGTAGGCCGGCAAGGTACAGGCGAACGACTAGGGGAATGCGTCGGCGTTCAGGCCGCGCTCTTGCGGCCACATGTGTCGGAACATGAACCATTGGTCGGGGTACCGACGAATAATGCCCTCCAACCAGCTCATGATGCCTTGCATCATCACCGACACGTCGTCGCCGCGCTCGCCAACGATCGGCGGCCCGATGTGCGCGACGTAGCCGTTTCCTCGGGGATCACGCACGAGCGCGGCCGGCACGACGGGGGAACCGGTGCGCAAAGCCAGCGTGGCGGCGCCGCCGGGGACCCGTGTACCGCGACCGAAAAACGTGACCGGGACGCCGTCTGCCTCCATCGGGCGATCCACCAGGACAGCAAGGCCCTCCTGCTTGCGCAGTGCGGCGAGCATTTCACGCGGCCCGTTTTCGATGGGTATGGCTTTGACGCCAGCGGCGATGCGCGTGCGCTGGACGCGCTCGTTCCACCGCTCGGGCTTGAGCGTTTCGACTAGCGCGCTTACCGGCCGACCGCGCGCGGCGAAGGCGGCGCCGGCCATATCCCAGTTGCCGATGTGGCCGGTCGCGAACACCACGCCTTTGCCAACGCGGTAGGCCGCATCCACGTGCTCCCATCCCTCGACGCGGACGTTGTGCACAAACTCCGAGGTATCGAGATGGGGCAGTCGCACCAGGTCGATCATGTAGCGCGCGTAATTGGCGAACGCCGCGCGCGTGAGACGCGCAGCCTCACGCGGATCGGCCTGTGGCCCAAGCACCTGATGCATGTTGTCGGTGGCGCGACGCAGGTAACCGCGTGCAAACAGCGCCAGCGCGATCGGCGTGCACCAACCGACCAGCCGATAGGCAATACTCACCGGGACAAAACGCATCAGGACGGTCCCCATCACGTGGACCCAGTAGATCATTCGTGGCGCACGTTATTCGGTTACACCGCCGTGCGACAAGTCGCTTTGTTACACTTGGCGCGTGCCTGCGGAAGAACTGATTGCTTCGCTTCAGGGGCTTCACAGTCGTATTTCCACGTTGCTGGTGCGTCTTTGACGCGACTGGCAAACAGGCACGTCTGAACGAGCTCGATCAACAGGCTGCATCGCCAGATCTCTGGACGGATCAAACGAGCGCACAACAGGTCATGCGCGAGCTGGCAACGCTGCGTGAGGAGCTCGATCCGTGGCTCGCGGTGGAACGTCGCACGAAAGACACGTTGGAGTTGGTAGAGCTCGCTGCCCTCGAAGAGGATCAGGGGATTCTCGATGAGGCACAGCGTGACGCGGACGCGCTCGCCAAAGAAGTCGACGAGCTCGAATTCAAGCTCCGCCTGAATGGGCCCTACGATCGTTCAGACGCGATCATGACGATCACTGTCGGACTGGGCGGCGTGGACGCCCAGGATTGGGTGCAGATGCTGATGCGGATGTACCTGCGTTGGGGCGAACGTCGCAAGTTCCAGACTGAAGTTTTGGACCTGGCGGAAGGTGAAGAGGCCGGCTACAAATCGGTGACGATCACGCTGCGCGGGCAGTACGCCTACGGCTATCTGAAAGGGGAGCGCGGCAACCATCGACTGGTGCGGTTGTCGCCATTCGATCAGGCGCATCGGCGCCAGACCTCGTTTGCCCGAGTCGAAGTCATGCCGGACGTCGGCGAGGCCGCGCCCATCGAGATCCGCGACGAGGACGTGGAATTCGAGGCGTATCGCTCGGGGGGTCCGGGCGGACAGAACGTCAACAAGGTCAGCACCGCCGTCCGACTCCGCCACAAGCCGACGGGCATCGTCGTCACGGCGCAAACGGAACGCTCGCAACTGCAGAACCGCGAGAACGCGATGCGGTTGCTCAAGAGTCGCCTGGTCGAAATGGAGCTGGAAAAGCGCGAAGGTGAGCTTGCGCAGCTGCGCGGCGAGCATATCGACGCAAGCTTCGGGACCCAGATCCGCAGCTATGTGCTGCACCCCTACACCATGGTCAAGGACCTGCGGACCGAGTTCGAGACGAGCGACGTGAACGGCGTGCTCGACGGCGACCTCGACGGGTTTATCGAGGCCTACCTGGCCTGGAGCGTGGGACGTGCCGCCGAAGCAGCGTGAAATTGTTGTGGTCGATTATGACGCAGGCAATCTGCGTAGCGTTCAGCGGGCGCTGGAAGCTATGGGCCAACACGTACGCGTGACGCCGGATCCGCGTGAAGTGCACCGCGCTGAAGCGCTCGTGCTGCCCGGCGTTGGCTCGGCCCAGGACTGCATGCGGAAGCTCGAAGAGCGCGACCTGATTGCGCCGCTGCGGGAGTATGCCGCGTCGGGAAAGCCGTTCCTCGGCGTCTGCGTAGGCCTTCAACTGCTGTACGACGGATCGGAAGAAGGCGGTGGCGTCGAGTGCCTGGGCATCCTACACGGCACCGTTCGCCGCTTTCCGGCAGAGGCTGGCCTCAAGGTGCCGCAGATCGGTTGGAACTCGATTACGCTGCGGCGCGAGCACCCACTGCTCGACGGCGTGCCTGATCGGACGTACTTCTACTTCGTCCACTCTTACTACGCCGACCCCGCTGACGCCGAAACGATAGTTGCGACGGCCGAGTACGGACTGGACTTTGCAGCCATCGTTGCGCAGGACAACGTCGTCGCGACGCAGTTCCATCCCGAGAAGAGCGCGGATCTCGGCCTGCGGCTGTATGCCAACTTCGGCCGCATCGCGGCAGGCAACGATGTTTACGCCTATTCCCGCGATTGACATACGCGGTGGGCGCTGCGTGCGCCTGGTCCAGGGTGACTTCGGGCGCGAGACGCGCTACGCGGACGACCCCGCGGAGATGGCGCGGCACTGGCAATCCCTCGGCGCGCAGCGCTTGCACGTGGTGGACCTGGACGGCGCCCGTAACGGCGTGCGTGCTAACGCGGCCGTCATCGCCAAGCTTCTGCGAGGGATGGCCATCCCGGTGCAGGTTGGCGGTGGTGTGCGTTCGCTGGAGACGGCGCGCGCGCTGCTGGAGGAGGGTGCAGATCGCGTGATCATCGGAACGCGCGCGGCAGAGGATCCCGATGCACTTTCTGAATGGGTTGCTGCAATCGGCTCCGAACGTGTGGTCGTCGGCGTGGATGCGCGGGATGGTCGCGTGGCGACCCACGGCTGGACGACCGCGACGGACCATCATGTGCTTGACTTCTGTCAACAGTTGTGCGAACTCGGTGTCAAACGGGTGGTTTATACAGATGTGGGGCGGGATGGTGTCCTTGGCGGACCGGACATACTGACCACGCAGGCGCTGGCCAAATACGTCGCGGTGATCGGCAGCGGTGGCGTGTCGAGCGTGGAGCACCTGCGCGCGCTGGCTAACGCAGGCGCCGAGGGCGCGATCATCGGCACCGCGCTCTACCAGGGGCGACTCAAACTTGAAGATGCGTTGGAAGTGGCATGCTGACCCGGCGCATCATCCCGTGCTTGGACGTCGCCGACGGCAAGGTCATCCGCGGAGTCAAGTTTTCCGCCGACCGTGTCGTCGGAGACCCCGTTGAGCTAGCCGCGGAGTACAACCGCCAGGGTGCCGACGAGCTCGTCTTCTACGACATCACGGCCTCTGCCGAGAATCGTGGCTTGATCGTGGACGTGCTGCACCGAACGGCTGGCGAGGTGTTCATTCCGTTGACCGTGGGAGGTGGCGTGCGCACCAGCGACCAGATGCGCGACCTCTTGCGCGCCGGCGCAGACAAGATCAGCATCAACACCCAGGCAGTGCTGAATCCTGACCTGATCGCCGAGGGCGCCGATCGGTTTGGCTCGCAGTGCATCGTGCTTTCGATGGACGTGCTGTGGAACGCGGAACGCGCGTTTTACGAAGTCGTCACCCATGGCGGCCGCAACCGCACTGGCATGGATGCTCTGGACTGGGCGCATCGCGGGGTCCAACTCGGGGCCGGCGAGTTGGTAGTCAACAGCATCGACGCCGATGGCACGCACGAGGGTTACGAGCTGCGCTTGACACGGTCGATTGCCGACGCAGTCTCCGTCCCGGTCGTTGCCAGCGGTGGCGCCGGCAGTCCCCAGCACATGTACGAGGTGCTGAGCGAAGGTCACGCCGACGCTGCGCTAGCGGCGGGCATCTTCCACTTTGGTGAGTTCACCGTGGCGGACGCGAAGCGCTACCTTGCCGATCGCGGCGTGGCGGTCAGACCTGCATGAATATCGCCGACTTGAACTATTCGATGGGCGGCCTGTTGCCCGTGGTCGTGCAGCACCACGTTTCGGGGCAGGTGCTCATGGTGGGCTTTGCCAACGCCGAGGCAGTGCGCAAGACTATCGAGACTCGGCACGCCTGGTTCTTCAGCCGCAGCCGCCAACGCCTGTGGGAAAAAGGCGAATCCAGCGGCAACTTCCTCGATCTCCACGGCGTTCGTGTGGACTGCGACGCGGACGCATTGATCTATCTGTGCGAGCCGCACGGCCCGACGTGCCATACAGGCGCGCCGAGTTGCTTCTTCAACACGGTAGACGACGTTCCCGTGGCGGAGACCAGCGGTGAGGCGGCAGCGCACCTCTTCACCACGATCCTGGAACGACAGCGCGCGGGTGACCCAAACACGTCCTACGTGGCCAAACTCCTGCACGATGGGGTGGACCGGGTCGCGCAAAAAGTGGGTGAAGAGGCTGTTGAGACGGTCATCGCGGCGAAGAACGCCGATCGTGAGGAAGTTGCCCGCGAGGTTGCTGACCTCTGGTTCCACTCGTTCATCCTGCTCGCGCAGCAGGGCATGACGCCCGAGGATGTCTGGCAGGTGCTGCAGCTAAGAAGGCGGTAGCAGCGGAGGTATCGGCGCGGGCAGGTCGTCCAGGGTGACCTCGCTGAAGTCGTCAGTCGACAGCGGCCGCTGATCGCCTTCTTTTTGAAGGAGCTCGGTCATCGAAGCGATGGCAACTTCCATCTGCGACTCGTCCGGATAGCGCGTGGTGAGAGCCTGCAGCAGCAGCCCGGGCGCAACGATAATTTTCATGAACGCGCTATCCGGGTACTTGCCGCCAAGGCGCAGCAGCTCGTACGCGATGCCAGCAATAACGGGGATCAGCAGGATGCGCGAGAGTACGC
This sequence comes from Chloroflexota bacterium, assembly GCA_019239775.1. Classification (GTDB taxonomy): domain Bacteria; phylum Chloroflexota; class UBA6077; order UBA6077; family CF-72; genus CF-72. The sequence goes on from JAFAZN010000363.1 coordinate 36,115, forward strand.
GTATCCACCAGTCCGGCGTGCCGAGAATCGCAAACAACACGATCGAGATCGCCACGACTTCGAGCAAGAAAGCCGTGCCGCACCGCGGATGCGCCGGCGAGTATTTGCCGACGTGCGGTGGATCGAGCGGGTCGTTGTGCTCCCAGGCGTGAATGGTCATGTGCTCGGCGCCGTGATATGCGTAGACTCGCTTGACGTCGGGCATGGTGCCAATCAAAGCCACGTAGCCGACGAGCAGGAAAAGACGAATCACGCCTTCGGAGAGGTTGCTCCAGATCGAGCTCGAACCGCCCAGCACACGCTCGGCCAGACCTACCACGGCAAGAGGTGTGACAAAGAACACGCCAATGCCAAATGCAAGGGCAACAACGACCGTCGTCCACGCGAGTGGCTTGCTCAAGCTCGCGCCCTGCGATTGGCCGTCGCTTTCCTCGGGTTCCGCCGCCATTTGCACGTCGGCTGAGAACATCAACGCCTGCATGCCTAAACCGAGTGCATCCCAGAGCATGGTCATGCCGCGCACGAGCGGGATTTTCTGGATGATGCCGCCGTACAGGTGCTTCGGCAGCGGGCGCGAGGTGACGATGATGTTCTTGTCGGGAGCCCGCACCGCGACCGACATATACGTTCGGCCGCGCATCATCACCCCCTCCAGAACGGCCTGACCGCCGTACGAGATCTTCGGCGTCCGCTTCTGCGTGTTGCCGGATGCCTCGACGGCGGCCTGTGCATTCATATGGGAGTGCGAAAAGGGTCGACTAGCGCTTCTTGGCCTGCTGCAGACGCCGCTGGAAGCGCTCTACCTGCCCAGCCGTATCAACCAGGCGTTGCTCGCCAGTGAAGAACGGGTGGCAGGCCGAACAAACGTCGACGTGCAGACGCTCCTTGGTCGATCGGGTCTGCCAGGAATTGCCACAGCCACAGGTGACCGTGGCCTCTTTGTATTCGGGATGGATGCCAGCTTTCATGTGATGCTTCGATTTCTCACGCGACCGCGTAAACGCTGATGCGCTTGCGCTCCTTCGTTGCTTGCTCGAACCGTACTTGTCCGTCGATTAAGGCGAACAGTGTGTGGTCGCGGCCTATTCCTACGTTGCGACCCGGCTTTACTACGGTGCCTCGCTGGCGCATCAGCACCGAGCCTGCACGCACAACGTCGCCGTCGCCGCGTTTGACGCCGAGCCGCTGGCCTGGACTGTCGCGGCCATTGCGCGAGCTACCGACCCCTTTCTTGTGTGCCATTGGTGTTCTATGCCTCCGATGGGGCGGACTGCCCGTCAAGCACGATGTCCGTGATGCGTACTCGGGTCAGCGACTGGCGGTGACCGGTCTTGCGGCGATAACGGACCTTCGACTTGTAGCGAAAGACGATGATCTTCTCGCCGCGCGCGTGCTCGACCACCTCAGCTCGAACCACGGCGCCATCCACGCCGGGTGCGCCGACCCGCGTTTGACCTTCGCCGTTATCGGCGACCAGGAGCACTCGCCCAAGGTCGAGTACATCGCCCGGCTCACCATGGAGCCGTTCAACCGCAATGGTGTCGCCAGTTTTGACGCGGTACTGCTTTCCGCCGGTTTCGACAATGGCGTACATCGTTCAGTTCTCCGACCCCGGGTGATTGTTTCGACGGCGTACAAGAAGACGCCGCGGGCACTGCTACGCACAGCCACGCGGCTTGGAGAGTATACACATTCACTTCGCCACGGGCTCTCGTGCGCGCAGATCAAGGCACTATCGGCTGGGGGCCCTCGAACCTTGGGCGGAGGAGACCTCCCGTATCGGACGGACCCTGTCTCTTACGCGGGCTCCGGCTCGGGCAATGTTGGCAGCTCTTCGATGGAGCGCAAACCCAGGTACTGCAGGCAGTCGGGCGTGATGGCCAGCAGTGCGGGGCGACCGGCCGTTTCACGTCGGCCAACTTCGGCGACGAGGCTGCGTCCGAGCAACGTAGCCACAGCACTATCGGAGTTGACGCCACGAACGGCGTCGATCTCACCGCGAGTGGCTGGACCGCGGTACGCGATCACGGCGAGCGCTTCGAGCGCGGCGCGCGACAAACGCACCGGTGGCGGGGCGCCGAGATAGCGTTCGATGACTGGCGTCGAACTGGGCGCGGTGGTCAGCTGCAAACGGTCCGGGCCGCGCTGTAGCGCCAGGCCCAGCGGCGGCTCCTGGTCGAGTACCTCGCACACACGCTCGAGGTGCTCGGGTTCGATCTCGAGCAGGCGCGCGGCGTCGTCTGGAGTGAGCGGCCCGGCAGCCGCGAACAGCAGTGCGACGAGGTGGCCAGCCAGCTCGGCATCGGTGATTTCACCTGGGTGCAGCAACACCAGAGTCGAGCCCTCATCGGACCGCGGGCGGCTGCGCGCACTCTCAATCCTGGACACGTGTTCTAAGTATAGGCCGCCACAGCAACAGTGCAATTATGACAACCATGCCGGCGAGGCTCAGTAGCGCACCGCGTTTGAAGCTGGGCGAATCGAAGTAGATTTCAACGTCGTGCTGGCCAGCGGCCAGTGGCACTCCGCGCAAGAGGCCATCCGCGTGCTGCAGCGGAACGTCCGCGCCATCGACACGTGCGCGCCAGCCCGGGTACCAGGCTTCGCGCTGCAGCAAAAAGCCCGGTTGCGTCAACGTGATGTGCGCCTTCCAGTGTTCGGGTTCCGCCACGTCGGGTGTCACGGCAAGCGGTGCAGCACCTGGTGTCGAGGAGGAGGAGGAGGAGGAGGAGCCTTCCACCACGACCTCACGGTTCGGGTCAAAGTCCGGCGAGCCCATCCGCGCAAGTGCAGCCTGCTCGTCGCCCACGCGAGTCGTGCCGAAGACCACCAGGGACAGAGGCACCGTCTCGGGCCGCACGAGCAGGTGTAGATCGCCGAAGTCAACGGTCTGGAGACCTTGGGGTACGGGTGTCGCCGCGTTCGTGACGAGGTATCGCACCCCCAAGAGGTCGAGTAGCCGGTTGGACGGCACCCGGTCCAGACGCGTCAAGAGCACGCCGTCGGGACGTGGGGATTCGACGACCAGCCCACTGAGATCCAGCCAACGCAGCAGCGGCAAGACGCCGCCGTCGTACCCGTCGGCGGTGTTCAGTCCGAATTGCAGCGGGACGTTCGGTGTCAGCGTGTCGTGCCACTTCTGGGCCACCAGGACCTGGTCGACCAGGGATGAGGGCAGGCCGGAAAGTTCATCGCGCACGGCAGGTTCAGCGGCGGGCACATACTCGGGGCGAGCCAGGCTCAATAGGCGCTCCTGGGCGGTCACGTTGTGCGCGCGAAACCAGTCCACGGTCTGGCCGTCCGTGAATGCAGCCGGTGGTGCCTGCCGCGCCGGGGATGCATTCGCCGCGGCCCACACCTCGCCGCCGGTGAGCACGAGCAGCAGACTTACCGCCAGGGTCCGTCTGCCAAGATGCGGCAGCGCGCCGATCAGGACAGTGACGCCCGCAAGCGCGACGAACATCGCAGGCGTTCGCCGTGACGCGAAGGATTCGCCGCTGAACTCCTGCCAAGTAAGCGCGACCACCAGGAGCAGGACGAGCACGGCGATACGCACCCAGAGCCAGCGCGAGCGCAGAAACACCTGTGCGCCGCGGCCGACCCAGTCTGCGCCAACCCCCGCCAGGATGGCGGCGCCGAATTCCCAGAGCAGCAGCCAGCGCGCCGGAACACGGAAGGTATCGAAACCTGGGACAGCGCTGAATGCGAACGCGTACAGGCCTGTGTTCTCGCCGAGAGCCAGGAACAATCCAAGGAGCGCCAGGACTGCGCCAAACGCAACCGGGCGAGCCGAACCACGCAGCACAGCAAGGAGGGCGAGCGTGACCGAGCTCGCACCCACGTAACCCAGGTATTCCGTGTACGGGACAGTGATCCAGTACGGCGGCAGCAGCGCTCGGACGGCCAAGTAGGACGGCAGCGACCCGGCGACGGCGTCAGACCAGTTGATGCCGTCACCGCGGATTGAGAGCGGGGCGAGCTCCAGGGTTGGCAGCAGCTGCGCAGCGGCGAGAGCTGCCCCAAGGGTGCACATAGCCACGCCACCTGCCGCGCAGGCGATCAGCCAGCGGCTGCGCCAGGGGGCAACAACGAGCCCGAAGATGCCCAGCACGATCAGCGTCATGTACGTCTCTTGCGGATGGCCGGCCAGCAGCTGCAGGCCCAGGGCCAGCGCCCCCAGCGCGAGCCATTTCAGCGCGCGGGTGACGACAAAGCGGTGGTACGCCAGGAGCACGGCAGGCAGCCATGCCGCGGCGCTGATCTGATTGAGGTGACCAACCTGGCCGACCGCGAAGCCGCCGAACGCGTACGCGATGCCAGCAATAGCAGCGGCCATTGGCAGCGTGCCGAACGCGTGCCGCACCAGTAAGTACGTGAAGTACGCCGCCAGAAACGTATGTAGGATCAGCTGGACGGTGTAGACGGTGTGAACTGGCCCGAGCAGGAACAGCCACGACGGCGGGTATAGGACCGCCGTCTGGGGATTCGCCAGGAACGGCGCGCCCAGGAAGAGTTGCGGGTCCCACAATGGGATACGGCCCGCCAGCAGTGACTGCGCGAGGAACACGCGCTGCGGGTAGAAGTAGACGAACGCGTCGTAATCGACCAGGGCGCGGCCGAGGAAGACCAGCGGGTAATAGAACGCCAGTGCCGCGACCGCGAGACCCAGCGCAGCCGACATGTCGGGCGCGATCGGCCAGGTCAGGCCGGCGAACCGTCGCCAGCGCGCGGGGGCGACGTGAGGTGCTGTCGCCGTAGCGCTCACGCGGGGATGAAGCGGTAACGCAGAAGCGTCTTCAGCACGACGAATCCGTCGTGCCACGAGATTTTCTTACCTTCGGCGAACTCGCGGCCTGCATACGAGATTGGCACTTCGTAGATACGATTGCCCATCTTCAAGATGCGGGCAGTGATTTCTGGATCGAAACCCCAGCGCGGCTCGCGAAGCTTCAGCTGCCGCGCAATATCGATGGTGAAGACTTTGTAACAGGTCTCCATGTCGGTCAGGGTCGTGTCGAAAAGCACGTTGCACAGCAGAGTGAGGAACTGATTGCCCAGCGAGTGCCAGAAATACATCGCGCGGTGCTCACCGATGAAGCGGGAGCCATACACCACACGTGCCTTACCGGTTTGAATTGGCCGTAGCAGCACGGGGTAATCCGCGGGATCGTATTCGAGGTCGGCGTCCTGAATGATGACGACGTCGCCAGAGGCGCACTTCAGGCCGTCCTGCACGGAGGCGCCTTTGCCACCATTACGCGGGCGCAATCGCAGAACGATGTCGCCACGCTCAGAAGCGCGCTTTTGCAGGAGCTCGCGGGTGCCGTCGGTCGAACAGTCATCGACCACGATGACCTCTTTCTCGACGGGGACGGCGTGAACGCGGTCGATCAGCTCATTGATCGTGCCGCGCTCATTGAAGCACGGGACGACGACCGAAGCGCGGAGCGTGATTGGCGTGAGTGCATACAGCGGAAGTGCGCTGGGCGTCTCGCTCACTGGGCTCCGGGCAAAAACAATCGGTAAGTGGCGCCGTTGACCTGCACGCTGCGGTCCAGGAAGTAGAACTGGCCGATCGCGGCCAGCACAGGCTCCGGGTACAGCTCGGCGTCCAGAATGACAATAGCGTATCGATGGTCGCGCAGGTCGTTCACCATGGGCGTGGGGTCCCAAAGGCCGGATTCGTACAGGTTGCGGAGGTGCGTTGCGTTGCCGACCAACGGCTTGCCGGCGACCACCGCGAAGCTCGGATCCTCTGAGAGCGCAGGACCGCGCAAGCCGCGTACCTCCGACGCGATCAGCTGGCCGGCCGCGACGTCATCCAAGCTCGGCGCCCGCCCCAGGAAGGCACTCTGCGGACCGCGGTCTGGCAGCCACGGCACGACGCTGCTGAGCGCTGCATGCGAGAGAAGCAGGGCCTGCATGAGGAGCGCGGCGCCAATGCCAAGTCGCAGCTGCAGCGAGGGCGCACTGTCGAGGAAGCGACCGATCCAGATGGCCGCAAGCACGCACATCGCGGCGATCGCGCCAAGGAAATAGGACTCTCCGGCGCCCCACTTCGCCACGCCAAGCGCCGAAACGCCGGCGGTGATCACGTAGAGTGCCCATGGCGACCATTGGCGCTTGAGCAGCATGGCCGCACACTGCCAGATTGCGAGCGCCAACAGCACACAGTGCAGCACGGAGAAGTTCGACGCGTATGCGGCAAGCTGGTTGGCGTCGAACGGATTGGCGTTACCCGCCACCACGTTGAGCCAGAAGGCGCCGTGCGTGAAGAGCATGAGCGCACCCAACCCGACCGCTCCCACAGCGCCAACCGCTGCAAGCAGCGACGCACCACTGCGTGGCTGACGCAACGTCACTGACGCCGCGGCCGCCACGACCACGTCGATCGCGGTCGGCTTGGTGAAGAGTGCGGCCGCCAGTACGAGACCTGCAAGCAGAATGCGCCGCCGTGTGAGCTGTGCGTCCAGGAGCGACAACGCCACAACCGCGCCGAGCAGTTCGAGACTGTTCACCCGGGCCAGCGGCGTTGTATGGAAAACATAGGGCGATGCGAGGAAGAAACCGCCCGCCAGAAGGCCCGCCACGTGTCGGTGGGTCGAGCGATATGCGGCGGCTCCGAGAACCGCCGCCGTCGCTAGCGCGCTCAGGGTCGAGACGATTCGCGCCCCGGTAAGTCCCGGTCCGAGCCACGCCATCGGAATCGAAACGAGGTAGCTCCACAGGGGCGGATAATTGGAGGAGTAATAAGGAAAGCTGGCGTTGCTCGTATACGGCAGCTGACCAAGGTTGATCAGCCAGCCGCTCCAGGCGTCATAGCCTTCGCCCTGGTCCAGGTCGAAAGGAAAGGTGACAAGCTGCGCCGCGAACTGCACGAACGCCACGGCGTAGACCGCGAGCAGCAGGAGCGCGGGCCAGAGCTCTGGCGTCAGCACCGAGGCGCGTAGGGACGTGAGGCGCCCGGATTGGATGCGGCTAGCGTGCTGCAAGCGGTCGCCTCCAGCGACGAACGTCGAAGGCGAGCAGTGCCCCGACGGCAGCGAGGGCGGTGATGAACGCGATGGCCACAGGTGCGCCGAGAAGATCGAGCAGGAACCCAGTGAACCACTGGCCAACAAGGCCTGTCGATTGGCCGAGGAGGTGTTCAGCGGGCAGCAGCGCAATTGTGATCAGGCCGAGACCGGCGAGACGCCGCCGCGGCAACGCAACGCCTGGCCGCGTCCGGCGTGCGTACCCGAGCGCGGCGGCAAGCGCACAGCCCAGGGGAAGCACGAACGTGGCCTGACCCAGTAACGCGTCCATCACATCGTGCAGCGGAACGAGCACGCGGCCTTCGGCAGGAAAGAACACGATCACCGACAGGACCGCTGCGCCGAGGATCGCGATGGCGCCAAGCGTTTCAGCTCGGCGGTCCGCCTCAGGCGAAAACGTGTGCGACATCACTTCGGTTCAGAAGAGCGGCAGTTGGTCCAACTGCTTCGGAGCAGGCTCGGCGGCGACGGCTGCCAGTGCCAGCACTTCGCGTTTGCGGCGTTCCTGCTCCAGCAACACGGGAACCTTCGCGAAATCTTCCTGGTAGATGCGCCGCATCTCGGGCGTTGGCGTTCGCAAAATTGCAGCTGGGTGGTACATCGCCAAACAGGTGATGCCGTTCCATTCGCGTGTGCGTCCGTGCAGGTCGCGCATCGGACCCTGGCCGACGAAGCGTGCCATTGAGTAACGACCGAGCGTAACGATGAGTTTCGGCTGCAGCACCGCGATCTGCCGCTGCGTGAACGCGTCGCACGCCTGGAGCTCGTCGGGCAGCGGATCGCGGTTGCCTGGCGGCCGGCACCGCACCACGTTGGTGATGAACACGTCCTGGCGTCGCATGCCAATAGTTCGAAGCATCTCGGTCAGTAACTGGCCGGCTGCGCCAACGAACGGTCGACCCTGCTGGTCTTCGTGAAAGCCCGGGCCTTCGCCGATGAACATGACTTCCGCGGTCGGACTACCTTCGCCAGGTACGCCGACGGTGCGGGTCTGGCACAGCTTGCACATCTGGCAGGCACGCACATCGGCGCCAATCTGCTCGAGTGTCTCGGCCATCATTCCCGCCGCAAGGTTACCCTGGTCGCCTATGGCTGGCCCGCTCTCCGGCATCCGCGTTATCGACCTGACCCGCGCCCTGGCGGGTCCGTACTGCACCCTGCTGCTCGGCGACATGGGAGCCGACGTGATCAAGATCGAGCTGCCGGGCAGCGGCGACGAAACACGCCAGTGGGGCCCACCGTTTGTGGCGGGCGAAAGTAGCTACTTCATGAGCGTGAACCGCAACAAGCGCAGCGTCACGCTTGACCTCAAGTCAACAGCAGGCGTGGAAGCCCTGAGGCGGTTGACGCAGTCCTCGGACGTGTTAGTGGAGAACTTCCGTCCGGGGACGATGGACCGTCTCGGTCTGGGGTGGGACAGAGCGCGCGAGTTGAACAGCTCGCTGGTGTATTGCGCGATCTCGGGCTTTGGGCAGGATGGCCCCCGAGCGAAGCAACCCGCCTACGACGGCATCCTGCAGGGCATGGGCGGCGTGCAGTTCCTCACGGGCGAACCGGACGGCGGTCCTACGCGGGTAGGGGTGCCGATTGCCGATATTTCGGCAGGGATGTTCGGTGCGTATGCAGTGGCCAGCGCCCTGACATGGCGCGAACGCGATCCGCAACGCCGCGGACAATTCATCGACACGTCAATGCTGGGCGGCCAGGTCGCACTGCTGTCCTACCAGGCGGGCCGTTACTTTGCCACGGGCTCGGCGCCGACTCGCATTGGCAACCGCCACGCCAGCATCGCGCCCTACGAGATGTTCCGTACCTCGGACGGCTATGTGAACGTGGCGGCGGCGAACGAGCCGATGTGGCAGCGCTTTTGTAAGGCGCTTGACCTCCAAGGTCTTTTTAGCGATCCACGCTTCGGCACGAATCCGGACCGTGTCACCAACCGTGCGGAGCTGAGCGCTCTGATCGAGGAGCGCCTGTCCAGCCTGACCCAGTCGGAGGTCATCTCTCGCCTCGAGGCCGCTGAGGTCCCGGTTGGACCCGTGTACGACCTTGCGCAGGTCTTCAGCGATGCGCAGTCCGAGCACCTGCGCATGACGCAGCCGACGCCGCACCCCAAGGTGCCCGACCTCCGAACAACGGGCTTTCCCTGGCGGATGTCCGAAACCAACCCCGAGGTGCGCTGCCCGCCTCCACTGCTGGGGCAGCACACGACCGAGGTCTTGCGCGAGATCGGCTACACCGACTCGGAAATCGCCTCGCTGACTGCTGGCGCCGACTGAGTCGGCATGTTCAGCGGCGTCCCCGCTTCAATCCCAAACGAAACCACGCCCGGGATAAGCCAGTTGGTCCACTGCTCGTCCACGCGGCGCTGAAACAGGTCGTAGTCCTCATCCTTGAAGTGAGCGAAGCGGCCCTGTTGAGCGAGGTATTCCCGCACCGGCTTGCGTTTGGCGCGCCCTGAGGCAATCGCGCGAGTGGTCCCGTTGAGCTTGACGACGTGATCCTCCATCTCCCAGAGCGACCAGATCCCGGTCTCGACCGCGAGCTTGCCGAGCTCGTGCGACAACTGGGGATCGTAGTGCCAGCCCTTGGGACAGGGATCGAGCACGTGGATGAAAGCCGGCCCGCCTGAGGCCAGGCCCTTGCGGACCTTGTTCATGAAGTCGACGCCATAGGCCGCGTCGGCCGTGGCGATATACGCGGCGTCGGGGTGTCCAGCGACCAGCGCGCCGGGCGTGTTCTTCTTCCAGCGCGTGTGCATGATGCGGCGTTGCTTGCCGGTCGGTGAAAAGGTCGTGACCGCGCCGTAGGGCGTCGAGCCCGAAAGCTGGATATCCGTGTTGGCATACGACTCGTTGTCGTAAAGGATCACCAGGAAGCGGTACTCGGCGTGCGTCAGCGCCGCCGAGATGGCCGAGAGCCCCATGTCCGCGCCGCCACCGTCACCGCAGAACGCGATGACGTTGATGGGCTCATCCTTCAGCTTGCCTTTGCGCATGAGCACCTTGAGGCCGGCCGAGGCGCCGAGCGCCGCGGAACCCGCCGCACCAAGCTGCGTGTGCATCCACGGCACGACCCAGGGCGTTGTGTAGTAGCTAGTGTTGGCGACGTACATGCAGCCGGTCGAGCCCAGCACAATCGTGCGCGGCCCGGCGGCCTTGGCGATGTAGCGCATCACCAGCGCGCTCTCGCAACCCTGACAAGTACGGTGTCCCGAGACGAAGTACTCGGTGTACGGGACCTGCTTGACGGTCTTGATCGAGCTCAGATCCACATCTGGTGGACGATCGACAGCGATAGTCATTAGCGATTACTCCCGAACCCCGATCCAATGCACATTGGTCTTCAACTCGCCTGCATCGGCTTTCTGCAATAGCGTAAACATTTCCTGGCCATCCGCGGCCGTGAACTCGCGGCCGCCGAGGCCGCCGATGATGTTGATCATGGCCGGGCGCCTGGGACTGTCGTAGAAAGCCGCCCGGAACTCTGTAAAAAGCACACCCCCGTGGTGCGGCGAACCGAAGCTGTAGTCACGATCGATGATGCCGACAGCCTTGAAGCCGCTCAGTCGCTCAATGACCTCCTCGGCTGGGAACGGCCGGAACCACTTCAGCCGAGCGAAGCCAACCTTGTGGCCTTGCTCGCGCAGGCGCCGCACGATAACGCGACCTGGCATGGCAATCGTGCCCTGGCCGACGAGCACATAATCGGCGTCGTCGGTCATGTACGTCTCCATGAACGGCTCTTTCTGGCGGCCAGTCAGCTCGTAGTACTCGCGGTAGGCGTCGCGGATCACTTCAGGTGCGCGGCGCATCGCGGCATCGTTCTGCTTGCGAATCTCGGTCAGCCAGTCCTGGTCGACCTGCGGCGCGATGGTGATCGGGTTGTCCGGGTGAAACAGACGGTCGCCGAGGTCGTACGCCGGCAGGAATTTGTCCACCATTTCGCGCGGCGGCACCTTGACCAGGTGCTGCGAGTGCGTCAGGAACGCACCATCGGTGCTCACCGCGCACGGCAACATCACGCGCGGATCTTCGGCCACCTTGTAAGCGATCAGCGCCGCATCCAGGGCTTCCTGGCCGGTTTCGACCCAGGTCATGAGCCAACCGAGATCGCGGACGGCGAGGGCGTCGTTGTGCTCGACGCCGAATGCCCCTGGATCATCCAGCGCACGGTTGCCAACGTTAGCCACGACCGGAAGGCGCAGACCGGCCGTCACAGCGATGGCTTCAAAGGCGTAGAACCAACCCACACCCGAGCTGCCCACGAAGGCACGTGCGCCTACGGCACTGGCGTGCTTGACCAGCTCGAACTGAGAGTGCTCGCCCTCGGCGACGATGTACTCGCAGTCCATCTCGCCGTTGGCGATCATCGTCGCGACGGCTTGCATGACCGCGTCGTAGGGCCGAATTGGATACGCGGCAACGATGTCGACGTCCGCGAGCCGTAGTGCGTGCGCGATGGCTTCCGAGCCTGTGACCAGGAGCTCTTGCTCGCCCTCCAACTTGGGCGCCGATGCCGCCGCTCCAGGTTGTGTCGCAATGGCCATGGCTTACTCCTCACCTCCGGCCACCGTCACTGGCCACTTTCTCTCCTGGACATCGTGTACAGCGGCAGTTTTCTTGGCCTTTTCCACCAACTCCGGGTGGAGCGGAACACCATGTTTCTGGAGGAACGCGCGGTAGGCCTCAGGGTCCGCCTTGTAGACCGCGTACAGACTGTCGTTATCGTCGAACGCCAGCTCGTTGACCATCACGATGCAGTCCGGTACCGGACAGACTTCTTCGCAGATCGAGCAGCCGATGCACGCCTCGTACACCACCTCGTAGGTACCTTCAGGCGTTACCTCGAAGCACTCGTCCGGGCATTGCAGCCAGCACTGCGTGCACTTGATGCAGGTGTCGAAATTGACGAGTGGGCGCCGCGTGCGGGTGCTCCACTTTTTGTAGAGCGGATTGCGCGTGCCAACCTGCTGTGCCTCGACGATGATGCCCTCGCGCATCTGGGTCCAGCCGGGCTTCTGGTACTCCTCGAACGAGGTGCTGCTGCCCTCGCCAGCATTCACGGGGCGTATCTTGAGCTGGTCGTAGTTGGCCTTGACGGCGTTGACTCGGGCCTCGTCCTTGGTGCGCTCTCGCACCAGAGTCAATACCGTGTCCAGCGAGACGACCTGGGGTGCCACGCGTGCCACAGCGGCGAGGCAGTTCCAGTCCGTGTTGTCGTCGTTGTCGACCCACAGCCCGGCGAAGCTCGCCGAACCCTCCGGTGCGAACACGCCCGCGTGCACCGGGCTCGGCACCACGACCAGGGTGTAGTCGTAGGGTTTGGTCTTTATCGCCTTGAGCAGCTCCTCGGGTTCCTTGTCCGAGGTGACCAGGAGAAAACCACCTGGCACCACCAGCTTGTTGATGGGCTGCACGCCGTACCAGGCCCAGGACTCAACGCCCTTGCTCATGGTGTCGTCGACCACGATCGAAATTTCGACGCGCTCGGGTTCGTAGCGAGCCAGGGAAGACTCCAGCTCGACCTCATCGGTGGCTACTACGGCGAAGTTTTTGGATGGGATACCGTTGCGCTCGGGCGAATCGCCGTAACGCGCAAAGGCTGTGCCGACTTTGCCTTCACGACGCGCGCCCAGGACGACGCCGCGCGAAATACGATTGGCGAGCCGCTTCTGGAAAATGCCGCGGTACACGACCTCGACAGACCAGGAGGCTGGCGCGGACGCCGAGCCGTTTGGGTGCATAGCCTGCACCTCCCTCACTTTAAGTGGCTGGATGGTCTGACCAATTTTCGGCATCCGCTCAAGGGCTGTCAAGCGACGTACCCTTGGAAGCTGGAGTCTGGTTTAGATGGCCGAATACGAGTATGTGCTGTCGAGCATCGATGGTGCCGTCGGCATTGTGACGTTGAACCGACCAAAGCAGCTCAATGCGCTGGCGGGACCGATGATGCGCGAGCTGGTGGATGCGCTCGAAGGACTCGATGCCAATCAGGATGTACGTGCGATCGTCATCACCGGCGGGCCAACCGTGTTTGCGGCGGGAGCGGACATCAAGGACATGTCCGACGCCACTCCGGTCGACATGTTGCTGCGCAACAACATCGGCCTGTGGGACCGACTAAAGAAGGTGAGCAAGCCGTTGATCGCCGCCGTCGCGGGCTACGCATTGGGCGGTGGCTGCGAGCTGGCGATGCTTTGCGACATCATCGTCGCGGCCGAAAATGCGCGGTTTGGCCAACCCGAGATCAACATCGGCTTGATGCCAGGCGCGGGCGGCACGCAGCGTTTGACGCGCTCGATCGGCAAGTTCCTGGCGGCGGACATGATCCTCACGGGGCGGATGCTGTCCGCTGAGGAGGCCCTTCAGCATGGACTCGCGGCGCGCGTGGTGCCGCACGAGCTGATCGTGGACGAGGCTGTGCGGCTGGGCAAACAGTTAGCGAAACAGCCACCGGTGGCGCTGCGGCTCGCCAAGGAAGCGATCACGCGTGCCTTCGAAGGTCGTGTCGACGACGGCATCGAGTTCGAACGCAAGACGTTCTATCTGCTGTTTGCAACCCAGGATGCGCACGAGGGCATGCAGGCGTTCATCGAGCGGCGCCAGCCGACCTACCAGGGTCGCTGATGCCGATAGCGGTGCAGGGCCCTATCGAGGGCGTGCAGACCATCACGCTGAATCAGCCAGACAAGCTCAATGCGCTCTCGGCCGAGATGCTGCGCGAGCTCAGCCAGGCCGTTCGCGCGGCTGAACGCGACGATGCAGTTCGCGCCGTGGTGCTGACTGGGGCTGGAAGCGGCTTCTGCTCGGGCGCGGACATCAGCGAGTTCAGCACGGAACTGGAAGCGGGTGAGCACCTGCGTTCGACGTTCAATCCGCTGATCACGCGCTTGCACACTCTCGAGAAGCCGGTCCTCGCCGCGATAAACGGCGTTGCGGCTGGTGCTGGACTGAGCCTCGCGCTCGCGTGCGACCTGCGCTTTGCGGCTTCGTCGGCGCGTCTGGTCGTGGCGTTTATCCGTATCGGCCTGGTCCCTGACGCGGGTCTGACTTACTTCCTTCCGCGTCTCATCGGACCGGCGAAAACCCTGGAGCTCGCCTGGACCGGCGATCCGATTGGCGCGACCGAAGCCTACGAGTTGGGCTTGCTGAACAAGGTCGTGCCTGACGACCAGGTGGTCTCGCACGCGCAAGAGCTCGCGAGCCGCTTGGCCACTGCACCGCGAAAAGCCGTCGCACTCGTCAAACGCGCGGTGAACCAGGCTCACGAGCTACCAATCGAGCGCGTGCTGGAGATGGAGGCCGCCTACCAGACCATTGCCTCGCGCGATGCCAACTTCGCCGAAGGCCTGGCCGCGTTTCGCGAAAAGCGCCCGCCGCGCTTCAACGATAAGTAACTTCAGGGGTCCAGGATCCCTCCTGGTTCTCGTTTACTGCTACTTGGCGGCTTCGGTTTCGAGCGCGCGCAGGATGCCGTCCCGCACGAGTGTGATGTGCTCGAGCGAGGCGTCGTACGCCGCCTGCGGATCGTGCGCCTTGATCGCGCTGAGGATCGCCTCGTGTCCGCGCAGGCTGAGCTGCGGCCGATCGGGCACATGCAGATAGCTCTGGCGTGACTCGCGCAGCAGGTCCAGGATGAGGTTGTGCAGCCGTAGCAGGATGTGGTTATCGGCGGCTTGCGCCAGCGTGTAGTGGAACGCGGTGTCCTCGTCCACAAACGGGCGGCCTTCCAGAATGCAGTGGCGCTGGCGTTCCAACAACGATTCGAGCTGCGCAATGTGCTCCGCACTTGCGCGCTGAGCCGCACCGCGCGCGATCCCTGGCTCGATCAGCTCGCGCACCTCGAGCACCTCTGCCAGCTCCTGCCGCCCGCGCAGAATCGCCGCCGCCAAGGGCGGTACCAGCGCCTCGGTATCAGCGGTGCGCACGAATGTGCCACCACCCTGACGGCTGTCGATGACGCCTTGCATCTCTAGCGCGCGCAGGGCTTCGCGAACCGACGTACGTGATACACGGAAGCGTTCGGCAAGCTCGCGTTCGGGTGGGATCTGGTCGCCTGGCGCCCAGCGACCTTCGCGAATCAGTGCGCGAATCTGCTCGACGATGCGCTCGTAGATCCGACTTCGCTTGACGGGTTCGATCAGCACGTCAGCCGAAGTATCTTGCGCTGTCAAAGCCTGGTGTTGCCTCGAGTGCCTGCCCGGAAATCGGCACAAGCATAACGCAGCCACGGTAGACTGCCCGAGCTAGCCGACCATGGGATTCAACTTCTTGCGGCGTCAGTTGAATGAGCGCGAACGCGCCGTCGCGGAGCGTCTTCCGCCAGGTCAGTACCTCACCGAGAAGTGGCCCGTATTGCACTACGGGAGTGTGCCGAAGGTGGATCTCGCGACCTGGACATTCACGCTGGACGGTCTCGTCGTCGAGCCGCGCACGCTGACCTACGACCACGTGAAAGCGCTGCCCCGCAAAACGGTGGCATCGGACGTCCACTGCGTAACGCGGTGGTCCCTCTTAGACAGCACCTGGGAGGGCGTGCCTGTTTCAGAAGTGATGAAGCTGGTTGAGCTCAAGCCCGAGGCAACCCACGTGATGGTGCACGGTGAACATGGCTACACCACCAACCTGAGCCTCGACGACTTCTTGCGGGACGAAAACATGCTCGTCGATACACGCAACGGTGAGCCGATTCCGGCCGAGCACGGTTGGCCGCTGCGGCTATTCGTGCCGCACCTGTACTTCTGGAAAAGCGCCAAGTGGGTTC
This sequence comes from Chloroflexota bacterium, assembly GCA_019239775.1. GTDB lineage: Bacteria > Chloroflexota > UBA6077 > UBA6077 > CF-72 > CF-72. Next base: position 51,915 of record JAFAZN010000363.1, read on the forward strand.
GCGGCTTCGAGTTCATGGCGGGCGACCGCCCGGGCTTCTGGGAGCAGTACGGCTACCACATGCGCGGCGACCCCTGGGCCGAGGAGCGCTACGGCTGGCAATAGGCCCAGGGGTATACTGCCCCATTCCTTTCTGCCCCCAGTTCGCGGGGCTACGAAGCCATAGGAAGGGACTTCCAATTGCGCGACTATGAGTTAATGGTCGTACTCGACCCGAATCTAGACGACACCGCTATCGAGGCGCTGAACACGCGTATCCAGAACATGGTCACCCAACGCGGGGGCACCCTCGAAAAGGTGGACAACTGGGGACGCCGGCGCCTGGCCTACCCCATTGGCCGATTTCGCGATGGCGTGTACATTCTGAGCCGATTTCAACTACCGCCTAACGCGGCGGCCGAAATTGAGCGCGCTTTGAAATTGACCGAGAGCGTGATTCGACACCTACTCGTGCGCGCCGAAGGGTTGCCGACTGCCGCCACGGCGGTGGCCACCGCGACGGCCGCTCGCGAATAGCGAATACAAAATCAGTCAGGGAGGCCCGGAAGCGTCATGGCCGGTCTGTGCAAGGTGATCGTCATTGGCAATCTGGGTCGCGATCCCGAGAAGCGGTACACGCAGGACGGTCGGCCGGTCACGCGCTTCAGTGTGGCGGCCACAACACGACGTCGCGAGCGCGATGGTGAATGGGCGGATCACACCGAATGGTTCAGTGTGACGGTGTTTGGCCGTCAGGCTGAAACACTCGCCGAGCGCGTCACCAAAGGCACACGTATTTATGTTGAGGGTCGCCTCGAGTCGCGTCAGTACGAGACCCAGACCGGACAAAAGGGGTTTTCACTAGACGTCGTGGCAAACGAAGTGATCCCGCTCGACACACGCCAACGTGACGGTGACTTCTCCAGTGCGGGCGAGTTCGAAGCGGCTGCTCCAGCACCGACCTTCGCCTCACGTGGCGCGCCGAAGGAGGAAGCGGCCGACCTGGAGGACCTGCCGTTCTAGTTCCAACGGTATACTCTGCCGACCTTTCTGCTCCTGTCTCTGACCTGGAGCTGCAACCCAGAGAAAGGACCTGCTCAACCTTATGGTGATGACCACTCCAGCGGCGCCTGCGACAACTGGTGCGCCGAGCACATCCGGCCTTCGTTCGGGGTCTGGGCCAGCGCGCCGCCGCCCTGGCGAGTTCAGCGGCGGTGGCCGCAAGTTCACTCCGCGTCGCAAGGTCTGCCAGTTTTGCGTCGACAAGATCAAAGAGGTGGACTACAAGGACCTTGGCCGCCTGCGCCGATTCTTGTCAGAACGCGGCAAGATCGAGCCGCGACGCAAGACAGGCACATGCGCTGCCCACCAACGCTCGCTGAACGTCGCGCTGAAGCGTGCGCGCCAACTCGCTCTGCTGCCCTTCACAGCCGAACACATCCGTGTAACAGGCGTGGTGGTCCGCGAGCCTGGCACGCCGCCATTCCGCGGTGCCCGGCCACGGCCGCCTGAGATCGACGGCGCCGAGCCGACAACGGACGGCACAGCTGAAGCCAGCGACGCCACGGCGCCAGCTAGTGCTGCTATTCCTGCACCGGAGCCAGCGCCTGAGTCGCCTGAACCCGCCCCCGTCGCCGTAGCCGAGGAAACAGCCACTACCTAGTCGTGTTTCCTGATCCACCGACGGTTCGCAACAGCCCGCCGTCGAGCACACGGCGGGTGCGCGGCGCCCGTGAGAGCAAGAGCGCCACGGTGCGCGCCGCGGCCGCTGCTCCGAGCCGGCGACAACAATCGCGATGGCGGCGCGAGCAGCACCAGCAGCGCCTGCTTTACATCGCCGTCGCGGCGCTGGTGGTGGTCGTGGCGCTGATCTTCGCCGGCGGTCTGCTCTACGACAACGTGTACCGCGCGAACCAGGTTGTGGCGCAGGTGGGGCCCGACTCGATTACTGCCACGCAGTTGCTCGATGAGATTCGGCCACAGTCGCAGGCGCTGGATGCCCAGGCGAAGCAATTTGGTGGAGCGTCCGATCAGCAGGTCTCCGACTATCTCACTCAGCAGAAGCGCAGCATGCCAGACCAGGTGCTCAACGACCTGATCGACGTGCACCTCATTCAGCAGGAGGCCGCTCGCCGCGGAATCAGCGTGACGCCGGCCGAGGTAGACGACAAGGAACGTGAGACCGTCGCGCAGTTTCAGGCTTCCCAAAATCCCGCGCCCACCGAGGAGCCAACCGCGACGCCTGAGGCAAGCCCCACCAGCGAAGGCGGCGCTGCTTTGACGTCGTTGACCCCGGCCGTCCCCACCGCGGTGCCGACGGTCGCACCCGCGACGACACCGACGCCTGTGCCGACGCTCGAGGAATCAGCCTACGGTTCCGCGGTCCAGCAATTCCTCGACAAGAACAGCCTCAGCGAAGCCGATCTGCGCACGCAGCTCGAGCGCAGTTTATTGCAGGACAAGGTGCAGGCCGCGGTGGGTCAGGATCAGGTCCCCGATACGCAGCCGCAGGTGCACGCGCGGCAGATTGTCGTCGCCACCTCTGACCAGGCCAACGATCTGCTCGGACAGTTGCAGAATGGCGCCGACTTCGCGGCACTAGCTTCGGCGAACTCGACCGATACGGCCACCAAGGCCAATGGCGGCGACATGGGCTGGTTTGCAAAAGGCATGCAGTCGTCCAAACCGATCGAGGACGCCGCCTTCAGCTTGCAGCCAGGCCAGTTGAGCAGCGTGATCCAGGACTCGGCCGGCTACCACATTGTCCAGGTGATCGAGACGGACCCCGCCCGCGCGGTGCCAGCCGACCAGCTCACGAGCCTGCGCCAGAAAGCATTCAGCGACTGGCTCACCGGCCAACGCAGTAGCCAGAACGTGAAGATCTCGTTGGATCAGTCAGAAAAGGACTGGATCCTGGGACGACTCGGCGTCCGCCCCTAGAAGTTCGGCCGACAAGCCCCTTTGCTTCCCGAGCCGCAGTCGGCTGAACTTCTGTGACAGATTTGCGCGAGGAACGCGGCAAGCCACACCGGACCTTGTCAGCGGGCGGTCGGCCGCGTTCCTAGCGCCAGTGGATGAGCACCATCCCCAGCATCTGGCTGAGGAGGCACAGCACGATCAGCACGGCGAGGACCGCGGCGAGTCGGCTCGGGCGCGTGGGAATGGGTTCGTGCGCCAGCGGCCGGCGCTGGCGTGCCACGCGCGGCGCATCAACTCCGCCTTCAAGCAGGCGTAACTGCGGAAGCTCCTCGCGATCCAGCGTTCTGTCCCGCGGATCGCTGCAGGATCGCGATAGCACGTAGGGAAGCAGCTCGTCCCCATCGGCCAGCAGCGCGCTCAGCCGCGCCTGGCGAACCTTGACCGCCAACGGCTGGCGTTGGGCTGCCAGCAGCGTGGCACGAAGTGCTGCGAGCTCCTCGTTTTCCATCACACAACCCGCCGCTCTTGAGTGTAGGCAATGACTCAGACTGCTTCAAAGAGGTCACAGGCATTCCGGCTACACTCAGCAGCCATGACGGCCGAGGAACTCATCGCCCGGGTGGAGCGCACAGTCGAAAAGCTCCTGGACGAGGTGGAAACACTCCCGCGAGACGTGCTGTATCGCGAGCCGAGCCAGGGGGAATGGCCAGTGATGAGCACGCTCGCGCATCTCGCCGAGCTACTGCCGTTCTGGGCGCATGAGGCAGCCGACCTGGCGGCATCACCAGGCAAGCAAGTTGGTCGCACCCATGAAGACCCCGACCGCCTGGGTGCTATTGAGCAACACCGGAACGATTCGCTTGGTGCCACGGTGCCACGCATCCGCACCGCACTGAACCAGTGCGTTGCCACGTTGCGCGCCATTCCCGAGGAAGGATGGCGCGCAGCGGGCCCGCACGTACGTGGCGGCCAGGTCACAGCCGCTGAACTGGTCGAGCGTTTCGTGGTGCGTCACGCCGAAGACCACGCGTCGCAGATCCATGCAACGCTCGAGGTGCTCAGGACGGCGAAGACCTAATCGTGCCAGGTCCCGTAGGTACGCCTGAAGTACATCAGCGGGTGGGTTCCAGGGGCGGGTGGCGAACCGTCCGTGACCTCGGCGAGGAAGATCAGGTGATCGCCCGCGTCGAGCTCCTGTGAGATGTTGCACACGGCATGTGCGATGGTGTCGGTATGCAGCCAGGGCATACCGTTGCTGGCGGGGCGCCAGGATACATTCTGAAACTTGTCTGGCTCTTTCGACGCGAACATATTTGCGAGGTCGCCCCGACCCGCTGACAGATAGTTGACGACGAACTTCTTTGAGTGACGCAGCGCGGGCAGCGTGTTGCTGTTCTTGTCGACGCAGACCAGCATCAGCGGCGGTGTGGCCGAGACGCTGCAGAGCGCGTTGGACGTCAGCCCCCGCGGCTCGTTCTGCTCGTCCATGGCAGTGACAATGCCGACACCCGTCGGAAATGCGCCCATGATGGCAAAGAAGGTCGCACGATCCATCCGGCTTGATCAGCCTCCTGTAGTACTTGGCTGAAACGGTAACACGCTCTAACGAGATCCTGGGCGCGCGAGAGCGGCTCGAGTTCGAGACGCTCCTGCAGTGGCTGCGGCTGAGCTTCCTGTTGACACCGCTTCTGGTGCTTGCGTCGTCGGGACCGTCCGCCGCAGGTTACGCAGCATCGATTGCCGTGGCCGTCGCAGCGTCGTTTGCGTGGGTGGCCCTGCTGCTGCGATTCAGGCCCCGACTTTTGCTGCGCATCCAGCTGTTTCTGCGCGCACTGGACTGCCTGCTGGTCTACATGATCCTTGTCAGCTACCACGCCTTTCTGCACGACGCGTACTACGACTCGGTGTATTTGCTGTTCGTCGTGGCAGCCGCGGCGACGCATGGTCGGCGCGGCGCCTGGACGTTGTCGGCGTTTGCCGGCCTCGCCGTGCTCGTAAGTCGGCTGCAGCTGATCGCGACCAACGCGATCGTTTATGCGCCGCGCCACCTCACCGACGCGGCCTTTTACACGCTGCTCTTTCTGATCACCTCGAGCGCGGTGGCCTTTTTGATGACGCGCACAGCAGAGGTGGTCGCGCAGCGTGAGCGCGCGCTGAGCGCGCAAATCGCCTCTCGCAACGTGGAGCTCGAACGAACCGCGCAGGAGCTGGCGCGATCCGTCCAGCTGCGCGACGGCATGCTCGCTGGCGTTACGCACGACCTGCGCACGCCGGTGACGGTGATCAAACTGCAGGCGCAGATGTTGCGGCGCAGAGTGGACGAGCGACTGGCGGGGAGCGTCGACCAGATCGATCGCGCCGCGACACGTATGGCGCGCTGGATCGATGAGCTGCTCGAAGTTGCCACCGTCCGGACGCCGGACGACCTCGAGCTGACGGTCAAACACGCGGACCTCGTGGCCGTGCTGCGCGACGTCGTCGACGAGCAGCAGCAGAGCACCCATCGGCATAGCTTCCAATTCGACGTAGCACCCGAATCGATCACTGGTGTCTTTGACGTGCCGCGGCTGGAGCGGGTACTCCACAACCTGGTCGGCAACGCGATCAAATACAGCCCGCGCGGCGGCTGCATTTCGGTCTCGGTGCACCAGAATGACGGCTGGGCCTCAATTCAGGTCCGCGATCCCGGCGTGGGCATTCCCGCCGAGGACCTCCCGCACATTTTCGAGCCATTCCGACGGGGCACGAACGTGGTCGGCCACATCAGTGGCACGGGGATCGGCCTGGCCAATGCACAGCGGATCGTCCAGCGCCATGGCGGCACCCTCTCGGCCGAGAGCGTGGCCGGCAGGGGCAGCACGTTCACGGTCCGCATCCCGCTAGAACCCCCCACCTAGGGGACCCTAAATCGCCCCTAGAAGGCCGGGTCCTTTGAGGGCCGACGTGCGTATTTCCTCAGAGGCAACCCATGCAGGTGGATCGAACGCATCATGATCGAGGGCAGGGGCTCGTGGAGTTCGGGCTGTTGCTCGCGCTGGTCGCCGTGGTGGCGATCTTCGGATTGCTGATATTCGGAAACACCGTGAGCTCCATGATGTCGACGCTGTCACACACGGTTTCAGCCAACATCGCACCCTAGCAGCTCGTCCAGCAAACATTTCGGGCCCGCATTGTCTTCGGACGGTGCGGGCCTTTCTGTGTCCTGTTGCAACCGGCCGCGGAGAACTGCGGTTTAAATGCAAAAGCGCCCGCACCGTCCGAAGACGATACGGGCGCCTATAGCTCGTTAGTCGACCGGTCTTAGACCGAGCCGCCCAGCTTGCTGAGCAGGCTGCTCACCGCTGGTCCGAAGATGACGAGACCCGCGATAGCCAGGACGGCGACGAGGGCAATGATCAGGCCGTATTCGACCAGGCCCTGCGCCCGGTCCCGAGTCTGCTGCAACAGCTGCATGTCGAAAGCATCTCCTCAGAAGCTTTATCTCAACTCTGGCCCCGCAGTGCGCGGGCCTATGTCCAGAATCGACCCGCTTATAAGCGGTCCTTACCCCCCATTTGGGGGACTGACGTCCTGAAAGGGCATGACTTTGGTCCTGTGATGATGCGTTCAAGTGTTTCTGCCTGGTTGACCTTGTTTTCACTCAGCCTCGGCTACGGAGTAGTTCAACTCGACGTCACCATCGTCAACGTGGCTCTGAACAGCATCGCCGCGAGCTACGGCGGAGCTGTCTCAGGTCTGCAATGGATCGTGAGCGCCTACACGCTGACGTTCGCGGCCGTAATCCTGACGGCCGGCGCCCTCGGCGACCGCATCGGCGCGCGGCGCATGTTCATGGCTGGTTTCGCTGTGTTTGGCGTTGCGTCTCTGGCATGCGCGCTGGCGCCCTCGTTAGGCGTGCTCATTGGCGCACGCTCGGTTCAGGGCCTGGCGGCCGCCATCCTGGTGCCGAACTCGTTGGCGCTGGTTAATCACACGTTCCCCGACGCTCGGGCGCGCGGGCGCGCCGTTGGAATATGGCTTGCTGGCGCGAGCCTGGCTCTCACGGCTGGTCCGGTGGTTGGCGGCGTGCTGATCGCATGGGTGGGCTGGCGCAGCATCTTTCTGGTCAACGTGCCGCTTTCCGTCATCGCTTTGTTGTTGGCGTGGCGGTATGCGCGCGAAACACCTGCCGATCTGCGACATGGTCTGGATCTGATTGGTCAGTTCACGGCAGTGGTTGCCCTGGGTAGTCTGGCAGCGGCACTGATTGGCGGCGGCGCACTTGGCTGGCGTGATCCGCTCGTGCTTGGCGGGTTCGTGCTCAGTGCGATCGCCGCGGCGCTGTTCGTTGGTATCGAGCAGCGCAGTCGCGACCCGATGCTGCCGCTCCAGCTGTTCCGCCGCCCGATGTTCAGCGTGACGGCGGCGAATGGCCTGCTCGTCAACATCACGTTTTATGGGCTGATCTTCGTGCTCAGCCTGTACTTCCAGCAGGTTGATCAGTGGTCGCCACTCTCGACTGGGCTGGCGTTTTTTCCAATGATGGCGATGGTGCTGCCGGCCAACCTGATTGCACCGCGCATCGCCGAGCGACTCGGCGCGGTGCCAACCATCGTTCTTGGTCAGGCGATTGCGCTAGTTGGTTTTCTGGCGCTGCTGGACCTACAGCCGGGCACCCCGTACTTGATGATCGGCCCGCAGATGCTAGCGATCGGCTTCGGACTGGGCCTCTTGGTCCCGCCGCTCACGTCGTCGCTGCTAGGCAGCGCGGATAAGCAGCACTCGGGCATCGCCTCAGGTGTGCTGAACTCGATGCGTCAAACCGGCAGCGTGATCGGCGTGGCCCTGTTCGGCTCCCTGATCGCCGCCACCAACGGCTTCGTCCCCGGTGCCCGCACCTCACTAGAAATCTCCGCTGGCATCCTGGTGCTCGGCATCCTGACCGTCCTGAGTGCCGGGGAGGGGATTCGAACCCCTATGCCCTTTTGGGGCCGCGGATTTTAAGTCCGCCGCGTCTGTCCAGTTTCGCCACCCCGGCGGGTCAGGCAACAGTGGGTGTGAGTATAGGTCTCGGCACGCGCACGAAGCGCAGCAGCAGCACTAGCGCGAGCACGATAGTGATGGCGAGCATCGCGAAGATGCCGCGGTAGCCGAAGCGCGGGAGAAAAACCTCGGCGGCCACCACCACGGACAATGGAATTGCGACCGACTCGGCGGCCGCTTTCAGTCCCGCGAAAACGCCCGTTTTTTCGGGAGGAATCAGCGCGGTCAGCAGCGGCCAGCTGACCGCGGTGGCGGCGCCGTTGCCGACGCCGGCCACCAGCACAACCGCCGTGGTCTGCGGCAGGTCTATCACCACCACGCCAGCGATCGCGCTCACGGCCAACAGCGACCAGCCGATGGCCATCACGCTGCGCGTGCCGATATGGTCCGCGAGGCGGCCGAACACGATCGCTCCAACCGCGGTGACCACCAGCAGCGCGGCCGAGAGACCGAAGGCGACCTGGTTGGTCTGGTGGATGTCCTCCACGACGAACAGAACCAGGTACGGCAGGATCGCGTTCAGGCCAAACTGGTAGACGAACAACGTGCCGAGATACCGCACCGCTTGGCGGTGCTCCAGCACCGCATCGACGTACGCACGCAGCGGTACGTGCTCACGCTCAGACACGGTCACAGGCTCGCGAACGCCGACGACGGTCACGCCGAAACTCACTAACAGCACGGCAGCAACGATGACGTACGTCCACAGGGGTACGGCGGCGCCCGAGGCAGTCGCGAGATAGATCACGAGCAAGAACGCCACTGAGCTCACCAGCTGCACGCCTGTGCTCAGCCCCGACAGCCAACCACGATGCTCGAGCGGCACGATGTCGGCGAGCAACGCCGTGTACGGGTCAACCGCAACATTGAAGAAAATAGAAAACAGAAAGATCACGATTGCGAGCGGCAACAAACTCGAGACGAACGCGCCCGCGATGAAAAACACCGCCGAAAGCGGAATGCCAACCAACATGAACGGACGTCGGCGCCCCACGGGCGTCCAAACGCGGTCGGATAGCGCCCCAATTGTTGGCTGAATAACGGCGCCTTCAATGCTGCGCGTACTGGACAGCAAACCGATCAAGAGATCAGGCGCCCCGAACGACTTCAGAATGGGCGGGAGAACAAAGTTGTTGAATGCGTAAAAGGCGCCCGTGCCCACCGACGCGGACGCATAGAGCAGCGACAACGTCCGCGATGGCCCCGAAGTGCGATCCTTAGAGTCTCCTTCGATCACGTGCTGCTCTTGTGATCGGAGCACAGGTCACAATCACGTTTACGCATTGTGCCCCGGCGTCCGTTGATCGTCACGAGCATCTTTGGGCTAGCACTGCTTGCGCGGTTGCTGATCCTGGCATTTCGCTCGGATGATCTCCAAACCTGGGAGTACGAGACGCTGGCGGGAAATATTGCCAGCGGCAACGGCTATGTGATCACGCGGTTCGGCCACGATGTGCTGGCCTTTGGTGACGGCAACTTGTATTCGTTCCTGGCAGGTGCCGTCTACGCCGCGATCGGCCACATTCCATTGGCACTTGCAGTACTTCAGGCGGTAATCGCCTCACTTGCGGCTCCGGTGCTGTACGTCATTGCCGAGCGGCCATTTGGATGGCAGCGCGCGTCGCTTGGCGCGGTACTGGCTGCACTTCATCCAGGGTTGCTTGCGTACACCTTGAAGTTGCATCCGCTCGGGCTCGACGTCTTGCTGCTCTCGTTGCTCACGTATTGGAGCTTGCAGCGGCAGTGGACGAAACGCGGCAGCCTCATGGCCGGGCTCACGCTGGGGCTCAATCTCATGAGCCGGCCGACCTACTTCTTCGCAGGCGTCGGTACCTGGTCGCTGCGTTGGATCAACCGGCGGGCAAATGGACGGTACCTGGCCGCGGCAGTTGCGATCGCGGTTGTCGTCGGGATGCCGTGGGTTGTTCGGAACTGGGCGCGCCTTGGTGAACCGCTGCTCATTTCGACCAGTTTCGAGGACGTGTGGAAGGGCAATAACGCCGCGGCCACAGGTTCGGGATTCGTCGCCCCTGGCATAACGGTGTTCGACGTCGCCTCACCCACGCTACGCGCGCGCATCTTCCAGTCCGACGAGCTCCAGGTCAACAACATGTTCGCCGAAGAGACGTTGGAGTTCATCCAGCAGTCGCCCGACCAGTTCGCAAGTCTTGTCGTGCGCAAGTTCTTCTATTTCTGGTGGCTGCCGCAACAGGCAGGCGTGCTGTACCCCAGCACCTGGCTAGCGGCGTACCAGGTCTACGCGCTGGTAATCTTCGCATTCGCGGCGATTGGCGCGGCGGGGATTTTGCGCAACGGTACGTCGGATGAACGCAACCTGCTGTCGATGATCGTCTCGGTCGGGCTGCTGCTGGCGGTGGCGCACGCGCTGGCGTATGTCGAGGGAAGGCACCGCTGGGGCATCGAGCCGCTGGTCCTGCTGATCACGGCTCGCGGGGTCATGACGGTCCTTAGCTCGCTTCGAGGCGCGAGTTGGCGTCAATGGCGCGAATTACGTCGAGCGAGCGAGACGTAGCTGAGCACGATCACCGTGATGAGCAGCGCAGAATAGAACAAGCTCAGCCCGAGATCGACGGCCCCCAACGCCGGCACGACGGGTCAGCGTAGCACGCGGTCGCAGGCGGTGACGAAGCTCCTGGCTAGAGCGGGCGTGCCTGCGAAGTTCAAGTGGATGTAGGACGCCAAGGTGGAACCAATGCAAAAGCCTTCCAAGGCATCGCTGTCTGACAGGCGGTACGCGGCGACCTGGGCAGTCGGCGCGTTGGCTACAGACCAGTGGAATTCGTGGCCGCGCACTCGCATGCCTTTCGGCATGAGTGGCGAAGAACGCAGCGACTCGACCTCCCGATAACCGATCGTCAGGGTTCGGCGCTGCATTCGCGAAGCCGCGGGCAGCACCCCAAACATCGGCAGGGTCTCACCTTCAAACGTGGTCAACGTCTGGCCCAGCGCCATCAGGCCGCCGCATTCGGCATAGAGCGGCATCTCGCGCGCGACATGCCCGCGAATGGCAGTGCGCATGGGCTGGTTGGCGGCCAGCTCGCGGGCGTAGAGCTCAGGAAATCCGCCACCGATGTAAACGCCTCGCGCATCTGACGGCAGCGCCACATCATCCAGCGGCGAAAACGGAACGACCTCAGCGCCGCAGTCGCGCAGCAGATCGATGGTGTCCTGGTAGTAGAAGCCGAAAGCGCGATCCTGCGCCACAGCGATGCGCGGCGCGCCATTGGCAACCGGCTGCGATTGCACCGCATTGGTGGTCAGGTCTGGCGCCTCATGCGCGATCCGCCACAGCGCCTCGAGATCGAACCGCTCATCGACTAGGGCCGCAAGACGCTCCAGCGCACGCGTTGACATGGCGTGTTCGGACGCGGGCACGAGGCCAAGGTGGCGTTCTGGAACCGCAACTTCGGGATCCATGGGCAGGCTGCCAAGAACCGGCAGCCCGGTTGCAGCGCGGATCGCATCAGCGGTCGCCTGCAGATGGCCGGCGCTGCCAACTCGATTCAGAATCACGCCTCGCAGATCCACGCCGGGCTGCATAGCGCAGCAACCCAGAACCAGCGCCGCCGCCGTGCCGCTCATGGCCGCGACGTCTAACACCAGAATGACCGGGCACTGGAGCGTGCGCGCCAACTCGGCGGTGCTGCCCTGTTGGGTGGCGCCGATCCCGTCGTAGAGCCCCATGACGCCTTCGATCACCGCCAGGTCGGCTTCACGCATGCCACGCGCGAAGACGCCGCGTAAGGCGGCGTCGTCAAGCAGCCAGACGTCGAGATTGCGCGAGGGTCGGCCCGCCGCGAGTGCATGCAAACTGGGATCGATGTAGTCCGGGCCCGCTTTGAATGGCGCAGGACGGCGCCCGCGGGTCCTGAGCGCGGCGAGCAGCCCGAGTGTGACGGTCGTTTTGCCGACGGAACTGTGCGTGCCTGCCAGAAGGAGCCGCGCGCTCACCATCTCGAACTTACATGTTCACGCGAGGGCTACGAGGTTGCGTTGGCGCAAGATCCGCCACACCCGCGTGGCAGTCCAGCCCTGGTCCATCTGCGGCGGCTGCTCGAGCCGGCGTGGCTGGCCGTCCGCGAAAGTCTCCACCACGGTCTCGTTGACGCGTATGACCCCATCCAGATCGCCGCGCAGGAACTCGGGGAAGGCGCCAATTTCCCTGCAGGCCGAAAGGATGCGGTCCTCGAGATCCGTGGCCGCGCGAGCGGCGCCGTGCCGTCGTAAGCCATCGGCGATGACGCCCGTGTCCATTGGCCAGGACGAGCCGTTGTGGTACCCGCCTGGGCTGAAGCGCGCGGCGGTGGTGGACTTGGTGCGAATACCAGCGCAGCTGAGCAGATCTGCCTCGAGAAGTCGCTCGATGAGCACCCTCCGAAGTACGGAAACGTCGTCACCATCCAGAAGCCGAGTCGCCAGCAGGTGGCCCGGGTCAGAGCCAACTACGCGCGCCGCAATCGCGTCACCGGGACGTTCAAACGTCAGCGCAAGTGCGAATGTCCGCAAGTCGGCCTGCCAGAATGCGGCAAGCACGCTTTCGCGCAGCTGCCGCGCACGGCTGCGCAGCCACTCGTTCCCCAGCAGGTCGGCGCCGATCAATAACGCGTCGTACGCATAACCCTGTACCGCAACTGGGGCAAATGGCCGGCTGGCATCGAACAGCGTGCCATCCGCCTGGTAGTAGGCGTCGTACGAGTCTTCCCACACCTGGTTGGCGATGCCGTTCGGGTTGGCCCGCCGTACCCAGAGGAAACCACCTGCCTCAAGACTATCCAAACGGCCGATGATCCACGCCACCGCGGATGCAAGACTGTCGCGCAGGGTAATCGAATTCGATGCGCGGTCGGTCAGTGGCACGTCGAGCACATCGGGCCCGCAGCGTTCACAGTACGCACCGAGGAGGTTCACCCATTGCGGCGTGGCGTCCACGCTGCCGTAGTAGGGAAAGCTCCAATCGGTCTGGGCCAGCCGTAGCGCGTGTGGATCATCGGGGACTCGGGACTCATGCAGGATTCGGCCGGGTTCCTCTTCCGAACGCGAGTTGAGAACGACACCTTGCAAACTGGCCAGTTCCACCAGGGTGCTGCGCGCAACGGCTGGAAAGTCGTCCAGCAGGTCCAGGGCCATCCGCAGCGCGTCGCGTCCGAACAGGCAATGGAACAGGCTTTCCGTTCCAGCGGAGGCCAGTAATGGACCGTTCGTTCCGAGGTCCGCCAGTCGCTCGACCCCGCCAATCTCGCAGAGCACCCCTACCAGACGATCCAGGCGGATGCCCTCGACAGTGACAGCGGGGATGGGAGCGATGAACATAAGAGTCGGGCACGCCGCCTGCGAACTAGGGAGTCGTTAGCTTATGTATCGCCGGACTCGAACTCGTGCCGCCAGTCGCGGTCGCGAGAGGGTCCGGTCGGGAAGTAGAGAGAGAAAGCGACCCCAATGCGTATAGCCCAACTCGCGCCACCGCTGGAGGCAGTGCCACCCGCACGCTACGGCGGGACTGAACGCGTCATTCACACCTTGACGGAGGAGCTCGTACGCCGCGGACATGAAGTCACGCTGTTTGCCTCAGGCGACTCGCACACGTCCGCACGCTTGGTGCCTACGTGTGAGCAGGCCGTCTGGCATCGCCAGCCTGCGCGGGACGTCATGCCCGTCTGGTCCGTGGTCGTGGGAAAGCTGCAGCGGCAGCTCCATGAGTTCGACGTGGTGCACAGCCATATCGATCACCTTGGCTTCGCGGTCGCGCGGCAGTCGCACGTTCCCGTCGTCACCACGCTGCACGGTCGATTGGATATCCAGGAAGTACGCGAAGTGCTCTGCGAGTTTGCTGATGTGCCGCTTGTCTCGATCAGCAATGCGCAACGGCGGCCGGTCGACTGGGCAAACTTTGTGGCAACTGTGCATCACGGGATCCAGTTGGATGATTTTCACTTTAACCCCCACAGCGGTGACTATCTCGCCTTCCTGGGGCGCGTTTCGCCCGACAAAGGCCTGGACACCGCTATCCGCGTGGCGCGACGTGCGGGCATGCCGCTAAAGGTGGCTGCGCGCATGCCACTGGCCACGGCACATGACGTCAACGCGCGAGGCGACGCCGTGTACTGGACTGATGTAGTCCGTCCGCTGTTGGGGCCAGACGTTGAGCTGGTGGGGGAGATTGGCGGCTCGGAAAAGGACGAGTTCCTCGGCAACGCGGCCGCCTTGCTGTTTCCAATTCGCTGGCCAGAGCCGTTTGGACTGGTCATGGTGGAAGCGCTGGCATGCGGCACACCGGTGCTGGCCCTGCACAACGGCAGCGTTCCCGAGGTGGTTCGTGACGGTCTTACGGGCTTTGTCGTGGATAACGAAGACGAACTGGCGGCGAGTATCGATCGACTGTGGACCATCGATCGCAACGTTTGCCGCCAGGATGCGGAGAGTCGCTTCTCGCCGACCGCGATGGCCACGGCCTACGAGCAGGTGTACGCAGACTTGCTCGAGCGCCCGGCGCTCAAGGTCGTAGACCTGAATCCTGTGCCTCGTATCGCGGCGGACCGCTCCGCGGAGACACGCGCGGTCGAAAACGGCACGGCAGTCGGCGCGCGTACCTAAGCGGGCTTATCGTCAAGCGGCCTTCAGGCCGAGCAGGTCGTGACCGATACTGTCCAACTCAGAGCTGGATGGAACCCAGTATCTGCGCCCCGTTAACCAGCTCTTTGGCGACGTCGCCCGTGCCCGTTACCGCCGACATCACGCAGAGCGCGAACACCGCGGCCCCCTCCGAAGGGCCGCCTAACTCCCCAATTTAGGAGGCGACGGGCGGATTCGAACCGCCGATCGCGGTTTTGCAGACCACTGCCTTGCCACTTGGCTACGTCGCCTTAGGTTGTTAGATCCTGGCTGCTTTAGCCAGGACGCCGAATTGTAACTGAGGAAAGGGCTTGAGAGGCGTCGGGGGAATGTGTCATAGTTCGCCTCCGTGTCTGATCGCGCTACTCGCTACGGCATGATCTTGCTCGACGGGGGACCGTCGATCCTACGGTCCCGCGGCGAGCCGATTGTTTTTCGTTCGCCAGAAGAGACTCTCGAGTATGCCCGCATCCACGGGATCCAACGCTGGATGGTGTACGGCGATCGAGAGGGTTGGTGGCCGATGTATACGCAGTCTGGGCCGGTAAATCCGCCGCCGCCTCCGAAAGAGCGGGTCGACATCTCGCTCCACTAGACGGAAATCAGTGCCGGAACGGCTCGATTTGTTCCGCCACGTAGCCGTTCGCGCGCAGAGCGGTGATGACCGCTTCGCCGTGAGCGCGGTCGCGCACTTCAAGTGTGAGCGAGAGGTCCACCACGTTCACCGAATGGGAGGAGCCAATACGGTGGTGGACCACCTCGAAAATGTTGGCGCCCTCCTCGGCGATCACCGTTGAGAGACCAACCAGGGCGCCGGGGCGGTCAGTCAGCTCAGTTCGCAGGCGCAAGTGGCGGCCTGAGGCGCCCAGACCGAACTGCAGCAGGCGATCCATCATGTTCGGATCGACGTTTCCTCCGCTGATGACCGCGCAGCAGTTTTGATCCCGCACGGATACCGCGCCTGAGAGAATGGCCGCCAGCGCCACAGCACCCGCGGGTTCGGCGACCGTCTTCGCCCGTTCCATGAGCAGCACAACGGTCTCGGCGATCGATTCGTCGGTGACGGTGACCACGTCATCCACGTAGCGACGGATCAGCGGGAGCGTGTGCTCGCCCGGGGCGCGGGTGAGCAGGCCATCCGCGATCGTGGTCGGGTTCTGCAGCGGGGCGCTGTAGCGATTGTGGAAGGCAAGGGCGGTGGCATTGGCGCCGCTTGCCTGTACGCCGTAGACGCGGATCGACGGCTTCAGCGACTTCGCAGCCACCGCGACGCCCGCGATGAGGCCGCCACCGCCAATTGGCACCACGAGAGTCTCCAGGTCGGAGACGGAAGCGAGAATCTCGACGCCGACGGTGCCCTGGCCAGCCATGACCATCGCGTCATCAAACGGGTGGACGTACGTCAGGCCTTCTTCTTTTGCGATGCGCAGGGCTTCCGCATGCGCCTCATCGAACACGTCGCCGCACAGGATGACTCGGGCGCCATAACCTCGGGTCGCCGCGACTTTGGCCAGTGGCGCCTGACTGGGCATGACGATAGTCGCGGGCACGCCGGCCATTTCGGCGGCTACCGCGACACCCTGGGCGTGGTTGCCTGCTGATGCGGCAATGACACCTCTCTCACGTGTCTCGGCGGGCAGGGTGAGGATGCGGTTCAGCGCGCCCCGGATCTTGTAGGACCCTGTGCGTTGAAGGTTCTCGTACTTCAGCCAGACGTTGGCGCCACTGAGCTCCGAGAAGGTGCGCGAGTGCCAGCAGGGCGTCAGTTGGACACGGCCGGCGATACGCTCCGCGGCTGCGCGGACGTCCTCGAGCGTGACTTCCGCCGTATCTGACGCAGTGATTGAGGTCGTTATGACGCGGCAGCCGGCTCGGTTTGCCGCAATCCGTAGTGCGTATCGTGCTGCACCAGGCGCTCGACCATGTCGGACGGCAGCAGCAGCCACTGACAGCCACCGCCGGGGCACCATTCGGCGAGCTGCTCGCGCACCTGGTCCAACGTCATCGGCGCGTTGGCGTTGGCCAGAAAGATGCGAAAGATCGCCTCGAGCGTTGGCATATCGCGATGGATGTAGTTCTTGGCGCGACCACAGTGCTCACGGATGCACTTCAGCGGATCGCTACCATACGTTGATTGGCGCACTTCGAAGCGCATGCGGCCGGTCGCTTTGTCGAAGACCGGTACGCGTTCTTCGACTTCCTGGCCTATCCGAGCGCGGCACGTATCGCACATGCGCGCACGAACAACGTCTTCAAAGGACAGGTTGTTCTCCTCGAACCAGGACGGGTCGGCATGGTAATAGCGGCCGCTGTCGCCACCGTCGTTAGGGCCGCCAGTATCTGCCAGACTCCGCGTTGTATCGATCACAATCAAAGGTCCCTCCGGGAGTCAAAGGGACTGACGTCCCTTTGAAATCCCTGCTTTAGTCAACCGGCGGCCGCTTGGGCCAATACTTCGTCGGAAATGTGCACGTTCGTGTATACGCGAGTGACGTCGTCGAGGTCTTCTAAGCGTTCCACCAACCGCATGACGGCGGTGGTTTGATCGTTCGGAAGATCGAGCTGCGTCTTGGGCACCATCGCGACTTCCGCGCTGGCCACGCTGGCGCCGCTGGCTTCGAGCGCTCGACGCACCTCGTCAACCTGGGTCGGCTCGGTCAGGATCTCCACGTCCTGCCCATCCACGCTGAAGTCGTCCGCGCCCGCGTCGATGGCTTTGAGCGCCAGCTCTTCGGGATCAGCCTTGTCTTTGGCTTGCGCCAGGATGATCCCGCGCGACTCGAAGTTCCAGGCCACCGAGCCGGCCTCGCCCAATGACCCGCCACCGCGAGTCAATGTCGCGCGTACTTCGGCCACCGTCCGATTTCGATTGTCGGTGGTCGCCTCGATCAGCAGCGCGGCGCCGCCTGCACCGTATGCCTCGTACGTAACCTCCTCCAGCGCCGAGCCTTCGCCGCCGCCAACGCCTCGCTGAATCGCACGCTGGATTGTGTCCATTGGCATATTTGCCTCACGCGCACGGTCCACAGCCATCCGCAAGCGAGCGTTGCCGTCAGGATCACCGCCGCCTTCGCGCGCCGCGATGGTCAGCTCGCGACCGAGTTTGGTGAACAGTTGGCCACGTTTGACATCATTCGCGCCCTTCGCGCGCTTGATCTGGGCCCACTTGCTATGACCGGACACCTGAAGACTCGCCTCCTTGGCACAGCCACGCGCGCACGGGCGCGCTGCTCCGACGCATTGCGCCCTGCGTAGGTGTCGAAGTCTAACATTATGAACTCGCGCGAACTTGCGTTAGTACGCGAGCGACGGTTCGGCAGCGCGCGGGCGCATCAACTGAATCAGGATCAAGCCTGCAATGAAACCGCCGATGTGCGCCCAGACTGCCACGCCACCAGAGGTATCGGTCGGCGCACCAAGTGACGTCACGCCCGAGACGAACTGGGTGATGAACCAGAACACGATCAAGAACGCGGCGGCGATACGCGGGACAAGGATCAGCGGACCAATAAAGATGAGCGTGCGTACCTGTGCGTTTGGGAACAGGCGCAGGTAGGCCGCGAGGACACCCGCGATGGCGCCGCTGGCGCCAATGCTGGGAGTGTCGCTTCCCGCGTTGGCAATGATGTGGGTGATGCCCGCGATGATGCCGCAGAGAAAGTAAAAGATCAGGAACTTGAGATGGCCGAGGCGATCTTCGACGTTGTCGCCGAAGATGAACAGGTACAGCATGTTGCTGGCGATGTGCAGCAAGCCGCCATGCAGGAACATGCTGGTGATCAGCGTCAAATAGACGATGCCGAACGGCGGTGGCGGGCCAATCAGCAGGCCCCGCGTGTATTCGACGGGCACGACGCCCGCGGCCGCGAAGAGACTGTTGAGTTGCTGCTCGGATCCGAGGACTAGCTCGAACAAGAAGGCGATGATGTTGACCGCGAGGATGGTCAGCATGACCCAGGGGAACGTTCGACGCGGGCCTGGATAGTCCTTCAGGGGGATCATGCGTCGGGCGTTCGTATACTAATTGGTCCAATGAAGGAATACGCACCCGCGCAGCTTCGTAATGTCGGTTTGTTCTCGCACGGCGGCGCGGGAAAGACGACGCTGAGCGAGGCGCTGTTGTTTCGCGCGGGGGCCATCACGCGCATGGGCTCGATCGAAGACGGCAACACCACCACCGACTTCGATCCCGATGAACTTCGACGGCAAATGTCCGTCAGCCTGGCGGTGGCGCCGCTGGAGTGGGAGGGCCACAAGGTCAACTTGCTCGACACGCCGGGCTACGCCGATTTCTACGGTGAGGTGGCCGAGGCTGCGCGCGTCTGCGATGGAGCGACGATCGTCATTGACGGTGTCGCGGGGCCGCAGGTCGGTACGGACGCGGTATGGAGGCGAACCAGCAGACTGCCGCGACTGATCGTGGTGAACAAGCTGGACCGCGAGAACGCGGACTACCGCGCCTCGCTCGACAGTCTGCGCGAACGGTACGGCAAGGGCGTCGTGCCGCTCACCTTCCCCATCGGTAAGGCCGATCAGCTGAGTGGCGTGGTCGACCTGCTCGAAGGGCAGGCATTCATGGCTGGTAAGCAAGGTGGTGAAGCGACACCCGCGGCGGAGCAAGGCACCGTCGATCAGTTGCGTGAGATGCTTGTGGAGAGCGCTTGCGAGCTCGACGACGATCTCATCAACAAGTACCTCGAAGGTGAGGAAATCTCTCCCGAGGAGTTGGTCAAAGCCGTTCGCCAGGGAGTTCGCGAACAAAAGCTGTTTCCCGTCCTGGCGTCCGCGGGATCACGCTCCATCGGGCTCGAGTCGCTGATGAACGCGATCGTGCAGCTACTGCCTGCGCCGACCGAAGTCGAGGTCTTGCGCGAGGATGGCTCCGAACTCGAAATTGGCGACAAGCTCGCGGCGCTGGTCTTCAAAACGGTCTCCGACCCAAATATCGGCCGCTTGAGCTATGTGCGGGTGTACTCGGGAACGTTGACCGCCGACAGCCACGTCTGGAACACGCACAAGAGCAAGGACGAGCGCATCGGGCAGGTCTTCCACATCCGAGGTAAGAGCCAGGAGCCCACGCAACGGCTCGTCACAGGCGACATTGGCGTCATCCCGAAATTGGCGGAGACGGTAACCGGGGACACCCTTTCTACGAAGGACGCGGGAATTGCGCTCGCAGGGTTTGACTATCCGCCCGCGGCGTACTTCGCTTCAGTGCACCCGAAGTCGCGCAACGACGTGGACAAGCTCTCCACAGCGATGGCTCGGTTGCTCGAAGAGGATCCCAGTTTGCAGATGCATCGGGAGACCTCGACGAACGAGGTGATCCTGTCGGGGCTGGGTGATTCGCACCTGGAAGTCGCCGTACAGCGGCTACAGCGCAAGTTTGGCGTCAATGTCACGCTGGATGTGCCAAAAGTGGCTTATCGAGAGACGATCACCAGCAAGGGCACCGCCGAAGGTCGGCATGTGCGGCAGTCGGGTGGCCACGGGCAGTACGGCGTGGTGAATCTCGAGATCGAGCCCACCTCACGCGGTGAGGGCTTCGAGTTTGTGGACAAGATCGTCGGCGGTGTGGTGCCGAGGCAGTTCATCCCGGCAGTAGAAAAAGGCATTCGGGAGACGCTGGATCAAGGCGTTATTGCGGGTTACCCGGTTGTCGACGTACGAGCGGCCCTGGTGTTCGGTAAATACCACCCGGTTGATTCGTCTGAAGCGGCCTTCAAGACAGCGGGCGCAGTGGGCTTCAAGGCTGCGTTCAGTCAGGCAAACCCGGTGCTGCTCGAGCCGGTCATGCGCGTGGAGGTCACGGTGCCCAGTGAATTCGCCGGCGACATCATGGGCGACCTCAATACGCGGCGCGCGCATATTCACGGGATGACGCCGGATGGGCCGAACACCGTCATCGAGGCGTCGGTGCCACAGTCAGAAATGCTGCGCTACGCCACCGATCTGCGATCGATGACGCAAGGGCGTGGAACGTACGCCATGCAGGTGTCGCACTATGACCCTGTGCCGTCGCATCTGCAGGCGAAAATCGTCGAGGAGCGAAAGAAGGAGACGGACGGGGAGCACTAGTCGGCGCGGCGGACGAAGTAGACGCGAGCTGGGCCGTGGCGGTGCGGCAGCTCCTGGTCCAGCGCAACCCGCGGAGGGTCTTGCTCCACGCTGACCACGGTCTCGTGCACTGCACCATCCTGGTGCACCTGCGCCTCATAGGCGACGCTTGCGCGCGGAACAGCACGCAACGGGTCGACGAGGAGATAGTCCCCGCGCACTTCGCCCGGAACGCTGTAGACCCGCCCGAGCAGGTCGGCCGCGCCGCGGATGGCACCGGCTGCCAGCAGTGTGCGGATGGCGGTGCTGCTGACCACCTGGCCTTCCAGAACCAACGGCGCAACCATATGCAAGCCCCAGCCGCTTGCGGCGCCAAGCTCGGCAAGCACCGCGATGGTGCCTTTGCGACCGCGGCCAAGAGCAAAGTCGGCACCGACCCAGAGCTCCGCGATTGGCTGACGCTCTGTGACCAGGCGCATGAACTCCTCTGGCTCGAGCCGCGCCAGGTCACGCGTGAACGGACAGATCCAGACCGAGTCGATGCCTGACTGCTCAAGGATCTCCTTGCGCTCTTCGGCAGTTGACAGGTACGTCAGTTTGCGCTCGGGTACCAGCACCTGCTCGGGATGTGGGTCGAAGGTGATCGCGAAGCTGCCCAGCCCGAGTGCGCGCGCGCGGGAGACGACTTGATCGATGAGCTTGTGATGTCCGAGGTGGACGCCGTCAAAGTTGCCGATGGTGACGATGGCAGGCGGAGTCATAGGGCGATTCGGGGTCGGAGCACGTCGGCCTGCGCGGTTCCCAGGCCGATGAGCCGACCGAGTGGATCGTAGACCCACACGCTCGTGGCGCGCAGATTCTCTGCCTGCAGCGCCTGACCATTCGCAAATCTTCGTGCGCCATCTTCCTCGAGCGTGACCTTTGGCGCATCAGGTAGGGCGATGCTTGCGGGCAGCAGTGCCTCGGTAACACCGCGTGTGGCGAGGTCATCGAGGGTGATCGCGTCTGCGAGGGTGAAAGGGCCGACGCGCGTGCGCAGCAGTGAGGCCATGTAGCCGACCGTGCTCAGCGCCAGGGCGATATCGCGGGCGAGAGCACGGATATAGGTGCCCTTGCTGCACGTGGCTTCGAGCGTGAGTACGGATTCGGTGTAGTTCATGAGGTGGAGGTCGTCGATGGTGACGAGGCGCGGAGCCAGGTCGACCTCGGCGCCACGGCGCGCCAGGGCGTAGGCGCGTTGGCCGCCGACCTTGAGGGCCGAATACTTCGGCGGTGTCTGAAGCACGTCACCGCGGAACTGGGCAAGGACTTGCTGCAACAGTGGCTCCGACAGAGGTGGGACCTCGGCGCGAGAGGTGATGGCCCCTTCAGCATCGTCGGATTCGGTGGCGACCCCGAGCTGGACCGTCGCCACGTAGGTCTTGCGGCCCGATTGGACGTAGTCGGCGAGGCGCGTGGCGCGACCAAGTAAGACGGGCAGGACGCCTTCGGCCAGTGGGTCCAATGTGCCAGCGTGGCCAACTCGTTTCTGGCTCGCCAGACGACGGACGCGGGCCACCA
Organism: Chloroflexota bacterium; assembly: GCA_019239775.1. GTDB lineage: Bacteria > Chloroflexota > UBA6077 > UBA6077 > CF-72 > CF-72. The sequence continues at coordinate 74,081 of JAFAZN010000363.1, forward strand.
CGTCGTGGGAGGTCCACGCCTTTGGTTTGTTGATATTCAGAATGCCAGTGAGCTCAGGAGTCGCGATGCTCGCGCTCCTCTTCGATCGTGCGCATCAGGCGCATGATGCGGTCGCCGCGCTCCAGTGATGGGTCGAAAACAAATTCGAGGTGAGGCGTATGGCGAAGGTCCAGCCGTTCCTTCAGGTTGTGGTGCAGAAAGCCAGACGCGCGCTTCAGATGCGTGCGCGCGGCGTCGATGGTCGCCTCGTCGCCGTAGACGCTGAAGTACACCTTCGCGTTGCGCAGGTCTGGCGAAGTCTCCACGTCAGTGATCGAGATCATGTTGTCGTGGAGGGTTGCGTCTTTGACTTCCCGCGTCAGGAGGTCGGCGATCTCCTGACGCAAGAGGTGGTTTATTCGCTCAATGCGGCGTGACGGTGACACGGCGACCGCTCACCCGATTAGACGCGTTCGGTGGTGAACATCTCCATCGTGTCGCCCTCGCCGATATCGTCCCAGCCGTCGAGCAGGATGCCGCACTCGAAGCCTTCGCGGACCTCGTTCACGTCGTCTCGCTCGCGCCGTAGCGACGCGATGTTGCCTTCCCACACCTGCTGGTTGCCGCGCAAGAAGCGGACGCGATCACGCCGATGAATGACGCCATCGGCGACGATGCAGCCCGCAATCGTGCGGCGGCCCGCCTTGAATGTCGCGCGGACTCGAGCGTGCCCATGCACCACTTCCTCGTACCGAGGTTCGAGCATCCCAGTCAGCATCTGCTCGACCTCTTCGACGAGCGTATAGATGACGCTGTACTCGCGGATGCTTACGCCTTGAAGCTCGGCCGCTCGTTTGGCGTCGGCTTCGGTCTTCACATTGAAGGCAATGATCATCGCCTTTGATGCATCGGCGAGGTTGACGTCGTTGACGTTGACGTTGCCAAGGCCAGAATGGATGACTTTGGCACGTGTTTCGGTCTGATCGCCCAACTTCTCGAGGGAGTTGACGATTGGTTCGACACTGCCCTGAACGTCAGCTTTGACGATCAGGTTCAGCTCTTTGATGGCACCCGATCGGATCCGCGCGAAGACTGCCTCGATCGACAGCTCGCTCTCACCATCGCGCTGGCCTGCGCTGATCGCGGCTTCCACCATGGCGCGCGCCGCGCGCTCGTCGGCCACGACCATGAAGCGATCACCCGCGGCCGGCACACCGCTGAGACCAAGCACCTCGACCGGGAATGAGGGCGGAGCATCTTTGACGCGTTGACCTCGGTCGTTGAAGAGCGCCTTCAATCGGCCCTGCACCGAACCGGCCACAACGAGGTCACCCACATGAAGTGTCCCGCGCTGTACCAACAAGGTCGCGACGGCGCCGCGAGACTTGTCCATCTTGGCCTCGATCACGGCACCAACCGCGAGCCGATCGGGGTTGGCCCTCGGCTCGACTTCTGCTTCGGCGACCAGCTGGATCGTTTCGAGCAGTGTGCTGATGCCTTCTTGCGTACGTGCGGAAACGGGGATCGCCTCGATATTGCCGCCGTACTCGGTGACAACCACGCCGAGGTCGGCAAGCTCTTGCTTCACCCGATCCGGATTGGCCGAGACCATGTCGATCTTGTTGATAGCCACGATGATCGGCACACCCGCGGCGCGAGCGTGGTCGATGGCTTCCCGCGTCTGAGGCATGACCCCGTCGTCCGCGGCAACCACGATAACGGCGATATCGGTGACCTGCGCACCACGCGCACGCATCGCGGTGAACGCTTCGTGGCCAGGCGTGTCAAGGAACGTGATCAGGCTGCCGTTGACCTCGACCTGGTAGGCGCCGATGTGCTGTGTAATGCCGCCTGCTTCACCGGCCGCGACTCGCGTATCGCGGATTGCGTCGAGGAGGCTGGTCTTGCCGTGATCGACGTGGCCCATGATGGTCACCACAGGCGGCCGTGGCTTGAGCGTGGCCGGATCCTCTTCTTCGGCACGCGGGGTAACGGGTGCAACGGCTTCTTGCGCTGGCTCGGCCGTTGGCGTCGCTGTGGTCGTGGGAGCGGGTGCGGCAACCGCTGTCCTCTGCTCGCGCACCTCGAAGCCCAGGTCTGAGGCGATCACCGCGGCGGTGTCGTAGTCCAGCGCCTGATTGATGGTTGCCACGGTGCCGTTGGTGAACAGCGTCTTGATGACCTGAGTCACAGGCACGCCAAGAATGCCCGCCAGGTCGGCCACGCTCACGACTGAAGGCAGCTCAATTGGGCCGGATTCGGCTGCCCGTGTAGCGATGGCCGTCGCGGCCTCGGCGCGCCGCTCGAAAGCCTCGAGCTGGCCGCGGCGGCCGCCGCGGGATTGGCCCGGGCGATTTGCGGGTCGCGATCGTTGCCCTGGTCTTGGCATGCTTGTGCTCCTATTCGCCCCGCTGGATCTGGTGGGCGTACTCACTTAGCGTCTGGAAGTTTTCCACTGGAATCGTCTCGATTTTCAGTGCGCGGGACAGTACACCACGCTTGAGGCCTGCATCCCAACATTCATGGGTTGCGCACAGGTACGCTCCTCGACCGGAGCGTTTGCCAGAGAGATCGATGGTAACGCTGCCGTCCGGCGCACGGACGACGCGAACGAGCTGGCGTTTCGCGTTCGTCTGGCGGCACGCCACGCACGTGCGTTGCGGGACCTTCTGGCGGATCAGCCGCGCGCCCCGCCGACCGGCTCAGTCTGCTCCGAGGCAGCGGCCGCTGCCGCAGCGACGTCGCTCTTGATGTCGATGCGCCACCCGGTCAGTTTGGCGGCCAGTCGCGCGTTCTGGCCTTCTTTGCCGATTGCCAGCGAAAGCTGGCGCTCGGGCACGATGACTTTCGCGGTGCGGCTTGCCTCGTCGATGGTCACGTGGCTGACCTGTGCCGGGCTCAGCGCGTTGGCAACGTATTGCGACGCGTCTTCGTTCCACTCGACGACGTCGATCTTCTCGCCGTTCAGCTCGTTCACGATGTTCTGGATGCGGACACCCCGTACTCCGACGCACGAGCCGACCGGATCGATGCCCTCTTGCCTTGCGGAAACCGCCACCTTGGAGCGGAAGCCCGCCTCACGGGCAATGGCCTTGATCTCCACTGCGCCTGAGAAGATCTCGGGCACCTCCTGCTCGAACAGCCGGCGCAGCATGAGCCGATGCGCGCGCGAGACAATGATTTGCGGTCCGCGCGGCGTGTCGCGCACCTCGGCCACATACACGCGCAGGCGCTGGCCCTGGTAGTAGCGCTCGGTCGGCACCTGCTCGGTACGCGGCATCACCGCCTCGGCGCGATCGATCTCAATGATGACGGTGCCAGCCTCGATGCGCTGGATCACGCCATGCACGATTTCGCCCTCGCGCTCGGCAAACTGGTTGAAGACCAGCCTGCGTTCCGCATCCCGCAGCTTCTGCATGACCACCTGCTTGGCGGTCTGCGCAGCGATGCGGCCGAACTGCGGCGGCGTGACGTCCTCGTAGATCTGATCACCCGGCTGGGCGTTGGGGAACAGCGGCTGGCGATCCGGACCTTTGAGCGTACGCGCCTGCTCGAGGATGATCAGATTTGAATCGTCCTCGACGTCATCAGGGATGTCCTCGACGACGGTAAGCCAGTGGTACACGTGCGGGTCGCCGGTGTCGTTGTCGATCTCGGCGGTGATCAGCCGGCTATCCTCTTCGTGCTGTTTGTAGGCGGAGACCAGCGCCTGCTGGATGGCTTCCATGACCATCTCGCGAGGGACGCCTTTTTCGGCGGCGAGTTGGGTGATGGCAGTCACGAATTCACTTTTCATGCTGGCACGCCCTCCGCACTAACGCTTTATCAAATCTCTCTGTCTAACTCTTCACCCTACAACAAAAAGAGTGGGGGCTACCCACTCCAAAAGCGTAGCGTCTGGCGACGGCTCAACCTCGCCGTGCCTTGACGAGTATATCACAGAGAACTGACGAATTTTGAGGAGTTTTGGGCCTCAGCAGCTACTCGGAGTCGATCCACTTTCCATGGCTGCGAATGAGGTCGACCAGCCGTTCGTCGGCTTCGGCCTCGGGAACACCCTTTTCGACGACTTCTTTGCCGACGTAGAGATTGACGTGTCCAGGTGAACCACCCACGTAGCCGAAATCGGCATCGGCCATTTCGCCTGGGCCGTTCACGACGCAACCCATGATCGCGATCTTCACGCCTTTGAGGTGTTTGGTGCGCGAGGCGATGCGCTCTGTGGTGGACTGCAGGTCAAACAGTGTGCGACCGCAACTCGGGCACGAGACGAACTCAGTCTTGGTGATGCGCACACCGGCGGCCTGCAAGATGCCGAAGAGCAGTCGGCTACGCGACTCTTCGTCCAGCGAGGAGGTGGTGAGGCCCACGCTGTCGCCTATCCCGTCGCAGAGAAGCGAGCCGAGCACCGTGGACGTCCGGAGGAGCACCTCTTCGGGATCGCCGTCGACCGACAGCTCCAGGTGCAGGGGCGTGCTGCCTGAGGTAGCGGCCAGGCCGCGGTAGGCGCGGACCGCGTCGTACCACGGAACCGGCGCGTCGAGGCGGGCCAGGTCATCCAGCGAAGGCCGTTCACCGACTAGGGCTTCCTCGGGCGGGTCAACGACCGCGACCGGCTCTGATCCACCGACGGAGAGGACTCCAAGTGAGACTGGCATAGTCAGGCGGCGGGCATACGAGTAGGGGTCCACACGTTCGTCATGTTGAGGAAAGGATTCAGCGAAGTGGAGGCCGAGGTTGTACGGAGCCACCAGGCGCTGGGCTACGGGTACTTCCGCTTCGGGTTCTTCGGTGAGTGAGACCCGGACAGTGTCGCCCAGGCCATCGTCGAGCAGTGCGCCGATACCCACCGCCGACTTGATGCGCCCGTCCTCGCCTAGGCCGGCCTCGGTCACCCCCAGGTGCAGCGGATACGGGTCCATACCTTCTTCGTCCATGCGCGCGACGAGCAGGCGATAGGCCTGGATCATCACCTTGGGGTTCGAGGCCTTCATCGATAGGACGATCTCGTGGTAGTCGTGCTTTCGGGCAATGCGCACGAACTCCAGGGCCGACTCGACCATGCCCGCCGGAGTATCGCCGTAGCGGTTCATGATGCGGTCGGACAACGAGCCGTGGTTCGAGCCGATGCGCATGGCCACGCCACGCTCCTTGCACTTGACCACCAGGGGGGCGAAGCGCTCTTCAATGCGTTCGATCTCGGCGGCGTAATCCTCGTCGGAATACTCGCGCACCCGGAAAAACTTCTGGTCCGCGAAGTTGCCAGGATTGACACGGACCTTCTCCACGTGCTCGGCGGCTTCCATCGCCGCCGCCGGGCTGAAATGGATGTCCGCCACCAGGGGCACGTTGATGCCCTTGCCGCGCAGGCGTCGCTTGATCTCGCCAATCGCCTTTGCGTCCGCGGTTGTCGGCGCCGTAATGCGCACGATCTCGCAGCCAGCCTCCACCAGCCGGATCGTCTGGGCCAAGGTGCCCTCCACATCCTGCGTGCGGGTCGTGGTCATCGACTGAACCCGGATGGGCTGGTTGCCGCCGACGGCAACGGCGCCAATCTGCACCTCGCGTGACTTGCGGCGCGTATACGCGAAGCGGCTCGCGGTATAGAGCGGAGTAGCTAGAAGCATCCTTGTGGCAACAGTATCGGCCGGAAGTCCGCTTGGCGACAGACGCCCCGCCGAAGTGTTAAGGACCAGCCCAGTTTATTGCTGGTAGGGGCGAGATCAGATCGTTGAACGAGATGATGACCATGAGGGTCAGAAGCACCACGATGCCCACAAAGTGGTAGGCGGCTTCACGTTCGGGCGGGATGCGCCGTCCGCGGATCCACTCGAGGATGACGAAGAACAAGCGCCCGCCATCCAGGGCTGGAATCGGCAGCATGTTCGCGATGGACAAGCCTGCGCTGAAGAGGCCGGTCAAGAAGAACAGCGGATACCAGAAGCCAGTGTCGGCCACGTAACTCACGGTTGCGGACGTTTCCTGTGCCATGCCCACGAGACCAACGAGGCGGGCGTCGCTTGGTGCGATCGTGCCTTCGAGCAGCATCTTGGGGACGCTCAGAGTGAGACCGATCACGCGAACGGTCTGCAGAAAGCCTTGCTGAACGGCGGCCAATGGGTTGAGGTGGATCAGGCCGCCTGAGATGACGATGCCGATGGCACCCTGGCCGTCGGGCGGGTTGCTGCGGGGCGTGAGCGTGGTCGAAAGCGTCTGGTCCGCGCGACGGTACTGGATGTCAATTGGCTGATCGAGGTGTGATTGGGTCAGGTCTCGGAAGGACTGGACCGTGACCTGTTGGCCGTCGA
>JAFAZN010000437.1 GCA_019239775.1 Chloroflexota bacterium
GGACCATGCCAGCTTCCCCAACACACGTGATAGCGAACGCGGTCAGTTGGCAGGCCGCGCAGCGCGTGGTTCAGAGCATCAACGCGGACCGACTGAAATCTCCGGTACTCCTCAACTGATGGTTCGGGATCAACCATGTCCCAGCTATCGGCCATGCCGGGGTCATCCAGCTGGAGAATGAACCCGGCGTTCACAATCGCGCTGTACTCTACGCGCAGTGCCTCAGCGGCGGCCGCAAGGTACTCCTCTTCAGTGTTGTAGTACGCGTCCTCGCCGCGAATAAAGCTGCCGGGCGTGACCGAACACATGAAGGCATCGCGAACACGCGTGCCCTGTATCGCCGCCTTCAGGCTATCGAGGTCCGCCTGCAAAGCCGCATGTCCCGTGTAGGCGATCGGCCCGGTGCACACCATGCCGATGCCGGAGCCGCGCCTGAAGCGTGTGTCCGCCGGCCGAGCCATCGGACTCCCACCCGGAATAACCGAACCGAGTTCCGCGTATGCCTCGGCGAAGCGCTGTCGATCGCGGCGCCCCGCGAACGTGGTGAGCTCGATACTGCTGAGCGTGGACCGCCGCACCGGTGTGAGATCGGGGACTTCGGAGGCCGGTTGGAAGCCGGACATGCGTCGGTAGGCATAACTCCACCACGCGCCGTAGTCCACCGACTGAGTGGTGGGTTTACCGAACTCACCGTCGTCGGGGATGTCGATGCCGAGCTCCTCTTGTTGGTGGACGACCTCCTTGACCGACCTGGCGAGGGTCGCCGCGTAGGCCTGTTCGTCGAGCTGGCCCTGGCCGGCGCGTGCCCGATTCAGTTCGATCAGCTCGGGAGGCCGCGGCAGACTGCCCGAGTGAGTGGTCAGGATCCTCGCTTTGCCCATCAGCATCCCCTTCGAAACCGCAATCATTTTCCGTTGTACGGAATCAGGACCCAGCCAGTATAGCGGGGCGGGCAGACGTTGCAATAGGCGAGCTCAGAACAGATGCGCGTTGAGCCACGCCGGTGTGGCCACGCTCGCCGTCTCGCCGAGCCCCAAAGCATGGTCCAGTTGATCCACCGCGGCCGATCCGCCGCAGCCGCATTTCTCTACGCTAGCTGTAGAGCTTTGACCAAGCCGGCCAGCATATGCTGCCGAGTGCGGGCCGGGTACCCAGAAGCTTGTGCACCCTCGCGGTGAGACGAATGGTGCCGAGAAAGCGTGACGTGCGAACACCGCTCCGGACTGCATGGAAAGGATCCGCGCTCGACCTCGGTTGACGTGTAATTGCCGAGTGAGTGGCAGGAATCGCAGCCGGGACTCCCCTCGGTGGATGCCCGCCTGCGCCCCCAGCTGGCCAACCGGGTGACCGGACAGCCGGGGCGTGATGGATGTCCGATTCGGGACGCGCTGCGCCCGGGGCTGTACGACTCGCCGGTCGATGGCCTTGCCGCGGCGGGTTGGACCTGGGGCGAGGCGCCAGCGAACCCGTTTACGCGAACTCGAGGACGAGACAGGCCTTCTTGGCCGCGATCCTCGCCCTGCCGGTGCGTTGTCGAGGCTTACGAACGCCCGGTGGACGGGTGCACCATCCAAAGGTACGACGAGTCGGAGCCCGTGGGAGCACAGCGTCGGCGAGCCGATGCGGCTGTCGTTGGCAGCGAGCACGGTCGAGCCGTTCAGGCCGACGCTGGCGCGAACTGTGTCTACCATACGATGAGCGCTGTGCAATTCGGCCCCGGCCTGCCAATCAACGCTCTGCCCGATCCAATCGCAATCCGCGAGTACGCGCAAGCACTGGACGAGAACGGCTTCGATGTGCTCACCACGGCCGGCCACTTGCTCGGCGTTGCGGCCGGGCGACATCCGGATCGGCAAAGTCCACTCTACGCGGGTCGATTCCACGATCCCTTCGCCGTGTTCGCCTACCTCGCTGGTCTTGCCCGCCGGCTCCATTTCCGCCCGAGCCTGCTGATACTGCCGCTGTTTCCGACGGCGGTGGTCGCGATGTAGTCCGCCGAGCTCCAACAGTAGAGAATGGGGCGTTTCGAGCTGGGAGTTGGGCTGAGCTGGAATGAAGCCGAATACGCCGCGGTCGCGCGGATTTCAGGACACGGGGGCGCCGCGTCGAGGAGCAAATCGACGTGTTGCGTCGCCTGTGGACCGAATCGTATGTCACATTCAACGGTCGCGGGCACACGCTCGACGGTGTCGGCTTGAATCGCACACCCGCCGAGATGATCCCCATCTGGCTGGGCGGAGAGCACGATGACGCATTGCGCCGCGCAACTCGTCTGGCGGATGGCTTCGTTTCGCTGCACGATCCCATGCGCGACGTGCTACGCGTGATCCAGTACGTCAGCGAGTTGGGCCGGGATCCCGCGCAGTTTCGAGTGACGGTACGGCTGGCTGTCAGCGCACGCGGACCCGATGATTGGATCGGCGAGGCGCGGCCGCTGCAATCAATGGGAGTCACCGAAATCGGCGTTTGGACGCCCAATCTCCAGGGCGACGCGGCGCTCCGCCGGTTGACCGAGGTCCGCCGCGTGCTCGCGGACGCGCTCCCAAGAACGACAGCAGCCTAGATTCGGGCTGACCCGTGCGCGTAGCGATCCTGGACGACATCCACCAGGTCTTTGCCCATTCCGAGGGCGTCACAGCTGGGCTTTGTAATTGGCGAAGTACGAGCCATTGCGGATGGGCGGCAGTCGTCCAGACACGGTCGCCGGCCCGGGTGAGTGTTGTTTGTCCGTCTCTTGCGACTGTGACGTGCTGCAAAATCTGCTGCAAAACCGTGGACACACGTGGCATAACCAGGAGCAACGTGGCGCACGAAATCGCTGGTTCTATTCTCGCCTGGAGCCATCTGGGGCAGGGTGGAACACGCTGGAGTACCCTTTAGACCGTCTTCAAAACGGTTGCTCGTGCAGGTCACGGCGACTGACCGGTCGATACGGTGGTAGTGTCCCAAGGGCTGTGTAAAAGCTGTTGACGCGACCGGCCATCGGGTGGTTTTCATCGCGTTTGTCGAGATCCTGATGAGACGAGCCGAACCCGATGGCCGACGAACTGAGAATGGCACTTGCCGAGGTACTGCGCAAGGCAGGCGTGGACCAGGCTGTTTTTCTGCGGAGGGTGTGCGCGTTCTGGCCGAAGAACTGATGGAGATGGAGCTCGCCGAACACCTGAGCGCGGAGCGCCACGAACGTACTGCCGATCGCACGGTTACCGCAATGGCTACCGAGAGCGACCATAGGATACGCGGATCGGCACGATCGAGCTGAAGGTGCCGCGGGTACGCGATGGCAGCTTCTTTCCGAGTCTGCTGGAGCCACGCCGACGCGCAGAACGAGCGCTGGTGGCGGTAGTCCAAGAGGCGTACCTACAGGGTGTGAACACCCGCCCGTGTCGACGACCCCTCCAGGCGCTCGGCATGCAGGCATCAGCAAAAGCCAGGTCAGTCGCATGTGTGCCGAACTGGACAAACACGTGGAGCGATTTCGTACGCGCAAGCTCGAGAGCCCGTACCCGTATGTTTGGCTCGATGGCACCTTCGTCAAAGTTCGCGAAAATGGTCGCGTCGTCTCGCAGGCCCTCGTGATTGCCATTGCGGTGACCATCAGCGGTGAACGCGAAGTGCTCGGGCTGGACGTTGGACCCAGCGAGAGCGGGGCCTTCTGGCTCTCGTTCTTGCGCGACCTCACGGCGCGTGGCCTGAACGGGGTCAAGTTGGTGATCAGCGATGCTCATGGCGGACTGAAGGCGGCGATCAGCAGCGTGCTGCAAGGTGCAAGCTGGCAACGTTGCCGCGTGCACTTTATGCGCGATGCGCTCGGCCTCGTACCAAAGAGTGCGCAGCATATGGTCGCCGCCACCATCCGGACCGTCTTTGCGCAGCCAGATGCAGCGGCTGCGCGTGACCAGTGGCGACGTGTCGCTGACACCTTCCGCGCACGATATGGGCGCCTGGCGGAAATGCTCGATGCCGCCGAAGCGGACGTACTGGCTTATGCGAAGTTCCTACCCGCGCACTGGCACCAGGTCTGGAGTAACAACCCGCTGGAAATGGCGTCATCACAACTCACCATTTGTGCCTGAGCCGCTGGGCTCAGCTGCGTTTTCGACCGTACACAAGACGGAGCGAGGCGTGAATCCGGCGCATCAGCCGGTTTCGACGTATCATTCCGGTAAAGATGCCCAGGCGGCGCACCGAAGTAGCGCTGCAAGCCCGCGGCGAGTGGGTCTGGAAGGTAGACGCCGAGTGGCGCTGGCAGCGCGCGTTGCGGCTGCTGTTGGGCATCCGCGGTGCACAGGAACGGGAGGCCATCATCCATGGTGAGCGTGGTGGCGTACGCACGCGTCTCGACCGACCGGCAGGCCGAGAAGCAGACGATCGCGCAGCAGGTCGAACGCCTTCAGACGTATGCGCAAGAACGCCAATGGCAACTCACCACTGAACACATCTACAAGGACGATGGTTACAGTGGGGCGCGACTCGACCGGCCGGCGCTGGACCGCTTGCGGGATGCCGCCGCGAATGGCCCGATCGACGTGGTGCTGATCACCAGCCCAGACCGGCTCGCGCGTCGTTACGCCTATCAGGTCTGGTTATTGGAGGAGCTCGAGCGAGCTGGCGTGCAAGTGATCTTTCTGGAGCGGCCGCCGTCCAGCGATCCGCAAGATGTGCTCGTGATCCAAATCCGCGGCGTCGTCGCCGAGTATGAGCGCACCGTCATTGCCGACCGGATGCGGCGTGGTCGCCTGGCGGCACTGCGCGCAGGCCAACTTGTGCCGTGGACCGTGCCGCCGTTCGGCTACCGTCAGGATCCGCACCGACCGCGCGACCCGGCCGGTGTGCAAATCGATGAGGACGCCGCTCACGTCGTGCGCCAGATCTTCACCTGGTACATCGAAGATGGACTGACGCTATACGGAATCGCGCAGCGATTGATCGATCGCGGCATTCCCACGCCAAGTGGCCGGCCATTCTGGAATCCGTCCAGCGTGCGGAAGATATTGATGAATGCCACCTATCGAGGCATGGCGTATGGCAATCAGAAACAAATGGTGCCGTCCAAACGCCGTCATCCGTTGCTCGGACGAGAACCCCGTGGTGAGGGCGGCGAATCCTATCGACTCCGCCCCGTCCAGGAGTGGATCGGCGTTCCGGTTCCGTCCTTGATTGACGAAGCTCGGTTTACACTGGCGCAAGCACGGTTGCAGCGCAATCAGCAATGGGCGACTCGCAACACACATGGTGAGTATTTACTCCGACGATTGCTGAGTTGCCGCTGGTGCGGCTTGGCAATGAACGTCTGGAACAACGGGCGGTACGCGTACTACCGCTGCAAGGGCATGGACGTGCTCGTCATGCGGGGACGCAGAGAGCCATGCCATGCTCGTCAAATACCCACCGCCCGCATTGACGATCTCGTCTGGAATGATCTGCGTCAACTGCTCAGCGAACCGGCAGTTCTCCACGATGCGGTGCAGCGGTTTCGCGATGGTTGGCTTAGCGGCGAGGAGCAGCAAGCGCATCGGCGCGACCTCCGACGCCGACGCGCTCAGATCCAGCGCCGTATAGAACGCCTGGTGGATGCGTACCAAGCCGAAGTGCTCACACTCGACGAGCTTCAGGCACGCCGCGCTCAACTCGAAACCCGCCTCGCCGAGCTGGCGCACGATGAGCAGGTGCTCGAAGCAGAGACCGTGCAGCGCGACCACCTGCAGAACCTCGCCACGCGCGTCGAAGACTTTCGAGCAGCGATCAGCGAAGGTCTTGAATACGCCGTGTTCAGCCAACGCCGTGCACTCGTCGAACTGCTGATCGATCGCGTCGTGGTCGATGGCGAGGACGTCGAGATCCGCTACGTAATCCCGCTCAGCGGCGCGGCCCGCAAAAAAAGGTGTATTGCGACCACGCTATCGAACGGCTCAACAAAGAGGTGAAGCGCAGACCCGACGTGGTCGGCATATTTCCGAACACCGCGGCCGTGGTGCGCCTCGTCGGCTGCATCCTGGCGGAGCAGCATGATGAGTGGCAGGCTGCGCGACGCTACTTCTCCGCCGGCTCGATGGCCAAGCTTAACGATGAAGAGGAGGCTGGACCGCTGCCGCTGATCGCCGCGAATTGACGTGGCATGGACATGCCGCTCTGCTCTCGCAGAGCTTGGACAAGCCTACGGCTTGCCCACATGCCCCACACCGGATGACTACTACGACGACTTACTGAACCACCCAGTGGATTTACACCACTTGACGGGGACTCAACTGATACACGGGGTCGCCGCCGTGAAGCAGCGGAATTCGAGAACCAGCGGAACGTAAGCAGCGGAATGCCGGGTGGCGCCGGGGCTGCCCGACATCGTTTGAACGCCACCCGTTTTGAACGCCACCCGCGAGTTTGAAATGGTTCGTGTTGGCAAAACCGAGCAGTTTCGGACCTTGAAGGATTCAAACTCCGCTGCTCTGCCATTGAGCTAGAGGGGCCCGGCAGGATTAGACAGAGCGTAGCTGAGGTACGCAACGGCACCCTCTGGGAGACAACGATGGTTCCTTCCTCGGGCGGGCGGCGGGGCGACTCGGTGCGCGTGGGCGGGGCGAGATGAGGGCACCTAGGCGGCCAGGCCCAGGAGCTGCAGGCGGCGGGCGGCTTGGGCGGCGGCTTGTGGGACTGGCTGGCAGTGGCTCAGGAACGCCTCGGCGTACGCCGACAGCTCCACCTGCAGCGCCTGCTCCACCTGCACCGGCGATCGACCCATGAACGGCACATGCGACAGCAACTGGCTCGAGCGAATCTGGATCGCGCTCGGTACTGAGAGCTCGATTCCGACCTGGAGTTGGTAGCCACTCCGACCGCGGATCCAGCGACCTTCGAGCACTGGCGTGTTCGCGGAAACCAGGCCACGCTCGGGCCACGCCGCGGATTCTGGGCCTGCGCCCTCCCGCGCGGCTGACTCTGGGCCTGCGCCCTCACGCGCGGCTGACGCTAGTCCTGCGCCCTTCCGCGCGGCTGACTCCGGGCCTGCGCCCTTCTGCACGGCAGACTCCAACACCGCGGCCGCCCACTCGGCGGTCAGCGCGTACCAGCCGGCGCCGCTGCCGTGCGGATCTGTCACAAACTGGAGCGTGCCGCCGCGCCAGATGAATTCGCGGATGTACCTGAGGCGGCCGCCCACATCGACTGTGTCCAGAAGCGCGCGGATGGTCTCGAACGACTCTCGGTCGAGGCGGTCGGGCAACACCAACGGAAATGGTAGGCGCTGCTGGCTCGTGGCGGGCAACACTAACGGAACTGATGGCGCTGCTCGCGGGTGGCGGGCAAGACCGAGGGAGATGGGAGGCGAAGCTGGCTGGCGCCACGCGACGCCAGGTGAAGGCGTTGGCGCTGGTGCCTCTCGGGCAAGACCAACGGGAAATGGGACGTGCTGCTGGCCCCTGGCGGCAAGACCAACGGGAAATGGGACGTGCTGCTGGGCCCTGGCGGCAACACCAACGGAAATGGTGCCTACTGGCTGGTGGGGCAGCGCGCGCTGAAATGGAGAAAGCGCTACTGGCGTGGTGCTGGGGCAAGACCAATGGACGTGGTAGGCGGTGCTGGCTGGTGGTGGCAGCGCTAGCTGAAATCGAGAAAGCGCTACTGGCGTGGTGGTGGGGCAAGACCAACGGACGTGGTAGGCGGTGCTGGCTGGTGGTGGCAGCGCTAGCTGAAATCGAAAAGCGCAGCTGAGTGGTGGCGGGCTGCGCTAGCTGAAAAGGAAAAAAGGCGCTACTGGCGCTTGTAGGTCAGGTCCAGCTTGGTTGTGGTGGTGTCGGCTGTTCGGGGTGGGGTTTGGTCGTCGTCGGTGTAAGTTTGATCTAGCTGCAGCGACATCGTCGCCGAGCCGCTTACGGGCCACACGCCGTTTGGGCCAAGCTCGTGCGTCGCGCTGCCGGTGCCACGCAGGTGGTCGTTGGCTGGACCCACCGTCTCATCGACGTTCAGGGCCTGGACAAAGCTCGCGCCATTGGCGTCAAGCCGCTGAAGGTGAGTTTCGGTCTGGTCCGTCAGCGAGGTCGCCTGATTCTGATCCTGATCGACAACGTTCACGTACAGCGGAAATGAGCACTGCAGGTCGACCGACGCGTCGGGCGGCACTGCCTCGTCCTCGGGACACACAAAGGAAAACAGGTTCAGGCCGAGTCGGTTCGCGTCCAGGGGTTCCTGGCCAGCCGGCTGCTGGATGTCGGTCACCCTGCCGTTTTTGTGCAGTATGGCTTGCACGGTGACGGGCGCCTCGGCCGGCTGCTGAACTCCGTCAACGGTGAAGCTGGGTTGCTCGAAGGTGATGCTGACCGCGGCCGTGCCGTCGGAGTTCTTCGCATTGATCTTGTAGGTCAGCAACTGGTCAGCCAGCTGATCGTGATCCACGCTGTCAGCTGAGCCATCCGCATAGGTGGTGTTCTCGTGAGAAACGAGATGCAGGTTCAGCTCATAGCGGAAGGTCGTGCCAGGGGTAAAGTCGAGCCACAGGTAAATTGGCGGCGTATCGGGGTTGATCTGGGCACTGGCAGGCGGCGCGAAGGCGGCCATGGCACCGAGTAGCGGCAGCAGCAGCGCGGCGCGAAGTCCTGATCGCATGAGCACTGATAGATAGATGCGTTTGCCCTCCGAGCACTAAGCGTAGCTGTTCGGTCGGCAACGGCCGTTGGCGAGTACCTCAGGGTTGTCTAACGCGACACGTGCGTTGCGGTCTGGTTGCACACGCCGGCAGCGACTGCACACTGAACGCAAGCACTTCGTAACAGAACTGTGTCCGCGTTACAGTAGGTACAGGGTGTTGGAGGGTAGCCGTGCGTCGGATCGTGGTTCTGGTCCTGGTGTCCCTTGGCCTTGTGATCGGTACGTTCCTGGTCGACGCAGAGGCGGCGCCGGCCCAGCCGGTGGGTGGCAACTCGGACGCCAGAGTGTGCGGCGCCGCGGTGTCACCCGGGTTCGCGCGGTGCCTCTCGCGCATCCGAACTGACGTCAAGATCGCTGGCCGGATTCCGCCGCGCGCAGTAAGCGCACTTTCGCCGAACGTGCTCGGCAACAATGGAGCGTACGATCCGAGCTTTCTCCAGTCCGCCTACAACCTGACATCGCTGGCGAGCTCCAATGGCCACGGACGCACCGTCGCCATTGTCGACGCGTACGACGATCCAACGGCGGAGGCTGACCTCCAGAGCTACCGCAATTACTGGAACCTGCCGACCTGCACAACAGCCAATGGCTGCTTCAAGAAATTGAACGAATCCGGTGCGGCTGGACCGTATCCGACTGTGGATACCGCGTGGGCGCAGGAGATCTCGCTTGACCTGGACATGGTCAGCGCAATTTGCCCCTTGTGCAATATCACCTTGATCGAAGCGACCACCAACTCGTTGACGGACCTCGGATCATCGCTGAATACCGCGGCGGCACTCGGAGCGTTCGCAATCAGCAACAGTTACGGCGGTCCTGAATACGCCAGCGAAACCGCCGACGAAAGCACGTATTTCACGCATCCGACGATTGCCGTCACGGTCAGCTCAGGTGACAGCGGGTACGGTGTGGAGTTCCCGGCCGCCGCACGCTCCGTGACAGCGGTCGGCGGGACGTCACTGAATCAGCTCACGAATACCGGTTCGCGCAACGCCACCGAAACGGCCTGGAGCGGCGCCGGCAGCGGCTGCAGCGCTTATGAATCGAAGCCACTCTGGCAAAAGGACGTCAGCTGTTTGCAGCGCACGGTCGCGGACGTTGCCGCGGTCGCCGATCCGAACACCGGTGTCTGGGTCTACGACAGCACCGCGAACGCGGGCCGGAGTGGTTGGCTGGTATTCGGCGGGACCAGTGTGGCGGCACCGATCGTGGCGTCGGTGTACGCGTTGGGAGGCGGAACGAGCCTGAATGGTGCGTCAGCGGCCTACGCCAACCCGGGCGGGCTGTTCGATATTACCAGTGGGTCAAACGGAAGCTGCCTCATCACGTATCTGTGTACGGCAGGAATCGGGTACGACGGTCCGACCGGACTGGGTAGCCCTAATGGCGTATCCGCATTCGGTGGCACCTGGACTGGTCCGACTGCGACTCCCACCAGCACGCCGACATCCACTCCGACACCGACCTCCACGCCAACGAGTACAAGCACACCGACCAGCACCCCGACGCCGACCGGGGGCGGAAGCACTCCGCCCGCGTTGGTGCAAAGTACCGTGCTGAACACCTCAGGGACCGCTGGAACGCTCACGTACTCCAGCGCAGTTACGGGTGGCGATCTGCTGGTTGCCGCGGTGCGGCTTGGCAGTGCCGGCGCCACGGCAAGCGTCACTGACAACGTTGGAAACCACTGGACCATGCTGGACCGCCGCGCGGACACGGGCGGTGGAAGTGGCGATGACCTGGAGCTGTGGTATGCGCTGAATGCATCCGGCACGCCAACTCTCACCGTGCGGAGCTCCCTTTCTGCGAGTATTCGCGCGGTCGCCGTGGAGTTCAGCGGCGTGGCATCGAGCAGCGCGCTGGATCAACATGCGATTGCCAATGGCACGAGCGGGTTGCTGAACGTCGCTACGAGTGGTGCGCTTGCGCAGGCAGGCGAACTGGTGGTCGGCTACGGCGAGGTTGAGAACGTCTCCACGTTCACTCCGGCAGCGGGCTACACGCTGGTGAACGTGGTTCCGCCCGGCTCCGGGGCGAAGGTTGGCCTGGAGTACGCAGTTGCGTCCGGGACGTCGCCGCAGACTGCCGGATTCAGTGTGGCCAGCCAGGCGTGGGCGATGGGAATTGCCGCGCTGCGGCCAGCGCAGAGCGGCGGCAGTATCGCGACGAACACGCCAACACCGACATCGACGCCGACGCAGACGCCAACCGCAACCCCGTCGCCGACGCTGACCAGCACACCAACCAGCACACCGACGCCAACCCTCGCTATGGCGGCGACCAACACGCCGACCTCGACACCAACACCGACCCAGTCTCCGACACCGACGCAAACACCTACAGCGACGGCTTCACCGACACCGACGCAAACACCCACCGCGACGGCAACGCCCACACTGACGAACACACCAACCAGCACACCTACCCCCACATTCACGCCGACGACTACCCCCTCGCCGACGAGCACCAGCACTCCGACCAGTACACCGACTCCACCTGGTGGTCCGAACCCGCCAGCGCTGGTGCAGAGCACCGTGCTCAACACGTCTGGAACCGCGGGGTCCGTGGCGTACTCCGGTGCGGTCACGACTGGTGACGCGCTGGTAGCGGCGGTGCGCGTTGGCAATGCTGCCGCCACGGCCTCCGTTTCCGACAACGTAGGCAATGCGTGGACGCTTCTCGATCGACGTTCCGATACGGGTGGCGGCAATGGCGATGACCTGGAGTTGTGGATTGCTCGCAATGCCTCTGGGTCACCCACGCTCACGGTGCGGAGTACGATTTCCGCCAGCATTCGCGTGGTGGCAGCGGAATTCAGTGGCGTTGCCACTGTGGATCAGCATGCGATTGCCAATGGCACCGGGGGCGCGCTCTTGGCGAGCTCGGCGCCAACCTCTCAGGCCGTGGAGCTTGTGCTCGGGTATGGCGAGGTCGAGAATGTCACGACGTTCACGCCTGGCAGTGGGTACGCGCTCGTGAACGTGGTGCCTGCCGGATCAGGCGCGAAGGTCGCGCTCGAGTACAGGGTGACGGCAGCGGCCGGACCGCAGACGGCGGGATTTACGGTGGCCAGTCAGGCCTGGGCCATGGGTATCGCGACCTTGCGTTAGGTCGACCGAGCGCGGAGGGCACGCTGCCCCGCCGCGCTGAGGTTGAGGTCTGCGACGCCTACCAGCTGCAAGCGATCCGACGTAATTGCCGGCTTGTGCGGTATTGAATACGTTGGCGCAGGCGCCTATAACCGCGTGACGCATTCAACAAGTACCACGAAGTAGTGAGAACCCGGTCGTGCCGACAACGTCTCGGCAGACCGTGTCTCAACCAGTTTCGTACTAGTTTTTGCAGATAAACGCGCAGCACACCACCAGGAGATACCATGCCCGAGCACGCCCTAAATCATCCCTTTGCGAGGATCGTCAATCCGCCGTTGGCGCGATTACTCCGCCAACTGGAAATGGACAAACGCTTCGTTCGGGGTGAAGGTTGCGAGCTCATCGACGCGGACGGTGAACACTATCTGGACGCGGTTGCGGCATACGGCGCACTGCCGTTTGGCCACAACCCTGCGGCGATCTGGACGGCATTACGCGACGTGCAACAACGCCAGGAGCCAGTATTTGTCCAGCCGTCATACCTGGATGCAGCAGGTGAGCTCGCCGCTCGACTCATCGAGCTTGCGCCACCTGGACTCGCGCGTGTGACCTTCGCCAACAGCGGAACCGAGGCGGTGGAGGCAGCGATCAAACTGGCACGCGCGGCGACAGATCGAATGGGCATCATTGCCTGCCACAACTCGTTCCACGGCAAGACTTTGGGTGCTCTTTCGGCGACGAATCGCAGCGCGTATCAGGAACCATTTGGTGCGCCGGCGCCCGATTTCTACGCGATTCCGTATGGCGATATCGCAGCGCTCGAAGCCGTCTTGCAAACCCACAAGGACCGCCTCGCGGCGTTTCTGGTTGAGCCAATCCAGGGTGAGGGCGGCATTGTGGAACCGCCTGCCGGCTATCTCACCGCGGCCAAGATCGTCTGCGAGAGCTACGGCGTCCTGCTCATGCTCGACGAGGTCCAAACGGGCCTCGGACGCACCGGTGACCTGTTCGCGTGCAGCGCGGAGCAGGTTACACCGGACGTACTCATTCTGGCAAAAGCGCTGGGCGGCGGACTCGTGCCAATCGGCGCAGTCCTGTCAACGGAAGCCGCCTATACCGAACGCTTTGGGATGCTGCATTCGTCCACCTTTGCCGGTGGTACGCTCGCATGTCGGGCGGGGCTGGCCACGTTGGACCTGCTGAGTGCGAACAATTTCGCGCTGGTCCAACAGGTCGCCGACAATGGCTTGAGACTCAAGCGCGCACTGCAGACGATTCAGGCGCGTTATCCGCACGTCATTCGTGAGGTACGCGGCCGGGGCTATCTGCTCGGCGTCGACATCGGGGTCGAGCGTGGCACGTACGGTCGCATGAGCTTTGTCGAGGTCATGGCCGAGCAGGGCGTGCTCACGCCGCTCCTGAGCAGTTATTTGCTGAATATGGCCGGAGTCCGCGTTGCGCCGACATTGAACGGTGCGAGCGTGATCCGTGTCGAACCTCCACTCGTCGCCACCGACAGCGATTGCGACCTTATTGTGGCTGCCTTCGAGCAACTCATGGAACCCATGGATCGTGGCGATCTGTCGCAACTTGTTTCACCGCTGGTTGGACTGCATCCGGCTCGACCGGCATTGCCAAAGGCAACGCCGTGGCGGCGACCCAAACCGTCGAATGATCACAGCGAAGGACGGTTTGCATTCGTCGTTCAGCCCGTCACGTTGCTGAACTACTCGGACCTCGACGCCAGCCTCAGCGTGTTCGACGAGCACGAGCTGGAGCTCGTGGCGGACCGGTGGAACGAAACTGCCCAGCCGTTTGTCATCAGCTCCGCACGGATTCACGCGGATGATGGCGCCACCGCGTATGGCGAGTTCATTGGAGTTCCGCGGACCGCGCAGGACCTTGTGGGTTTATCGCGGGCTGATGCCATCGGACTGGTACGCTCCGCAGTCGAGCTGGCGGCGGAGCGCGGCGCGCGCGTGGTCGGACTCGGCAGCTTCACTTCGGTCGTGACCGGTGGTGGGTTGCTGCTCGCGCGCGACTCGAAAGTCGCGCTCACGACCGGCAACAGCTATACCGTGGTCGCAGCGATTCAAGCGGTGGAGCGCGGCGCAATCCGCCTCGGCATCGACCTTGCCAGCAGCACAATCGCGGTTGTTGGCGCCAGCGGATCCATCGGTCGGGCGGCGTCGCTCATCCTGTCGGCGCGCTGTGGGCGGCTCATCCTGGTGGGCAACGGGGCGCATCCGGAGCAGAGCTTGCGCCGACTTGGAACTGTTGCGGAGGACATTCGCAAAGAACGTGGTGACGGGGTTCCGCTAGAGCTGAGCTGCGACATCCGCAAGTCGGTGCGCGCGGCTGATGTGGTGGTGGTTGCCACCAGCGCGACCAACAGCATCGTCCAGGCGGAGGACCTGAAGTTCGGAGCCCTGGTCGCGGACGTTTCTCGACCGCCCAATGTCCCGTCTTCCATCCGTGACCTCCGCCCGGATGTGTTGGTGATCGATGGCGGAATCGTCGAGGTACCTGGCAAGCCTGATTTCGGGTTCGAGTTCGGCTTTCCGGCCGGTCTGGCGTATGCCTGTATGGCCGAAACGATGATGCTCGGACTTGCCCGACGCTACGAGCACATGTCGCTCGGGTCGGACCTCGGCTGGCACAGCCTGGCACTGGTGCACGGATTGGCGACGCGCTTCGGCTTCCAACTGGCCGACTTGCGCAGCTTTGACCGACCGGTGGCGGACGCGGATTGGCGGCGAGTCATTGCGGCGCGTTCCGAGGGCATGCCTGCGCGACAGATGATTCGGCACACCGAGCCTGTGCTCCTCGCGTAAGAAAGCCAGCGCCAGAGGGCGCGTGAGATACTTTGGCGCGTGAGCACGCGGCTACGCGCATGGCTGATCGGGTACCTGGCGGCGCTGGCCGCGGTCACCCTGGTCAGCCTGTTCATCGGCTTCGTGCTCGGGCAGGTCAACCTGACCAATATCTCGATGCTGTACCTGCTCGCCGTCCTAGCGACAGCGGTCGGGTACGGCCGCGGACCGGCCATCTTCGCCTCCGTCAGCGCGTTTTTGATCTTCGACTGGTTCTTTGTCCAGCCCGAGCACCAGCTCACAGTCTCGGACCCAGAAGAATGGGTCTCACTGCTGTTTTTCCTGCTGACGGCCACCGTCACTGGCCAACTGGCGGCAGCGCAACGTGAGCGAGCGCGCGAGGCGCGCCAGCGCGAACGCGAAGCGGTGGTGCTGTACGACGTGGTCCGGCTCCTGAGCGAAGGCAGTTCGGAGCCCGTCCTGGAGAGCGTGGCCGAACGCGTGCGCCGCGAATTGGAGCTGGAAGCCGTTGGCATCGAGCTGTGGCAAGCGAATAACGAAACACTCTGGGTCGCAGCTGGCGATCCCACGGCCCTGGTCGGGCTTCGTGATGCGAATGCGGCCGCGCACGTGCTCCAGCGGCCGCCAACCATCTCCGATGACAAGCGCCCGGGGCCGGCGCGCTGGGTCCGCATCGTGCAGCCGACCCGATCCGCGAGCGCGCGGCAGGACGTTCATCGGGTTCCGGTTCGAGTGAGCGACCGCCGAGTAGGCGCGGTTCTGCTGGTGGGTCGACCTGGCCGGTTCGATGCGTCGGACGATCGACTTGTCGCCGCTGCGGCCACGCAAATCGGGGTATCCCACGAACGTGCCAGGCTGCGAGAAGAAGCGACCGAAGCCGAGATCCTCCGACGCACAGACCAGTTGCGTGCCGCCCTGCTCAACGCGGTGTCGCACGACCTGCGCACACCCCTCGCCACGATCATGGCATCCGCCGGAAGCTTGCGCCAGCAAGACGTAGCCTGGACCGAGGAGGAACGCCAGAGCTTTGCCCAGGCCATTGAAGAAGAAGCCACACACCTGAACCACCTGGTTGGGAACTTGCTGGACCTCTCGCGCATCGAAGGCGGCAGCCTGCGTCCGCAACAGAGCTGGCAGGACCTCGAAGCCGTCATCGACGACGTGGCGGACCGACTGCGCCCGGTCACTACGGAGCACCGGCTGCGCATGCACATCACCGACGAGCTACCACCCGTATGGTTCGATCCGGTGGAAATCGGCGAGGTGGTGTACAACCTGATCGAAAACGCAGCGAAGTTCGCTCCGCCGCACAGCGAGATCGACGTCACCGTCCGACGCGAGTCCGCAGATGTCGCGGTGAGTGTGGAGGATCGCGGGCCTGGGCTACCGAGCACTGCCCTGCCGCACCTGTTCGATCCCTTTTACCGGGTGATCGACGGCCGGCCGCGGCCGCAAGGACTCGGACTCGGGCTGGCGATTGTCAAAGGCCTCGTGGAGGCACATGGCGGACGCGTGTGGGCTGAAAACCGCGCCGGCGGTGGCGCGCGGTTCACGTTTACATTGCCAGTAAAAGAAATGCCGGCCGTAGCCGCCGCCACCTCCGCGTAAGATACTGTTTGGTGCGATGCAGGCACCGGCAGGCTACGAATACGACGACAACCCTGGGCGTATCGACATCAACCTTGTCAGCGCATTTCTCGCGGACGAAGCGTACTGGGGCCGCTGGCGTACGCCCGATGTTATCGAGCAGCAGATTCGCACCGCATGGCGCGTGGTTGGCGCCTACGAGCGTTCGACCGGCGCGCAGGTGGGATTCGCGCGCGCGTTCTCCGATGGTTTCGCAGCCGCGTATTTAGCGGACGTCTTTGTGGTACCGGCGCATCGCGGCCACGGGCTTGGAGTCGGCATCGTGCGAACGATGATCGAAGAAGGTCCGGGGGCCAAGTTTTTGTGGATGCTGCATACGCGCGACGCGCGCACCTTATATGAGAAGTTCGGGTTCGTTCCTCGGGAGAACGACCGCTACCTGGAGCGCGCCGCGCGGTTCGGCTAGGCGGTGGGGACCGGATTTGCCTTCATTGCATGCGCTTGCGCATAGGCTTCCAGTCGACGCATTTCGTCCTCGTACAGCGGTCGCAGAATGCGCGCACCGAGCAGCCGCATCATCCATCCTTCAGTACCTGAGACCTGGAGCGTGGTCTCGATGCGCAGCAAGGTTCGATCACCCTGAGATTCAACGGTGAACGTACTGCCCTCGCCATCGCCCCACTCCACCAGGACGCGGCCAGGCACCGGCTCGCTGACCTCCTGGGTGCGAGTCATGGAGCGGCCACCCACACGCGTGGTGAAGCGGATCAGCGTACCTGCGCCGAGTCCGCCGCGCAGGACCTCCAGCCTGGTAAACGCCGGTGGCAGAAACCCCTCAGGCTGGTGGCGGTGGTGCGCGGTGTAATCGGACAGGCAGTGATAGATGGTCGCGGCTGGCGCATGCAGCACGCGTTCAGCAACGAAGTGGAAGGCCACGCGAAACTCCTCGAGCCAGCTGTACCATTCGGTACATGTACCACATGGTACACATTGTGCTAGGCTTGTGCAAGTGGCTGATGCCGATTCGCCGAAGCAGCGACTGCTCAGCGCGGTCATCGCCCACATTCAGCGCTCGGGCATTACCAATCTCAGCCTGCGCGAGCTCGCCGCCGCCATCCGCACCAGCCATCGCATGCTGCTGTACCACTTCGGCTCACGCGAGGGGCTGATGGTGGCGGTGGTGCACGTGGTCGAGGACCAGCAGCGCGCATTCCTGGCGGACCTTATCGAGTCCAGTCCACTGGCAGCGAGAAATGACGTGATGCGGACGATGTGGCAGCGGTTGGCGAACCCACATCTCTGGCCCAACGAACGCCTGTTCTTCGAGCTGTATGTGGCGGCATTGCACGAGCGGCCGGGTACCGCGGGAATGTTGGATGACATCGTAGAGGCCTGGGTGCGGCCGATGGTTGTGTTCGCTCGCGAGCGCGGGCTCGATGTGGAGCTTGCGGAGACTGATACACGCCTGGGTGTGGCGGTCGTTCGCGGGTTGTTACTGGACCTCCTTGCGACTCGGGATCGTGCGGCGGTGGATCGCGCGTTCGAACGCTATCTCGCGCTTCTACCGCCCATTTAAGTCCAGAGCTGGTGTGAGGCCAGCTCCGCGCCTTCGGCCAACGCCTTGAGTTTTGCCCAGGCCAGTGATGGATGGATGCGTCCGCCCAGTCCGCAATCGGTGCCGGCCATGACGTTTTCGCGGCCAACCAAATTCGCGTACAGCACAATGCGATCGGCGACCAGCTCCGGATGCTCCACCACATTCGTCGCGTGCGAAACCACTCCTGGTATCAGGATCTTTCCCGGTGGGAGTTTGACGTCGCGCCAGACTTTCCACTCGTGCTCGTGTCGAACGTTGCCGGCCTCCACTGAAAACGCGCCGGCGCGCACCGTGAGCAATACGTCGACAATATCGCGCAGCGGAATATCCGTCAGATGCGGACCATGCCAGCTTCCCCAGCACATGTGGTAGCGCACGCGATCCTCGGGAATTCCCTCAAGTGCATGATTCAATGCGGCAATGGTGATCTGTGCGTACTCGCGATACTGGTCGACGGTCACCGACGGGTCCATGGCATCCCAGTTTTCAGCCATGCCCGGATCGTCGATTTGCAAGACAAATCCGGCATCGACGATCGCGCGATATTCGGTCCGCATTGCTGTGGCGATGGCGTACAGGAAGTCTTCTTGAGAGGCGTAATACCGATTTTGCTCGCGGCCGAAACTGCCTGGCGCGACCGAGGTCATAAAGCCCTCGACACCGGGAGTGTTCGCCAGCGCGGTCCGAAGATTGTCGATATCGGTGCGCAGCGCATCAACACCTTTGTAGGTAATTGGACTGGTGATCTGGCGCGACATTGGCCGTCGACCACCAGCGAACATTTCGCGATCGATGTCGGCATAGAGCTCAGGAAAGGCCTGGCGGTCACGGCGTTGATAGAAGTCGCGCGGACCAACGCCTTTCGCTGATTCGGTCTCCTGGTGTGTGCCATTCTCCGGTGGGGGATCCCAGCCGGTGAGCCGCTGCATGACGTAGCTCAGCCAGGCGCCGTAGTCCGAACGCGTACGCATGGCTTTGCCGTACTCGCCGTCGTTGACGACGTCGATGCCGATCTCACGTTGTTGCTTCACGGCCTCAGCCACGGCACTCGACAGGCGCTTGTGATGTGCCTCCTCGTTCACCGGTTGGCCTGTCTGCTGCGCGGCGGCGATCTCAGCGTTCAGCTCGAGCAAGTCGTCGGGCCGCGGCAGCGCTCCCGCGTGCGTGGTCAGAGTGTGCGTTTCACTTCGCTGCATGCACGCCAAGCGTACGTGCTGCTGGGCCGCCTCTTATACCAGTTGACGTTTGTACAAACATGTGTTTGAATAAAGTCGATGTGGGCGGGCGATGTCGACGTGGCGCTGCGGGCGCTGGCTGATCCTAATCGGCGGCGCATTCTTGCGGTGGTTCGAGAGGAGCCGCTTGCCGTAGGCGAGATTGCAAAGGCTGTGGATATGTCCCAGCAAGCCGTGTCGCACCACCTACATGTGCTCCACGATGCCGGACTGGTCACCGAGCAGCGACAACGCACGCGTCACCTGTTTTTGGTCCGCACCGATGGCCTGCGGGTGGTGCGCGACTTCCTCGACGGCTTCTGGCCCACGCATCTGGCTGCGCTCAAAGCCGCCGCGGAGGCTGAAGTACGTGGCTGAGTTCAGGACCTCGATCGACATCGAGGCGCCGCCGGAGACCGTCTTCGCCCACCTCGTCACGCCCGAACGCATGGTGAGTTGGATGGGCGAGCGCGCAGACCTGGAGCCAGTACCCGGCGGCCGGTTCGCCGTCGACATTGGAGGCGTACCGTTTCGCGGCGAATATCTCGAAGTGGAACAGCCGCATCGCGTGGTGGTGTCGTGGGGTTTGGCCGGCAGTGACGACTTCCCACCCGGCGTCTCGCGGGTGGAGTTCACGCTGCAGCCAACGCCGCGCGGCACGACGCTGCATCTGCTCCACACCGGACTCCCCGAATCCCATGCCGCAACACACGGACTCGGCTGGGCGCACTACCTGTCGCGGTTGCAACACTCCGCTTCCGGCAACCCACCGGGTCCGGATCCAGGCTTTCTCATCTCAAGTCACAACCAGGAGGAAAACGCGGTATGACCGCGCAAGAACTTGTGAACGCGTACTACACCAGCTGGACCAATGGCGCTTTCGATGAACCGCAATTGCGCAGCATCCTTGCACCGGACCTCGTCTTTGAAGGTCCGCTGGCTGGACATCGCGTCGGTGCGGATGGCTTTATTCGTGGTGTGGAGAATGTGTCCAAAGCGCTGAAAGCGTTTCGGCTTATTCAGCGGTTGGACAACGGCAATGAAGTCTCAGTGCTCTACGACTGCGACCTCACGCGACCACCAGGTACGCATCGATTCGCCGAGTTCTTCCGCATCGAAAACGATCGCATCCAGGCCATCAACCTGCTGTACGACGGAACGGAGTGGCGAAAGCTAACGCCCTGAGTCAGGTTTGCGCCGCGGCAAGCACCCGCACGCGCGCGAGCAGTTGATCCAGCACTCGGTCCCAGGTGAACCGCTTGGCAGTCGCTCGACCTTCGGTACGCAGGCGCTGCTGCTCGCGGGGGCGGTCCGCGAGGTAGGCCACGTACCAGGCGGCTTCGGCCGGATCGGCGGTGTCCAGCACCACCGCGTTTTCGAGGTGGCGCGCGTACTCCTCTCCGGTATTTCCGGTGAAAGCCGTGCCACCAGCCGCCATCGCCTCGAGTCCAACAAGGCCAAACGGTTCGCGTCCCGAGTTGGCCAGCACCCCGTCGGCGGCGCGATAGAGCACGCGCAGGTCATCGGGAGCAATGAAGCTGGTGATATTCAACACATCAGCGAAGTCGGCTGCGCCGAGCGCCTGCGCCATTTCCTGCGCACCCGGCTTGTCGACATTGATGTCGCGTACGCGTAGGCCCAGCGCGCGCGCGTGATCGAGCACCTCACCACCGTGCGCTTCGAGTCCGCCACGTGCAACGAGTCGGACCGGGCGATCCGCGCTTTTCAACTGCGCAACAGTCTCGAGCGCGAGTTTCCAACGCTTGTCCGGATCCCAGCGTGCGACCTTCACGAGCAGGGGTCCGTCGCCCAGGTTGTGCCGAATGCAGTCGGCCGAGTCGTCCGGCGGCGCATCCAACCAGCGGGTGGGGATGCCGTTGGGGATCACGAGCGGATCCACCCCGTAGTTCCACATGACGTGCTTCATGTAGCGGCTGACCGTGGTAATCGTGGTAGCGAAGTTCAGGCGTGGCCAATCGATGCGATCGAAGCCCATCGTGTTGTTGGCGTTCCACAGTAGTACCGCGTGGCGACGCAGCCCCGTGTCCCACAGGCGATCGCCGATGCGACACAACGCCTCGGCGGTATGCCATTCCTCACTGAGGATTACCACGCGCTTGCCAGCGCGAATGGCTGGCGCCGCGAGCTGATCCACCACGAAGTCGACGGTGGAGGTGCTGAAATCGCGCCACTTGCCCTCTTCGCCAGCGTAGACGCCTTCGGGGTGGAACGTGCTGATCCACTGGCACCAGCGGTGGAGCGTCAGTCGCCCGTCGACGAGCGACTCGTGGCCAGGCAGGTCCGGATCGCCGACGAACACCAGGTGCACGTCGTACCCGGTGTCAGCAAGAGCTCGACTCAGCTCGGTGACGCGCACCCCAAGGCCACCTGCACGCGCGTAGACATCGGGTCCCTCGAACGAAAGCACGATGAACATCGCATGTTCGGGAGACAGCGGGTCTACGCCGTTGTTACCCATCTAATCTGGTGGTCCTGAACCACTGTAACTGCTCGCCGGCAGAACGACCATCAACGGTTGCGTTCCGACGCAGCTAATGATGCGAAATGTTCAGCAAACATTAACCTGTGCGCCGCCCCGCTCGCGGCAGACGGTTGGGAGGGACAACCCTGTCGAAGCACGACCCTGGTCAGGAGGACTGAACTCCGTTCGGCAGACGAACTTCGCCCGGAGGACCACCCTTCGGAGGCACAACCCTCTCGGGAGGAACAACCTGTCGGAAGGAACAGCGGCCCTGGGAGGCGGCGGGAAGGTCTTAGCGGTAGGCGGCGGCTTGGATGTTGTACAGCTCGGCGTATTGGCCGCCTCGCGCCATCAGCTCTTCGTGACTGCCCATTTCCACGAGGCGGGCGCCGTCCAAGACCACGATCAGGTCGGCCATGCGCACCGTGCTGAAGCGGTGTGAGACCAGCACGGTAATCCGGCCGCTGGCAGGCGGCGCCGTCTGTGCGGCGGCCGCATAGCGTTCGAACAGGGCGTGTTCCGTTTCGGCGTCGAGTGCTGCCGTTGGCTCGTCCAGCACCAGCAACAATGGCTCGTTGCGCATGAAGCCGCGGGCCAAGGCCAGTTTCTGCCATTGACCGAACGACACCTCGACGCCGCCGGGCCACGTGGGCCCAAGTTGCGTCTCCAACCCTGAACTCAGTCGCTGGAGAACATCTTCGGCGCCCGCGCGCCCGACCGCGGCAGTAACAGCCGGGATGTCGTCCAGCCGCGGAACATCGCCAAGCCCGACGGTCTGTTGCGCGCGAAACTCGAAGCGGAAGAAGTCCTGGAATGCGCCGCCGAGTCGCTCGCGCCATTCGTGGGCAGGAATCCGTCCGAGCGGCCGATCGTCCACGAAGATCGCGCCAGACGTGGGCTCGTACATCTTGGCCAGGAGCTTCACGAGCGTGGTCTTCCCCGCGCCGTTTTCGCCGACGATGGCGATGACTTTGCCGGCGGGCAGCTCGAGCGAGATGTCCTGCAATACAAGTCGATCCGAGCCCGGGTAGGCGAAGGAGACGTGCTCCAGGCGAATGCCGCGAAGTAACGTCCGCGGCGCGGGCAGGTCGGCCTGGGCGATCAGTGATGCGGCGTAGTCCTCCAGCCAGGCCAGCCGACGCGAGCCGTCCATCCAGATGCCGCGCAAGAAGCCGATCTCGCCCACCGTCGCACCGATATAGGCCGACAGGCGCGCGCCCGCGGCGAGTACGAGCAACACGCTGGCAGCCGGGGC
Organism: Chloroflexota bacterium; assembly: GCA_019239775.1. Classification (GTDB taxonomy): domain Bacteria; phylum Chloroflexota; class UBA6077; order UBA6077; family CF-72; genus CF-72. The sequence continues at coordinate 22,702 of JAFAZN010000437.1, forward strand.
GGCAAGCACAGAAGATACAAAGACAACGGCGCCCACGTACCCCAGGCCGAAGATTGCCCAGGCCAGCGTGTGCCATGCGGCGGACGACCAACGGGTGGCAGCAATCGGACCGTACCAGCGCTCCCATGCCTCACGCCGCTGAAGCGTGAGCCTCTCGCCGATGCCAGTCACGCGAACTTCCTTGCCGGGCGGCGCGGTGGTCGCCAGCGTGAACAGGTGGCGCGCCAGCCGATTGAACGGGGCGCCGCGCTCCTGCGCCTTGCGTTCGACCGCCGGCCGCCAGCTTGACGTAAGGACTGTCGGCAAGGCAAACAGCGCCAGTAGCACCAGGACCGGGTGGATCGAAGCCAGCAGGATCACGGTGACCGCCAGCCGCAGGATCCAGCCGCATGTCGAAAACAGCGACATGTACATGTGGTCCAGCACAAAGATCTGGTCGCGTAGGACCGACAGGCGGTCCAGGTATTCGGGCCGTTCCTGGTGGGCGATGGTCGCGATGCTCGCCTGGAGCCGAGCGACGTGGGATTCAAGAGCGATCGTGACTCGATCTCGAAAACGCCTCGAAAGCCGCGTGCTCAGAACGCGCAGCAACCAGGTGCCAACGGCTGAGAGCGCGAGCGCGATGGCGGCGACCTGGATCCGCAGTGGATCGTTCTGAAGGATGCCTTGCGCGAGCAGCGCAAGCCACAACGCAAGCAGCGCATCGGGGAGCGCGGCCAGCAGCGACAGTGCAAAGGACCAGAACATAAGTGACGGCTCGTGACGGAAGCCGAGCTTGCACACGCGCCACATTGCTGGCAGTGCTGGGGGTAGGTCCTCGATTGGTTGCGGAACCGCGCCATTGCGGATCGATATTTCGCTCATGCGAGGACCTCGTACGTTGCGCCCTCTTCATCTTCTGTGGCGGAGAACCGCTGGGCTTGCAGGTCGAACATCGTGTGATAGCGGCCGCCGAGTGCCATCAACTCGGCGTGACTGCCCAGCTCCACAACGCGGCCGTGCTCCAGGACGCAGATGCGGTCGGCGTGGCGCACCGTCGAGAAGCGATGCGAGATCAAGATTGTGGTGCAGCCGCGTGTGGCAGCAAGAATGCGGTCGAAGATTTCGGCTTCGCCGCGGACGTCCAGCTGGGCGGTGGGCTCATCGAGCAGCACCAATCCGGCGCCCAGCTGAATCGCACACAATGCCCGCGCCAGGGCGACGCGTTGCCACTGACCGCCCGACAGATCGGTGCCGTTCGGATAGCCGCGTGCGAGCACGGTGTCCAGCTCAGCCAGGCCGGCCGCGCCCGCTTCGTCGAGCGCATGGCGCACTACGTCATCGGGTGCTCCCTGGGGTGCCACGTTGTCGCGCAGCGGAAGCTCGAAACGGATGAAGTCCTGGAACACCGCGGTCACCCGCGCACGCCAGCGCTCCACGTCCAGCTCTCGCAGATCGATCCCATCAACCAGGATCGCACCTGCCTGCGGGTCGTAGAGACGGCACAGCAGCTTGGCGAGGGTGGTCTTGCCCGCGCCGTTTGGTCCGACGATGGCCAGCGACGAGCCTGCCGGAATCGTGATGTCGAACCCATCCAGGACGTTGGCGCCGCCTGGATACGCAAAGCTGACGTCGCGAAAGCGGATCTCTTGCTCGGGCATCCCCGTTGCGGTGCGACTTCCGCTCGCAAGTGCGCCTCGGGCACGCATGGCCGGCCGCAGGCGCAATACGGCCGCGACGGGAGCCGCGGCGCCATCCACCACCCAGCTAAGGCCGCCGAAGGCGATCATCGAGGCGCCAACGGCACTTTGCGCAAACGTCACGAGCCGCCCCAGGTCAAGCGAGCCAGATGCAGCGCTGCTGGCCAGTGACCAGAATACGATCAGATTCGCGGCAACCACCAGCAGCACGCTCCACGTCAGCGGCCGTTCGCGTAGACGCGTTGCGGCGTACTGCAGCTCGTGCAACCGCTTGCGTCGCGTGATGAAGCGGTCCAGAGTCCAGTCGGCCAGGCCGAACGTGCGCAGCTCCTTGGCCGCGGGTGGATCGACGGCCAGGCGATAGGCGTAGTCCGAGTCGCGCTGCGCCGCACGGACTTCGTCGGTATTGCGATCGCGCCAGACGGCACTCTCGCGCAGCAACCAGTGCGTTCCGAACCAGGCACCGGCCAGGAGAATGGGCGCCCACCATGCATACGCGAAAAGCACGACGGCCGAGGCAACGCCGCCGATCAACTGGACGACCTCGCCGGCGATGAAGTCCATCGACAGTGACAGCGGTGGGCCTGTCATGCCAAGGTCGAAGTCGCGCGCGACGACCAGATCGCTGGTGAGCTTCGGGTCTTCGAGATGGCCCATACCTGGCGGCCCGACGCATGCCTCAGTCATCTGGTCGTAGAGCCAGGCGGCGGTGCGGTCGCCGAGATTGGCGCCCACGGCCTGGTGGATGGGATTCAGAATCTGGAGGAGAACGAAGATCACGCCCACCGCGACGAGTGGCCCTGTCAGGCTTTCGGCGTGCTGGATCGCGCTGACGAGCGCACCCATGGCGATGGCGAACAGGGCTGGCAGCACGCCTCTTGACAGAAGAATGACATACCAGAGAGTTGCTAGCGGCGCGTCCGCGCGCGGCAACACGCTGGCAAGTTTCCATTCGTTGCGTTCTTTCAGGGGCATCGATCGGTGCGACAACCGTACCGAAAACGGGTTGCGACCCGCAGGTTGCAGCGCCCGAACGGCTGGGCCACGGATGCGCTAGCGTAAGCGACGGTGGCCAACTGGGACGTGATCGTCGTTGGACTGGGGGCGATGGGCAGCTCGGCGCTGTATCAGCTCAGTCGGCGTGGACTGCGGGTGCTCGGGATCGAGGCCTTCGAGCCGGGGCACCAGCTTGGCTCGTCGCATGGTGAGTCGCGCATCATTCGGCTGGCGTACCACGAGCACCCCAGCTACGTGCCGCTGCTGCACCGCGCATATGCGTTGTGGTCCGAGATCGAGCAGGAATCAGGCGCGCACCTTCTGACCATCACCGGCGGCCTGATGATCGGCCCGCCCTCGAGTGAGCTCGTCTCGGGTGCCCTCGCAAGTGCCAAGGTCCATGGCCTCGAGCACGAAGTGCTCTCGGCAGCAGAGGTCCGGCGGCGATATCCCGCGTTCAACCCGACTGAAGACGAGGTCGCCTTGTTCGAACCAAAGTCGGGGTTTTTGCGACCCGAACGCTGCATCGACACCTTTGTGCAGCTGGCGCAAAGGCACGGTGCGCAAGTGCGCTACGGCGAGGCGGTTCGAGGTTGGAGCGCTCACGAGGTGCGTACCGCGACCGAGACCTACGGCGCGGAACACGTGGTCTTCACCTGCGGCGCGCGCATGAGCAAAGTGCTGGGCGATCGCATCCCGCCGGTCATGGCGGAGCGCGCCGTGTTGTTCTGGATCCAACCCGCGGCTTCGTTCGACGGCGTGCCTGTATACCTGTGGGAGACAAGCCACCAGCAAGTCTTTTATGGCTTCCCGCATGTCGACTGGCCAGGCGCCAAAGTGGCCATGCACCACTCCGGTGAGGTGTGCGATCCGGACGCAGTGGACCGCGCGGTTTATCCTCGCGACGAGGCGGTGCTACGCGAGGCGATCACCCGACCGTTGCCAGCACTCGGCGGACGCGTGGTCAAGAGCATGGTCTGTCTGTACGAGAACTCACCTGACCGTCATTTCATGATTGACCAGCTGGCTGACAGCATCGTCTACGCCGCGGGCTTCTCAGGCCATGGCTTCAAGTTCGCCAGCGTGGTTGGCGAGATCCTCGCGGACCTTGTGACAACGGGTCGTGCCACGCCGGACGCGGACTTTCTCCGCGCCCGGCGACTGGCTCGAGCCTAAACGCGCGCGAACTTCTGGAAGGTGTGCGTGCCCTCGGGCACGATGCCAGGGCGCACGCCGATCGTGTCGGTCACCTCGGCCATATAGATGTCGCCGCGGTCGTCCACCCAGATGCCGTGCGGTGCCACGAATTGTCCCGGCTGTGCCGCGTCAGCACCAACGCCTGAGCCCCAGCGCAGCAGCACGTTGCCATTGATGTCGTAGATGCTGAGCCGCGCTGCCTCTTCGGCTTCGATCGGACCGCGGCGGAGCGAGCGCATGCCCGCACGCCACACCAGCTCGCCAACGTAGACGCGTTCGTCTTTGTCGATGAAGATGTCCTGCGGCCGCTGGACGTCGAGCCACTCAGTCAGATAGTCGCCCTTCGGGCTGAAGATCTGGATGCGATCGTTTTCGCGATCGCACACGAAGATGCGCCCATCGGTATGCACCCAGATGCTGTGCGGTACCCGAAACTGGCCGGGGCCTGAACCGGGCTCACCGAACGAGCCGCACAGCTGACCCTTCGGATCGAAGCGGTGCACACGGGTGTTGCCGTAACCATCGCTGACGAAGAGGTCCCCATCAGGTGCCACGGCCAGGTTGGTCGGTCGGTTGAACGGTCCACCCGCTTTGGTGACGGTCGCGGGCGTGCGGCCGTCGTAGCCGCCAGTGTCGGACGGGTGGTCGGCCGGGCCGCATTCGAACAGCTCCTCGCCCTTGAGGCTGTACTTCCCCACCTTGTGATTGGAATCGTCCACGAGGAACAGCTCGTCGCCCTTGGCCATGTGCATCCCGTGGGTGCGGTACGAGAACTGGCCTTCGCCCCAGGCGTCCAGGAACTTGCCTTCGCGGTCATAGACCATCACTGGATGCTCGCCGCGGCAGAACAAGTACACGTTGCCGCTCGAATCGGTGCACACGCCTGCGACGTCCGCGTGGCGATACCCAGCTGGGAGCTGCTCCCAACCCTCTACGAGCTCATACTGGAGCGAGCCGCTCCCAACCTTGAACATACGCGCCTTAGGGTAGCCGAACCATCTGTCCTGCCAGGGCGCCCACGGACTTCGCGGCGCTCACGTCGTCATCGGCAGATGCGCTGCCGAACTGCGAGGCCACAGTCCGCGAGAGATCGATTTCGTAGCTCATGTTGGTGCCTGGCTCGTACCAGCTCAGCGACCAGTACACGCCGTTGCAGCACACGCGGTGCGTGGCGAAGGCGGGATTATCGCCGACCAGGTGTTCTGGCCGAAACAACTCGAGTCCTGGCGGGTCGCCCGGCTTCTGGCCGACGGTTGCGCCAGTGCAGTACGTCGCGTCGGGCGCGCAATCCTGGATTCGTGGCAGCGAGCCATCGAACGAAGCCCTTCCGATCAAGCCAGAAATGCTGGCGATACCCGTGGTGATGTCCCCGTAATAGACGGCGTAGCGCGCGATGCCCTGGCTGGTGGCATCCAGACGCATAATCGGCAGGTCCTTGAACGGGGCCAGGCTGGTCGGCGCCACCAGGACCGTGCCCGGGAAGCTGCGCAGGCCGGCGTCTGAGGTCAATCGCGACGGGACGTTGGCGGCAACAGCGCGCGGCGGCAGCGTTGCCGCAACGGTTGGGCGCTCACCCCGGACGTCGGCCTGGAACTGCCGTTCCGCGCGCGGGATCACAATGGCGGCGTAGAGACCGATCAGCACAATGAGAATCACGCCCAACACCGCGACGATGCGGTTGACGCGTCGCTCCAACGCGGTCTCTTGCTTCGGTGGCGGTATGACGACCGTCCGTGTGGCAGGGCGCGGTACCGTCGCAACGACGGGTGCAGGGCGCAAGAATCGACCGGCGTCGTAGGCGGCGCGCTGGCGCGGATCCCGCAGCACTCGGTATGCGGCATTGATTGCGCGCATGCGTTCGGCCGCTTCGGGCCGCGGATTTAGATCAGGGTGATACAGGCGCGCCAGGCGGCGGTATGCCGCGTGAATGGCCTCCAGGTCGGCGTTGGGCTCAACCTGGAGGGTTCGATACAGATCGGTAGGGCTCAGTGTCCCCCGCACGAGCAGCCGCCGCCGCAGCCGCCTTGCGAAGCATAGTTCGGATTGGTGACGGTGAAGCCGCGGCCCATCAGGCCGTCGACATAATCCACCTGGGCACCTTCAACGTACTGGGCGCTCACTGGATCCACGAGGATGCGCACGCCAGCAAAATCGGCCACACTGTCGTCATCGCGCGGCTCATTGTCCAGCGCCATGCCATAGGCTGGGCCAGAGCAGCTCATGCCGCGCACGAAGATCCGCAGCGCATGGTCCGTCTTGCCAGACTCCTCGAGCAGCTCTTTGACTTTGGTCGCGGCGTTGGGCGTGATATCGATCATGGTGTTCTCAAAACCTCGGGGGTAGTGGCTGAATCGTACCTGTAATTGACAGGATACACCAGCGCAAACCATAATTCCGAGTAAACAAGTAGGAATTATGAAGGTTTCGACGCGAGTTCACTATGGCCTGCGGGCGATGACCGAGCTGGCACGTTCGTATCGCCAGGATCGGCTGCTGTCCATCGCTGAGATCGCGCGCAACGAAGGCTTGCCGCTGGCCTACCTCGAACAACTGGTTGGCGAGCTGCGGCGGGCAGGCCTGGTCGAGGGTACACGTGGGGTTCGGGGAGGCTACAAGCTGGCTCGAACGCCTGAGGCGATCACGGTTGGCGAGGTCTATCGAGTACTCGAGGGTGAAGTCGCGCCGGTCGACTGCACCGCCGAAGACTATTTGCCGGGCAGTTGCGCACGCGAGCCAGTTTGCCTCTCGCGCGGGATCTGGGCTCGAGTTCAGGCAGCGATCCTGGGCGTGCTCGATTCGACCACCCTGGATGACCTGCTCATCAGCGAGGCGCTGCAACAGCATGTGGCCGCGGCCCAATTCGTGCCGCTCGAGTCTGTAACTGAAACAGGTGAATTTGCCCACGCATGACGACCACTCCATTGTTTGAAATTGAAGATCTGCACGTCTCCGTGGAAGGACGCGAGATCCTCCGGGGCGTCAACCTCACCGTCTGTCCGGGCGAGGTGCACGCGCTGATGGGCCGCAACGGCTCGGGCAAGAGCACGCTCGCGAATGCGCTGATGGGCCATCCGAAGTATGCCGTCACTCGGGGAAGCGTCCGCCTCTCTGGCGAAGACATCCTGGGGTGGAAACCCGATGAGCGCGCCAGGCGTGGCCTGTTTCTGGCCTTCCAGAATCCGATTGCCATTCCGGGTGTCGGAACCGGGAACTTCCTTCGTGCAGCGGTCAAGGCCGTTCACGGTGGTGAGGCGATCAATGCCGTGCAATTTCGGAAGGACCTCACGCAAAGAATGGCGGCGCTGCAGATGGATCCGTCATTCGCAACACGCGCATTGAATGACGGCTTCTCCGGTGGCGAGAAGAAACGTGCCGAGATGCTTCAGTTAGCCATGCTGAAGCCGCGTCTGGCGATACTCGACGAGCCCGATTCTGGGCTCGACATTGATGCGGTGCGCATCGTGAGTGAGGGCATCAACTCGGTGCACCAGCAAGATCCCGACATGGGTGTCCTGCTGATCACGCACTACCAACGCATTCTGAACTACGTCAAACCCGACGTTGTCCATGTCATGGCCAAGGGTCGCATCGTCGAGTCCGGCGGCTCCGAACTGGTGCTGCAACTCGAATCCGAGGGCTACGACCCGATCTTGCGCCGACTGGGCATCGAAGAGACTGAGGAGGCCGTCACGACCAATGGCCGTTAAGGCACAGGATCTCACCAAAGATTACAAATACGGTTTCAGCGACCCGGAGCAATACGCCTTCAAGTCGCGCCGCGGCCTCGATCGCGAGATCGTCGAGCAGATTTCGCACTACAAGAACGAGCCGGACTGGATGCTCCAGTTCCGTCTGCGCGCGCTCGACATCTTCCTCAGGAAGCCGATGCCGTCGTGGCAGGCCGCGAACCTCAACGAGATCGACTTCCAGAACATCTTTTATTATGTACGGCCTTCCGAGGGTAACGCCGAGAAGTCCTGGGACGACGTTCCTTCGTACATCAAGGAGACGTTCGACAAACTCGGGATTCCTGAGGCGGAGAGAAAATTCCTCGCGGGCGTTTCGGCACAGTACGAGTCGGAAGTCGTCTATCACTCCATCCGCGAAGACCTGTCGAAGCAAGGCGTCATCTTTCTCGACATGGACTCCGGTCTACGTGAGTACCCGGACCTCGTCAAAGAGTACTTCGGTACAATTATTCCGGCCGCGGATAACAAGTTTGCAGCGCTGAACTCGTCGGTCTGGTCTGGCGGTTCGTTCATCTACGTGCCAAAGAATACGCACGTGGAAATTCCGCTCCAGGCATACTTCCGCATCAATGCGGAGAACATGGGTCAGTTCGAGCGAACGCTGATCATCGCCGACGAAGGCGCGCGCGTCCACTACATCGAGGGCTGTACCGCGCCGATCTATTCGTCGGATTCGCTGCACTCGGCAGTGGTCGAGCTGATCGCGAAACCCGGTGCGCACATTCGCTACACCACGATCCAGAACTGGTCGAACAACGTCTACAACCTGGTGACCAAGCGCGCCGTCGCTTACGAAGACGCCACCGTCGAATGGGTTGATGGCAACCTCGGCTCGAAGGTCACGATGAAATACCCAGCCGTGTATCTGCTTGGGCCGCGAGCGCGTGCGGAAATCCTCTCCGTTGCGTTTGCGGGTGCAGGTCAGCTGCAAGACGCGGGCGGCAAAGTCATCCACGCCGCGCCTGATACCACAAGCACGATCACGTCGAAATCCATCAGCAAAGATGGTGGACGTGCCGCCTATCGCGGTCTCCTGCGCGTAGCAAAGGGCGCCGAGCACACCAAGGCGTTCGTCCGCTGCGACGCGCTGTTATTGGATGAGCAGAGCCGAAGTGACACGTATCCCTCAATTGAGATTGACGAGGAGCGCGTTGACATCGGCCACGAGGCCACGGTCAGCAAGGTTTCCGACGAGCAGTTGTTCTATCTGCAGAGTCGTGGGCTCAGCGAAACCGAAGCGAAAACCATGATCGTCAACGGCTTCTTCGAGGCGTTCACCAAGGAGCTTCCGATGGAGTACGCGGTGGAGCTGAATCGGCTGCTCGCGCTCCAGATGGAAGGGTCCATCGGCTAACCGCGCGAGGCGCCGTGACCGAAACACTCGTTCCCACACCTTCGTCGACGCTGTCATCCGAGGCAGTGCAGGCTCTCTCACGCACACGGAGGGAGCCTGCGTGGTTGCTCGACCTGCGCCTGCGCGCTTTCGAGGCGTACCAGCGGTTGCCGCTGCCGGATCAGCGCACCGAAGGCTGGCGTCGTACGAGCCTACGTGGCCTGAATCTCGACTCGCTCCAACCGGAGCCCGCCCGCCAGGACTTCGACGTTTCGGCTGGTGCTGGCGCGTCGGTCCTCCGCGACGAGGACGCACTTCGTGATCCGCGCGTGGAACGCTACTTTGGTCAGCTGGTTGCCCACAATGCGGACAAGCTGGTTGCACTGCATTACGCGTTCTTCAACCATCTCACGATCATCGTGATCCCGCGCGGTGTTGTGGTGGAGGAGCCGATCTGGCTTTTGTACGACGCGGCGAGTCCATTGCTGGCGCACACACTTCTCATTGTGGAGGACGAGGCGTCCGTGCCCGCGGTGGTCGAGGACTTCCGGGGTGGCGAGGCGTTTGTCAGCAACGTCGTGGAGCAATCCATTGGCGCGAATGCCCACACCCGATACGTGCAACTCCAACGGCTCGGCCCAGAGGTGTGGAACTTCTCTACGCAACGTGCGCAGCTAGCGCAGGATGCATCTCTGCGCACCCTCAACGTCGCGTGTGGCGGTCGCACGTCGCGCAACACCGTGCAGGTCATACTGGACGGTCGTGGCAGTCAGGCGGACCTGCTGGGTATTGTCGATATTGGCAATCGCCAGCACGTCGATTTCGAGACCCTCCAGGAGCATTCTGGTGACGCCACACGCAGCGACCTGGTGATTCACGACGCCCTGCGCGATCGTGCAAGCGCGAACTTCACTGGCTTGATCCGGATCAACAAGTCCGCGCGGCAAACCGAGTCCAGCCAGGAACAAAAGAACATCCTGCTATCGGACTCAGCAAAGGCCGATTCCGATCCCAAGCTGGAAATCCTCAACAATGACGTGATCCGCTGCACGCACGGTGCGGCCGTTGGGCCGGTCGATTCGGAGATGGTCTTTTACCTGCAATCGCGCGGACTTGACCATTCGACCGCCGAACAACTGATCGTTGACGGGTTCTTCCAGTCCACCCTCTCCAAGTTGCAGTTGCCGTCCATCGAGGAGCGAATCTGGTCCACGATTCGCGGCGACCGATCGTGACCACCTGGCAGACCGTGGGCGCCGCGTCCGAGATTCAGCCCGAACGCGTCGCGGTCTTTCACGTGGGTGACCATGACGTCGCGGTGTGCAATGTTGGCGGCCAGTTCTACGCGATCGACGACCTGTGCACGCATGACGGCGGCTCACTCGACCAGGGTCAGCTGGAGGGTGAGGAAATCGAATGTCCGCGACATGGTGCGCGGTTCAATGTCACCACCGGCGACGCTATTCAATTGCCCGCGTTCGAGCCAGTCGAAACACATGAAGTCCGCGTGGACGGCGACACGCTCCAGGTCGGAGTTGAACATCGATGACCACTACTGAAGACCTGTCGCGCGAAATTATTCTGGACCATTACCAGAATCCGCGGAACCACGGCAGGCTGCCTGATCCGACGGTGGCCAACCGCGGTCACAATCCGCTGTGCGGCGACGAGGTGGAGCTCTCACTGCACATCACAGACGACCATCTAGATGAGATCGCGTTTTCCGGACGTGGCTGTTCGATCAGTCAGGCTTCGGCCTCGATGATGACCGAGAAGGTGCGCGGGCAGACGCTTTCGGAAATCCGCGAGGCGGTCCAGCGTTTCACCCAGAGCATGGCGAACCGTTCCGCCGCTCCCGCGGAACTGGAGGATGAGCTGGATGCGCTGCAAGGCGTGAAGCGCTACCCCGCCCGCGTGAAGTGTGCGCTCCTGCCATGGACCACGCTGCGCGAGTCACTGGACGTCTACGAACACCGCGACGGCGCCGACCACGACCGCGCAGACGCTGTCGCCTCAGATTGCGCGGATGCACCATGATCGTTGATCGAGGGATACTGACCAGTTATGACTGACATCGTTCAAGAAACCGACACCTTGCCGTCCGAGGAGGACGTCCGCCAGGCGCTCAAGTCGGTCTACGACCCCGAGATTGGCATCAGCATCGTCGACCTAGGCCTGGTCTACGGCATCCAGGTAGACGACGACTCCAAGAACGTCCTCATCGACATGACCCTGACCACGCCCGCCTGCCCGCTCGGACCAATCATCAAGACGCAGGCCCACGCGGTGCTCACCAACCGCTTCCCAGCCGTGAACGACGTCGACATCAACCTGGTCTGGACGCCCCGCTGGGATCCACGCATCATGGCCTCTGAGGAAGCCAAGGCCGAGCTCGGCATCTGGTAGTCCCGAGCGACCGCGAGCAGCTCGAAGAAAGCGTCCACACGCCGCTTCGGCGGCTCTGGCTGCGTATTCTCGCGCGCCTGCTGGAGTGGCTGACCGACGTTCAGCCCCAGCAGCTCAACTACTCCGAAGTCACGCCTCAGCTCGCCGTCGGTGGCGCGTTCAGGCGCCGCCAGATCAAAGCCCTCAAGCAGCGCGGCGTCACGGCGGTGGTGGACTGTCGGCTCGAGGCTGAGGACGATGCGCAGGCGCTAAACGAGGCGGGAATCGAGTTCCTGCACCTGCCAACGCTCGATCGCCACGGCTTCACCTACGCCCAGATGGAGCAAGGCGTGGACTGGGTGCTCGACCAGGTCGCTGATGGCGGCCGAGCCTTCCTGCACTGTGAGCACGGCGTTGGGCGCGGTCCGCTGATGACCTGCGCCGTGCTGATCGGCCAGGGGTACACGTCGCCGCAGGCGCTACGCATCGTGCGAAATGCGCGCTGGCAGGCATTGCCCAATGACCGTCAGTTGGCCGCGCTGCTCGACTTCGAACGCACCTGGCGCCAAGAACACTCAGGCGTGGACGTCGCGGCGGTGCACGATGCGGCCGCCCTGCACGACGGCCAGGATGGTCTCAGGCGTTCTGAGCCGGCCAATGTCGGCGACGACGTCGCTTCCGCATAGAACAAGATCGGCCAGCTTGCCTGACTCGATCGTGCCGAGCTGATCGAGCTTTCCCAACAGTTCGGCGCCATTGCGCGTGCCGATGCGCAACGCATCCAGCGGATCGACGCCCAGCGACACCATGATTTCCAGTTCGCGGGCGTTGTCACCGTGGCGGTTGAACGGCGTTCCCGCATCGGTGCCTAGCACCAGCTTTACACCTCTGGCGTAGGCGCGCTTGAACGTCTCGTGCATCGCCGCGCGGACGCGCCGACCCTTTTCCAGAGCCCAGTCAGCGACCACGCCTGGAGGTGCGTCAAAGAACCCTTCGCCTGAACACAGCGTGACCGAGTAACACGTGCCGCGCTCGTTCATGAGGTCCATCGATTCGTCGGTCATGAACGAGCCGTGCTCGATCGAGTCGATGCCCGCGAGCACGGCGGCCTTGATCCCCTCTGCGCCGTGCGCGTGCGCGGCAGTTTTGAAGCCCGCTTTGTGCGCCTCTTCTACGCCCGCCTCCAGCTCTGCCTGGGTGAGCTGCTGAGCACCTGGCTCGACGTTCGGCGTCATCACGCCGCCGGTGGCGATGAACTTGACGATGTCGGCGCCAGCCTTGAGCTGTTCGCGGACCGCTTTACGCACATCATCAGGTCCGTCGGCTTCGCGGCCGATCCAGGCGCCGTGGCCACCGGTCATGCACACCACCAGGTTGGCCGCCACCATGCGCGGACCTTCGATCAACCCTCTTGCCTGAGCATCCCGCATAGCTGGATCGGCACCGTCTCTGCCACCGAGCGTTCGCACTAGCGTGAAGCCTGCGTGCAAGGTGTCACGGGCATGCTTTGCGGCTCGCCAGCAGGCGGTGGCGTAAGGCTCCCGCGCTTCACTGAGCCAATCGGGTCCGCCGCTGATCGCGAAATGCACGTGGCAGTCGACGAGGCCCGGCAGCAGCGTGTTGGCTTCCAGTCGGATTACGGCGGGATTCGTCTTCGGCTCGCTCGCGCTGACTTGGGCGATGCGATCGTTTTCGACGCGAACCCAGGCGTCTTTGAGCAGTGCGTCGGTGTCAGTCGCGGTAAATACCTGGCCAGCATGAATCAGCAGGTCGGTCACCGAGGAATGCTACCCTCGAAACAAGGCCAATGCCGGGGAGCCACTGGCTCATCACTCTTTCGCCCGAGAACTACGCAATCACGCGCGAGATGCACTTCACGCTGCTTGGCCTGCGCAGTCGGCATCGCAAGAAGGCCGAACGCGTTGCCGTTGGCGATCGAGTTCTCTACTACGTCTTATCTGACCGGATTTTCCCCGCCACGGCGACCGTAACTTCGGCGTACTTCGAGGATCGCCATCTGGTGTGGCAGAACCCCGAGCGGCGCGACGATCCCTTCCCCTACCGAGTTCACACGTCGCCGAACATCGTGCTCGAGCCCGGCGAAGGTCTGGACGCGGCAGCCCTTGCTCCGCGGCTTCTCTACCTGAAGCGCTGGGCGCCCGAACAGTGGTTCCTGGCGCTCCAGGGCGATGTGCACCTGCTGTCCTCGCAGGATTACCTGCTGGTAGAGCGCGAGATGCAACGCATCGCCGAAAGCCGCCGCACCCGCAGCGAACGCCTTCCCCACGCTCTCGCCCATAGTCTTTAGGTTTAAAAAAACCTAACCGGGCTGCTACTGCGCCCAGGCGTCGTAGACCGCGCGCGAGATCGCGGCTACTAGCTGGTTGCCCGTCTCCGCGTCGGGGTCGTTTTCACTGAACACCGCGATCACCCAACGCGTCGGCACTCGATCGACGCTGACGATGCCCACGTCGTTGGCCACGCCGTCGTACCAGCCACTCTTGTGCGAGACCTGCGCATCCGGCGGCAGCAGCCGCACCAGCTTGGAGCGGTCCGCGTTACGCGCTAACAATGCGCGGATATCCGCACTCGCCGTAGGCGAGACAATCTGGTCAGTCGCGATCAGCTGCAACAGACGCGCCATGTTGGAAGGCGTGGTCTGGTTCTCGCCAGGATTGGTCGAGCTGCGCGCATCATTAAAGAGGTTGACGAAGTGCGTCCCGCTCAACCCCAGCGACGTCATGGTGTCGTTGACCGAGGCAGGATGCACGGCGGACGCGACCTCGTTGGCCGCGGTGTTGTCCGAGATAGCGATCATGGCGCTGACCTCGGCCCGAAGGCTCTCGGTCCACGACAGGTTGCCCGCAGCGATCTGCCGTTCGAGTTCCACCAGAATCGGCAGCTTCATCACGCTGGCCGATGGAAATTCGTCGTCGGCATGCCAGGCCAGCCTCTCGCCGCTCGCGAGATTGAGGGCGGCCACACCAACGTGCACATTCGAACCCGCCACACGTTGCGCCTCAGCGGCGACTTTCTGCTGCAGCTTGCTTACCGTCGGCGCCGCTGTCGGTGAAGGACTGGGCTTGGGCTTCGCCGCCGGCGCAGGTGTCGGCGTCGCAATCCCCGCCGTGCGTTGAATCGCCCCAGCGGTGACCGGCAATCGCAACACCTGGCCTACCGCGAGTACGTCGGCATTGCCGAGTCCGTTGGCCTGGACCAGGTCGTCGACCTTCACGCCATTGGCCTGGGCGATGTCCCACAGGGTGTCGCCCGCCTTGATGGTGTATGTACCAGGGCCGCTCGCAGCACTTGCGGCAGCAGCGGCGCCTGTGGAATTCGAAGCGGAAGTTGCCAGAGCCAGGGTCTGCCCCGCGATGATTACGTTCGGGTCCTTGATGCCGTTGAGCGTTGCCAACGCGTCGACGCCAACTCCCGTGCTCGACGAAATGCCCGACAGGGTGTCACCAGGTTGAATCAGGTACGTGGTTGCCCCCTCGCGCGCGGACGCGAAGGACTGCGCCGACAGGATCGCGACGACGATGCCGACCGCGGCTCCAACCAGTTGCAATCGCCAGCTACGCAGGGGCAAAAACGCGCGCGCGCGCTCACCCAGCGATGGGCTTTGCCGCACGCCGCGGCGTGGTCGTGTTCGCCTGGCAACACGGCGGCCGGTTTCGACATCCTCGAACGTCGTGACTGCCGTGTTGCCAGGCGCAAACCGTGACACGAAGTTCGGCCGCCTGCGACTTCGTGTCGAAACCGGCTTGTCGGCCGAACTTCGGGACACCCTTCGAGCCTAGATGTCGACCCGTCACAACCACGTTGCAGGCCAATCACGATAGGCTCTCAGACCGGAGTTTGAATCTAAACCCCGATCTCCAACGTACCTTCACATAGAGGGAGGGTCGCTCCAGGGGTGACGGGACAAGCTCTGGCGATTTCGACCACCCGGTTTGAGGTCTATACTGGCGTGACCGTGGAACTCGGGCTCACATTAGGAGGGAGTGGGCCAAAGGCATCCGCCCGCGCGGCATTCGATGCGACGCGCGACGAGGACACGCTTCTGGTGGATCAGATCGCGCGAGGCGACGCGCGCGCCCTGGAGCGGATCTATGACCGTCACAGTCGCGGGGTGTATTCGGTGGCGCTGCGATTGCTCACGGACACCGCCGCGGCCGAAGAAGTCGTCCAGGAAACGTTTCTCAAACTGTGGCGACAACCCGGTGCCTATCAGCCCAGCCGTGGCCGACTTCTGCCGTGGTTGCTCGGCGTCGCTCATCACCATGCCGTTGACATGCTCAGACGCAGGCAGCTCGAACAGCGACATCGCGCCTCGGCCGCGGCGGCGTCTGCGAACGGCGACGGACTCGCCGAGGTCCTGGACAACCTGGGCGTTGCCTCCAGCGAAGAGGACCCGCAGCTGCGTGCGGGCTCTTTCGATCAGATCGCCGGGATCAGCCGTGCCCTCGCCCAGCTCCCGGTCGAACAGCGCTTGCCGCTCGAGCTTGCGTACTACCGAGGCATGACCCAGTACGAAGTAGCCACGCTGCTGGGCGTTCCGCTTGGCACGATCAAGACGCGCATGCGGCTCGGTTTGCAGCAGCTGCGCACGATGCCCGAGCTAGCCGTGCTCTGGAGTGAGCGGTGATGGCCGGGCACGCGACCTTGAGCTGCGAGGAGTTCCTGGACCTGGCGGCTGTCGTGGCCGTCGATGCCGCCGATCCGGAGGATGTCCAACGGGTTGAGGACCACGCGTCGACCTGCCCGGAGTGCCGTGCCCATCTGGACGAGTTCCGCGCCGTGGCGGCCGGGCTCGCGGCGTTTGTGCCGCAGGTAGAGCCGCCGCCCGATCTGCGCGACCGCCTGCTCGCCTCAGTCGCGCAAGAACCGCGGAGGCTGGGAGTGGTTCAGCGGATCTGGCCACGTGCGGCGCGGCGGCCTCGGTTCTCAGCTGCCTGGCTTGTGGCCGCCGCCTCCCTGGTGGTGGCAGTCGCGGCGCTGGCATGGGTCGCGATCCTGCAGGTGCAGATCAGCGACCTGCGCGGCTCGCTGATGCTTGCGAGCGAACGCGCCTCGCGCTTTGACCGAGTCGCCAGCGTACTGGCATCCGACAAGCTCGCCGTCAAACCGTTGCAGCCAGCACAAACGGCCGCTGCTTCGACCGGCTATGTGTTTCTCGATCCCGCTTCGGAGACGGGAATGCTGATGTGCCATGACCTGCCACCCCTACAGCAGGGCCACGCCTATCAGGTGTGGTTCATTCGCGGGAACGACCGCGTCAGCGGCGGAATGCTCTGGCCCGATCTCCGCGGGGATGGCTACACAATGATCCAGGTGCCAGCCGACGTCCAGAGCTACGACTCAATCGGCCTCACGGACGAGCCCGGCAGCGGCAGTGCATGGCCAACAACCCCAAGGGTTATTGGCACTCCTCTGAAAGAATCCTCGCAGTAGCCCGTTAGTGGCACGGCTTCGGGGCGCCGCCACCGAAGGAGGTATCGAAGCTCTGCCCGCACGCGCAGCTCTTGACGGCATTCGGGTTGACCACGGTAAACCCGCCGCCCATCAAAGAGTCGATGAAGTCAATCTGCGCGCCATCGAGGTACTGCAGCGAGAAGGGATCCACCACCACGCGAACGCCGGCCTGCTCGACCACCTCGTCGTCGTCGGCGGGCTCAGCCTCGAGCGACATGCCGTAGGAGAACCCCGAACAGCCCCCGGGAGCCACATACACACGCAGCGCGCCGTCCGGCACCTTCTGCGCATCGAGAACCCCGCGCAGCCGCGACACAGCCTCCTGCGTCAAGCTCAAAGTCGAAGTCATGAGTTCAGTTAACCGAACTCAGTATACGCAGGCTGTATTCCACGCCAAACGCTTTATGATCCTCGCAGGACGATGGCAATGGCCCGCTCGTATACGCCGTACCACCCGGGCCTACTCACTGACCTGTATCACCCCGACTCCGCGTACGTTGCCTGGCGGGCTGGACTGCAGGCGCAGACCACGTTCGACCTCTACGCGCGGCGCGCGCCGTTCGGCGGCGCTTATCTGCTGGTGGCTGGCCTCGAGATGGCCCTCGAATTCGTGCGCAGCTTCGCCTACAGCGACGAAGACCTCAAGTTTCTGGCCCAGATCCGCGACTACGAGCCCGAGTTCCTCGACTATCTGAAGGGCTTGCGCTTCAGTGGCGAGATCCTCGCCATGCCGGAAGGTTCGATCGGCTTTCCTAACGAGCCGTTGGTTCGCGTCACGGCGCCGTTTTCGGAAGCGTTGCTACTCGAGAGTGGTCTGCTGCAGGCCATCAATCTGGCCACATTGATCGCGACCAAGGCCAGCCGAGTCGTGGGCGCCGCTCGCGGACGACCCGTGGCCGAGTTCTCGTTGCGTCGCGCCCAGGATCCCTTCGTCGCCACGCGCTCCTCGCGCATCGGCGGCTGCTTCAGCACGTCGTTTCTCGGCGCGGCGTATCGCTTTCGCTTGCCATCCACAGGCACCGTGCCGCATGCGCTGATCCAGCTCTTCGATACCGAGCGGGAAGCCTTCGAAGCGATCGCTAACACCTATAACCGGTACACCTTCCTGCTGGACACCTACGATCCGCGTGCGGCGATTCACACAGCCATCGAAGTAGCGCATGCCGCGCGCGATCGTCTCGGGCATGTCCTGGCGGCCATCCGCCTCGATAGCGGCGATCTCGCCGCGGACGCCCGCTATGTGCGCGACGCGCTCGATCGAGCCGGCCTGCAGGAGGTGAAGATCGCCGCTTCAGGCGATCTCGACGAGTTCCTGATCACCGAACTGCTCGATGCTGGTGCGCCGATCGATTCGTTCGGCGTTGGCACCAGCCTTGGTGTGGGTGCAGGCTCGGTCGAACGCGACATTGAAGGCGCCGCGTTGGGCGGCGTGTACAAGGCCGTCTTCTGCGTCGACGAACGAGGCGGGCACCCCAAGGTCAAAGTCGCGGGCGAAAAGAGCACCTGGCCGGGCGTCAAGGAGGTCTATCGATTCGGCAGCTTCGAATCCGACGTCATTCAACTCGCCAGTGAGCCAAAGCCGCCGAACGCCGAACGGCTCCTTAAACCGGTGGTGCTCGAAGGCGAGATCGTGCCCGGTTCGCTGCCGCCGCTGAGCGAGATCTGGGAATTCGCGCAGGCCAACCTGCGCCGCCTGCCTGAGGAGTACCGCCAGATCGCATCCGCAAGACGTTATCCCGTGCGCTTCAGCGACGGCATTTGCCAGATGCGCGATCGCGCACTGGCTGAACCTCCGGCCGAGACGGCCGCGTGAGCCCAACTGTCCTCGTCGAGCGCGACGGCCACCTGGCGCACCTGATCCTGAATCGGCCCGAGGTGCTCAACGCCATCGACAACACCCTGGCGATGGAATTGACCGCGACAAGCCAGTCACTGTCAGAGGACGCCGACGTGTGGGCCGTCATCCTGCAAGGCAACGGCGAGCGTGCCTTCTCGGCCGGCGCGGACCTCAAAGCGCGGCGCGAGTTCACGCCCGAGGACTGGGCACACCAGCGCGCCCTGTTGCGCAAGATGTTCACCACGTTGCGAGGCATCCCGCAGCCGATGATCGCCGCCGTGCACGGCTACGCGCTCGGCGGCGGTACGGAGCTGGCAATGCTCGCGGATTTCGTCGTGGCATCCGAGGACGCCATCTTCGGCTTGACGGAAGTTAGCCTCGGCATCATTCCGGGGGGCGGTGGAACGCAGAACCTGCCGCGCATGATCGGCCGTAACCAGGCCAAGGAGCTGATCTTCACGGCGCGGCGAATCAAGGCTGCTGAGGCGCATCGACTCGGTCTCGTGAATCACGTGGTGTCTCGCGAAGCGCTCCTGCCAAAGGCGACCGAGATCGCCCACGAGATCATGAAGAACAGTCCGTTCGCCGTGCGTCAGGCCAAGTGGGCCATCGACCATGGTGCGGATCAAGAATTCGAAGATGCGCTGGAACGCGAGCACGAGGCCTACATGCGGGCGATCGGCTCCGAAGATCGGCGCGAAGGCATCGCCGCCTTCAACGAAAAGCGGCCGCCACGGTTTACTGGCCGCTGAGCGGCTTGATCATCGTCCAGGAGCGATCGGCATCGTGCGGCTCCACGTTGACGCGCTCGTACCCGAGGGATTCGTAGAGCGCCAGGTTGCTGGGCAGCGACTCGCGGACGCCGATGTGCACCCGAGTAAGGCCCATCTCTCGTGCGTGTTGCTCCATGAAAGCCATCAGCGCGGACGCAATTCCGCGACGTCGATAGCCCGGTAAGACAGCCACACGCCCGACGTAGAGCGCGTCGGCTTCGAGTAGATACCGCGCCGAGCCAACCCCCGTCTCGCCGATGAACGCCAGCGCCGCGCCGCCCTCTGCCATCGCTCTGCGCACGTCCTCAACGGTCTCGCGGAGCGCGCCAGAGGGTTGTGGCAGCTTGCCGTCGTACTCGGCGAACGCCTCGCGCATGATCGCGAAGACGAGCTCTGCCTCTTCCGGGCGGGCGAGTCGTACGAGGACGTCAGTGTCGGATGCCGTTGGGGAAGACCTGCTGGAGCAATCGATCGGAGACGCTGAACGTCTTGCGGCGGGCCTCCACTTTCTTGCTCTGGCTCCAGGCCTTGATGGCCACGATCGCCCAGGCAGCCCCCGCCGCTAACCACAGTAACGACTCGACTCCGCGCGCGCTGTCATCACGGCTTCGACGTACGGACGATGCAGGAATCGAGTTCATGGATTGTGGCTGCTCCTCTTGCGGCGGGGCCACTATACGAACCGACCTGCCCCTCGACAAGTATCACGACTCGGCGACGGTTTGGGATTACTACTCGTGAAATCATTTCAAAATCGATGTCGGGCACGGTTCAACCGCGATGTGACTGATCTGCAATGGATCCGAGCACAAAATGGCGCCCCCGCCGCTCCTAAGTGCGCTAGCGTCGGACGCCAGGAAGGCCGCTCGGGCTCCCGAGCGGCCTTGGCCGTGAGTTACGCCGCCCGGCCAGGCGGCGACTTCGTCCCGCGCGGCGGACCCGTGCTCTTGCGCTGGCTGTGGGGCTTGCGCCGACGCCGTACGTGATAGCCAGCGATCCGTCTCAGCCGGCCTTCGCGTTCCCACAAAGGAATGCCGTAGATGCGGTCCCGCACGCGCAAGCGCACCATGTTGGTGATGGCCACCAGCCCGTTGGCGAACACGGACATGTATCCCTCGAGCGCGGCGATCGCTCGCCAACACCGTGCGATGTACAGAGACTGATAGCGGTGAAGCATCTGGTTCGTGCGTTCGATCAGGGCGCGCACGAGGCGGAAGTCCAGTTTGACGGTGGGGTGTTCCCGCGGAGTGAGCGGGGTTCGCTTGAAGCCAGACAGATCACGCTTCTTGCCCGCCTCGATGCCATCATGGGTCCCGGGATATCACACCACGGTTAATGGCTCAGCGACATCGGACGCCCTCCGATTGGCCACCGCGACGAGCGCATAGATGACCAGCAAGGCCATGTCGTACAGGACGAAGATCCAACCTGCGCCGTTGGTCAAACCGGTCGCGAGCGCGGTCGAGGTTACCGCCATACGAGCAATACTCCATGCACTGAGAGCTCCGAGCAGGCCACTCTGGAGGCCCGCGGTGAATGCGGACCGGGCCCACCAGAGCAGCAGGCCCACACCCACATTCGCCGTCCCGAACATTCGGGCAACGAAAGCGCCCTCAGCATCTAGTTGCACGCCATAGAGGCTCCATATCTGCGTCGGCGCGACGATGAACCCCAGTCCGAACCCGGCCGTGGCGATCGCGACGATCGTGAGGACGAGCGGCAGCTGCCGCTTGCCGACGCCGGTCATCTGACGGCTCCAGCTGTGGCCGCGGTTGCCGGCGCGGGGGCCGCGCCGAGCTGCTGCATCAGGCCCAGCACGTCGTCCTGGTGCCACTCGGTCTGCACCCGCCCGTCCAGCACTTCGAAAAACGCGCTGGTCTGTACACGCACCCTGCGGCCCGTGGCTGGAATTCCCATGAAATCCGCGCGATGCGTTCCCGACCAGACCATGCGCATTGCCACGCGATCCTTGGCCGCGACCTCATCTTCGATCTCGACCGTCAGATCGGGGAACGCCTCAAAGTAGCTGGCGATGAGTGCCTTCCACGCGTCACGGCCAGTGACTGGCTGCGGCATCCCCACGAGATGCACCGTGTAGTCGGAGGCGAGAATGTCGTCGGCCGCGCCTGGGTTGTGGGCCTCGATGACGTTGCTGAGAAATCGGCGGATAAGTTGCTGGTTGTCTTGTACCTGCATGGCCGTCCGTCTCCATTAGTCGCGAATGGACACAGCATGAAGCCGGCGTACGGCCTCGTCATGGGCTACTCAGCCTATTGTTGGCTCGGTTAGCAGGCCGTGCTGAAGCGCCAGGACAGTGGCAGCAGCGCGCGTCGAAACGCCGAGCTTGCTGAAGATGTGCTCCACGTGGTGATGGGCTGTGCGCTCGGATACGATGAGTTCGTCGGCGATCTGGCGGTCAGTGCAGCCTCGGGCGAGCAGCCGAATAACCTCGATTTCCCTTTCCGTGAGTCCTTGGGGACGCGTGGCTCTCGAGCGGCCGCGCGTCTGGCCAGCGGCTGACAGCACCGCGGCGACGGCGCCACCGTGCAGCGCGCCCTCGAACGAGGCCCGGCGGAGTTCCGCCGCCGCGTAGTCTGGCGCAAGCGCCGGTCGATGCGGTCGTGGCTCGGTCATCGCGTGGAACGCGTCCGCCGCAGCAAGCAGGTGCGCGCTAAGCGGCAGGTGGCGGGTGGTGTTGCCGCTCGGATATCCAGAGCCATCCAGCCGTTCGTGGTGATGGGACGCGATGTCCGCGATTGCGCCCAGGCCGCAGCGAGCCAGCGCGCGGCGCGTGTAGTACGCGTGCAGCCGCACCCTCTCCCATTCGTTGGCGGTCAGCGGCCCGGCCTTATCCCAGATTCGTGCCGGGACTCCAGCGCGCCCGACATCATGGACCAGCGCCGCCCGTCGCACGTCCGACACGTCTTGTTCTGGTAGACCAGCGTCCTCCGCCGCCCTTGCGGCCAGTGCGGCGACACCGCGGGAATGACCGACCGTGTATGGGGACTTAATGTCGGCAAAGTCAGCGAAAGCGCTGGCCGCAAGGTCGATCTCGGAGCCAGAGATCTGCAGAGCAGCACCCGGTTCGGCGGCCATCGCCTGATCCCACGCGTCGCCGCCAAGGTCGTCCAGCAGATCGTCCACATGCTTGCAGAAGAGGTCCACGAGCATCGGATCGTGCGCGCTCCCTGCCCGCGAACGAATGACCTCAGTCGCTCCGCTGGTGCCTGCCTGTCGGAAGCACAGCTCGGCGTTCTGTGCAAGCTGGGCGACCTGCACCGACATCGCGATTTGCTCCGCTTTCAGCGCGCGCGGTACGCCGAAGCCGTCCCAGCGCTCGAATACCTGACCGAGCGCTTGCTGGACGGATGGTCTCAGGCCGAGGCGAGCGGCCAGGAGCTGCGCCACCTCGCACTGCGCGGCGCCGGTGCCATGCAATCGGCCAAGGCCGTCCAGATACTCGGCGATTATCCGCTCACGGTGTTCGGGATGCTCGCCAACCGCGACATGCTCGCGGACAGCCTGCGGCATCTCGTCCAATCGCCCGGTGAATACAGGCGTCAGCCAGCTGCGGGCGGCAATCTCGTCGCCCATAACTTCCGCCATTTCATGCGCCGCCGCCGTGCATCCGACGAACCGCAGCAACGTGACATAGAACGTGTCCGAGCGGTCCACAGAGTTCATGCTCAGCAGCGTCCCGATCCGTTCGGCAATCACTGCCGACCGAAGCGCGTGCTCAAGCGGCTGCCCTAGGCCAAGATCGATCACCAGCGACAGTGAGCCGACGAGCTCCATGAGCCTGATCGAGTCACCGCGTGGACTCAAGGCAGATCTGTTCGCTGTCAGGCGCGATGCCCTTTGGCCGGCCATGGTGCGGCCAATACTAGCCGCTGAGGCCCTGCCATGACCCACTGTGGGTCCACCGTAGAAGTCTTGCCCTGGCGGGCCGCCCACCAGCGGTCGACCACCAGACGTCTGCCCCGTCGAGCCCCCTTTAATACCAGCGACCTATCGGTGCAATCGTTGCAGCTATCGCCGACGCAATCTGTCTTTTTGTGATGCGGTGCCGACCAAAAATCGGGCCGTGGCGGAGGTCGCCGAACTCACCCAGGCGGGGCTAGTCGTCGAAATCGAGTTTCCCCAAACCGCCCTCGGCGACAGTTTGGCGTTATTCGACTTGAACAAGTCATCAAAATCAGCTCTCAACCAGTTGTAGCGACTCTGAAACGTGCAAAGGCCCGATCGAGCTCGTCTCGAACGGGCCTTCAGCCGCGGGTGAGACACGCCTGAGAGGCTCCCTGCGAGTCAGGGGGCCTCGGCGCGACGGTTCAGGCGGCTATCGGAGGGGCGGTAGCGAGCGGCGCCACGCGCTTGTTGCGAGCTCGAACACGCGGGACGACGTAAGCCGCAACCAGGCAGAGCCTGGCTTCCCGCTCGGCGTCGGTAAGGTTTAGGTCGCGGTCGCTCTCGGAGAGCCGCTCCATCCTTGTCTGGGATCGGGTCGATCTTCGGCGCGGTAGGCGAAGCATCCCCGTAGCCGTCATCGCGGTCGTAGTCACCATCGACCCATGCCGGTAAGTCGTATGGGAAGGTGTCGTGGCACGGCTGGGAGCGATCTCGACTCACAACACCGCCGACGTCGGCCTGATGGATGCCACGCGACGGGCGACGCATGGAGTCCTCCGAGACGTTCCAACCGCAGGATCTGATCAGGAAGCTCGACGAGGTGGCAGCCGGCATTTCGAGCG
>JAFAZN010000434.1 GCA_019239775.1 Chloroflexota bacterium
ATCATGGGCGAGCGGGTGAATGGGCGCGCCATCAATGTCCTGGGCTGGGTAACAACCGGGGCTATTTTTGCCGCGACGCTGGGCCTGGTCGTCAGCTGGTTGATGTGAGCGCCACCTGAATGCCATCAGTCGAGGCTGACGAGGCCGTTCCACATAAGGGGGTAAATGTTACCGGCGGCGGTGGAGGACCTTCGGCCCGACGTCAGGTCCGATGCCGCCCGAAAGCAAGATCAGCGGCGTCAGGATCCGATAGAAACGGCAGGTGCGCGGAATGCGGTGGTCGATGCACGAGTCGGCATGGTCTGCACCGGACGAGAAGCGTTGCAGCCGGCTGGATCGAGCCCAGGTGTCGTTCACCACGACCATTAGGCCAGGGCGTCACCACGACCATTAGGCCACCCGTGGCTCTGATTTGAGGGATCAGTTTATCCGGAGAAACAGCGAGCGCGGCCGTCGTCGTAGCTGCGGTGTGTGCATGTGGGTAAGCCCGCAGGCTTATCCAAGCTCTGCGCAAGCAGAGCGTCATGTGCACACCGAGTCGCGCGCCGCTGTGGATTTCACGCTTGTGGAATCACCTCCTCTCGTGCGAGGCCGTTGTCGCCGATGCGATGCTTCGGCGCGAGCTTGGCGCGATAGCTTGGTCCCTCGATGACAATCTGGTGGGCGGCGTTGGCCAGACGATCGAGCGCGCTATTGCCCAGGATGGGATCGTCGAACAGCGCCAACCACTCGTCGACGCTCCGATTTGAGGTGATGCAGAAGCTCGCTCGACGATGCCGCTCCACAATCAACTCGTACAGGTCATTGCTCTGTTGGGCGTTCAGCCGGCGCAGCCCGAAATCGTCGAGGATGACAAGGTCCGGCGCGAGGTAGCGGCGGAAAACCTTGTCGTAGGTGCGGTCGGCGCGTGCTTGCCCGAGCTCCGCCAGCAGTGAGTCGGCACGAATGAACAGCACCGCATGGCCAGCGCGCACGGCCGCGGACCCCAGGCACTGAGCAAGTAGCGTCTTTCCGACGCCGACAGGCCCGACGAAAATGCAATGCTCCTTACGTGCCAGGAACTCCAGCGTGAACACATGCTGGAGCTGACGTCGATCGAGCTGGACCGGTGATGCCCAATCGAAGCCGTCGAGTGTGGCCCGATCCTCGAAGCCGGCCTGCAGCAGATGGCGTTCGAGGGCTTGCTGGTCGCGGCGCTGGACCTCGTCGGCCAGCAGCAGGGTGAGGAACGCCACGTAATCGAGCTGCTGGGCGCGCGCCAGCGTGAGCCGCTCCGGCAACGTCGGCAGCAGCGGGCCAAGCTTCAAGCGTTTGAGCAAGCGGACCAGATCCGCATCGACGGTGGTGTTCATGGCTGGACCTCCGGTGGCACAGCAGCGAAGCGATGATCGAAGGCACTGCCGGGTCGAGTGAAGCGGCTACTCGGCAACGGCTGCACGCGCTCCCCGACGGGTGGTGCTGGCTGGCTTTCGTGTTCCAGCGCCAGCACCAGAATGCGCTCGAGACGTCGCACGTCGATCAGGTCGAACCCGAGCGCTCGAGTACACGCGGCTTCCAATCGCTCCGGCGTGTAGCGATCGGCGAGACGCAGTAGGCGTTGGCCCTGGCGCAGTTTGGACCACGGAAAGGGTGCATCCAGCAAGCGCTCAGCGAACTGGCCGATATGCGGACCGAATGCCACTGCCTGGCGGACGAGTCGGTCCGGTGCGCGCATGGCGTAGGCGGTGCGCTCGGGCGGGTAGTCATCCGGATCGGTCGAGCGGCCACCCTTGGGTTTACGTGGGTGGACCTTGACGAGAGCTCCGGCCTTGTAGAGCTTGACCAGGTCGTTATCGCAGCGCGTCTCGAGCTTGGTGCCCGGCGGGCAAGTCGTCGACGGCGCCGAATACAGCGCGTACTGGACGCTGATGTGGTGATCGGGATGGACGGTGACGTCCTTCCACAACGGCACGTCGTAGGGGATGCCGCCATACGGCAGCAGGTGAGCGCGTTCCTCATCGTTGAAGACCACCAGCGGCAGCTTGTGCGTGGTGCCGTGGTCGCGCCGGCCGGCGACCTCCAGGCACCACCGTTCGGCCTGGCGGCGTGCATCCTCCAGGTCGATGAACGTGCCGCCCTTCCAGAAGCGTCCGCGTGCGTATTGGACGAATCTCTCGATCTGGGGCTTGTCCTTTGGCTTCCGCACGCGAGCTGGGTCCAGTAAAAATCCACGCGCCT
Organism: Chloroflexota bacterium; assembly: GCA_019239775.1. Lineage (GTDB taxonomy): Bacteria > Chloroflexota > UBA6077 > UBA6077 > CF-72 > CF-72. The sequence continues at coordinate 2,218 of JAFAZN010000434.1, forward strand.
GGCTGTACTCGGTGAACGCGCGCGTTGGACGCGGGTTGAGCGGATCGGCGCCAGCGACCGCGGCCGGGAAGTTATCGAGCACCAACCGCTTGGGGCAGCCGATGATATGCGGGTGATCCGGCTGGGTACCGTGGTGACCCATGAAGATCAGAACGTCGGGTGCCGAAGGCACCGGGTGGGGGCGCTGGGGGCGGGGCTCAGCCCTGCCCCCAGATCTCCGGTGCGCGCGATGAGCCGTCGACAAGGCGAGCGAACGTCCCGCTTCCAGGCGGAGATCGAAAGCAGCATTCACGGCGCCGCCGCCGTGTTTCGCGACAACAACGTGGAGGCATCGGTCACGACCGCGATCCGGCTGTGGTGGACGAGTCGATTGCGTGGTCGCCGTTTTGTTCAGCTTGTTTCACACGCGCGCCAGGTGACGCAGGAGCGCATCTCGCTTGGCCTGGTTGAGCATGGTCAGCCAGGACGACGCGAGGCGATGCCGTACTTCTTCGCGGTACTCAACGATCTTGTAGACCAGCAGCGGCCGCGATTCGGTCGACGCACCGATCGAGGGCAGCCGTGACCTGGTCGCCCCGATTGACGCGAACGGTGGACGGTTCCGAGGTCCAGGCGCTCACGTTGGGGCTTGCACCTATCGATGACTACCTCCAGTTCGTTGGTGCACGGTGCCGTCCGAATACATGGTTGGCTACCGCCTACGACCTGCTGGTGTTCTTCGCGACCGTCCGTAAGGAACCGGCGCAGGTCACTACCGCGGACGTGTTCTCGTTCCTGCAGCTGCAGCGCGCACCCCGGCGCGACCCGAAGCTAATACGCTTGGAAGATGGCGAAGCCGGATTGGCGGTTCGCACCATCAAGCGTCGGTTAGCCAGCGTCTCGGGTCTGTTCGCCTACCTAGTCGCGCGCGGCGATGCTGGAGTAACCGCTAATCCGGTTCCACGCGGATTGGCAACGCGGCGCGCGGCTGCACGCCGTGGCAAGCGCGGGATGCCACTTCTCCGAACACCGCGCACATTGCCGCGCATCGTTTCTCCGGAGACCGCCAATGCCGTCGTGGCAGCACTCCGGACGCATCGCGATCGCGCGATGGTGGAGGCCATGCTCTTGGGTGGGCTCCGCCGCTGTGAAGTTCTCGGCCTGCGGCTGCAGGACGTCTCGCCGGGCCACCGACGCGTGTTCATCGCGGACGGCAAAGGTGGGCATCAACGCGTCGTGCCTATTTCGGCCCGGTTCTTCATCTCATTGGCCAGCTATCTGGATGAGGAGCGTCCAGCCACACCAACTGAACGCGTTTTCGTCGTTTTGAAGGGAGCACATCGTGGTGCTCCGCTCACTGCCGCTGGACTGGACGAGATCATGCGTGGCGCGTGCCAGCGCGCCGGCGTCGCGAAGCTCACCTGCCATCAACTGCGTCATACGTGCTTCACGCGATTGCGGGAAGCTGGGATGGCGCTCGAGGCAGTACAGGCTCAAGCCGGTCATCGATCGATCGAATCCACTCGTGTGTACCTCCACCTGACCAACGCCTGGCTGGCGAACGAATACCGGCAGGCGTTGGTCAGGTGGAGGCGGCGTCTACCAGCGGCTCGGAGTTGGTGCCATGAGCCGCCGAGGGATTGTACTCCCGGCGGAATACCAGGCCTGGGAAAATGCCTATGCCACGACGCTGGTCGATGCCGGGTTCCAGGTGGATCACACGTGGCGTTGGGGAGCACGGGCATTCTGCGCGCGATTCGGTGACGGCACTGGCTGGCACGCCCTCACGCTCCAGCAGCAACTCGCGCTCAACCCGAAGATCCTTCGATTTGTGGCCTGGGCCATCGCCACGCATCGCGTGCGTCCAACCCCCGCGTATCTGGTCGCACGAAGAGCGCACCAAGGCAAGCTATTGGCTCGACTCCACCCGATCACGTATGCCAACTTCGTCGCGACCGCTGGCGAGATCGGATACTCCAGCGACGCGGCGCAGGTGCAATGGGGAGCCCTCGGGCTCGTCTGCGCGCTGGTCGGACTCGACCCGCCGCAGATCCGACAACACCACATTGATGATGCGCGGACCGCGCTCGTCGATGCTGCCCAAGCCCAGGGGCGCGGATCCCTCCGCTCGGTACAGACCGGTCTTTTTGGTGCCGAGGCCACCCTATTCCACGCTGGCATTAGCGATCAACTGCCACGCCGCCATTGCCCGACGAAAACGGCCGAACGCGCCGCGGCGTGGGCTTCACTCGCCACCAACGCTCCGATTCTGGTCGCAACGATTCAGCGCTACCTCGAGCAACTTGCCCTCAGTTTGCGGCCTACTACCGTCGGGAACGCCGAAGGAGCGCTCCGCGAGTTTACGATGTTCCTGGCTTCCAATGACCCTGGGGTCCGGCGCACAGCGGATATACATCGACCGCATCTCGAGGCGTACAAGCGCTGGCTGGCTGAGCGACCCGCCGCACGCGGTGGTCCACTGCACCGACACACGATCAAGGATCGTCTTGGCGTGCTGCGCAACTTCTTCGAGCGCATCATCGAGTGGGATTACCAGGACGCCCCGGCGCGTGTGCCGCTCATCGCTGCTGATTTTCCGATTCCCGATCAGCCACTTCCGCGGTTCCTGGATGATGCAGCCGCGACCAAGCTCCTGGTTGCTGCGCGCGCTGATTCTGATCCATTTGTACGTCTAGCGGTCGAGTTCCTCGCACGCACCGGCTTGCGCAAAGGCGAGTTCCTGGACCTCCGCATCGACGCCGTCGTCCAGATCGGTTCTGCGTACTGGTTGCGCGTCCCGGTTGGCAAACTGCACAACGATCGCTACATCCCGCTCCATCCGCAGCTGAAAGCATTTATCGATGATTGGCTCGCGAAGCGACCCGAAGGCCTGCGATCCGATCTCCTCTTTGTAGAACGAGGTCGGCGGTTCTCGATCGCCCGTGTTGATCACGCCGTTGCCAAGGTCGCCAGAACCGCGGGTATCGGCCACGTCTCCCCACACCAACTCCGCCACACACTCGCTACTCAAGCCATCAACCGCGGAATGAGCCTGGAGGCGATCGCCGCGCTGTTGGGCCACCGCTCGTTGAGCATGACCATGGTGTACGCGCGGATCGCCGACCGCACCGTCGCCGACGAGTACTTCAAAGTAAGCGAGAAGGTCGAAGCGTTATACGACCAGCCGAAGCGGTTGCCAGCTCAAGACGAAGGAACCGAGATGGCGAAGCTCCGTCGTGAAATGAATCGCCGCATGCTCGGCAACGGCTACTGCGCTCGACCGGTAGAACTGGACTGCCACTTCGAGTCCATCTGCGAATCCTGCACCTACTTCGTCACCACCACAGAGTTCACGCCGATTCTGATCAAACAGCGGGACGACGCTGCAGCCAAGGGACAGGTCGGCCGCCAGCGCATATTTGACGGGCTCCTTGCTCGACTCGGGGAGCAAAAGGAGGACGCCTCTTGACGGCAATCACCGACATAACC
>JAFAZN010000312.1 GCA_019239775.1 Chloroflexota bacterium
TCAGGTCATACGCCTTGCGTGGCGTACCGTCTGGGTTGCTGATCGCCCACCAGTACTCCTCACGGTCCGGGGTCCACGTGGGATCGGGCAATGTCCAGACCGTCATCACGCCGATCCACGGCGTCCAGTTCTGGCGCGCGTAGGTAAAGGCGTCCACGAGATTCGCGGCCTTCTTGTCCTCCGACACGGCGAACCACTTGTAGGCGGGATGCACCGTGTCGGCCGTCCAGCCCCATTCGGTCAGCCAGACCTGCTTCGCGGCATCGCCGTTGTCGACCATGACCTGGCGCAGCTGTTCGATGCGGCGGAAGTAGAAGCTCGGATGCGGGAAGTCCTTCAGTACTCCGAGCGGCACCGAGACTTCAGGCGCCTGCGTATTGGCATGCGCACCCAGCGCATCGAACTTACCCTTCAAACCGGCGGCGTACATCCACTTCAGGTACTCCAGGTCGTCCGCGGAGTGCCCGTCCGTCACACCGTTCGGCGAGAGACCTGCGCTCAAAACGATGATGTTCGGGTCCGCACGATGGGCCGCCTGATACGCACCGCCAAGAAGCCGGACGTAGTCAGCCGCGGATTGCTGGTTGATGGTCTGATCGCCCCACTCGCGATCGAGGTTCGGTTCGTTCCACACCTCGATCGCCTGAACCCGGCCAATCGTTGAGCCGGTGCTGTAGCGCGACACGAACGCGGAAACGAAATCCCAGTAGTCCTGGTAGTCATCCGGCGGACCGTTGTGCGCCTGGTCCTTGCGCGCCCAGAGTGGCTCAAAGTCGAGTCGAGCAATAATCTTCAATCCGGCCGCCTTGCTGGACTTCACCACGCGATCGGAGTCACTCCAGTCGAACTCGCCCTTGCCCGCGCCTTCGATGTCGCGCCACTGAAACAGACTTTTCTGCCAGTGGAAGCCGGCATCGAGCGCGAGGTGGAGGTCACGCTCGGTCGTCGACGGCTGGTCGGCGATGAACATGTGGATGCCATAGTCGAGATTGCCCACCGCTTGCGGGACAGCCGTCGCGGTGGGTCGCGGAACCGGAGTCGCCGTCGCCGGAACAGGAGTGGGAGTAGGAGTAGCAGGTGGTGGTGGTGGCGGTGGCGCAGCACACCCCGCGATCACCAGGCACAGCGCCGCCAACCAGAACCGCACTAACGCACCACCACGGGAACCGAGACGACTGTCTGCTGACCTGTAACCGACGACCCAACGTGGATGTAGAGCGTGTGTCCATCTGTCGGAAGGCTCACGGTGACGCGGAACGGATCCGGTGCAGTCGTCCCGGGCGTAACAGCCGTCGTGCCGACGATGCGGCCGCCCTGGTCGCGGTCGGGTTCCAGGAACACCTCTATGTGATCGGCCGCTGGCGCCAGCACCTGAACAACCACACTCCGACCTACCTGGTCGCCAGGTTGCGGCGACTCCACCTCAGCATGGAACGGCGGCAGGGGTGTTGCCAGTGGCGCAGCGTTCACATGCGTTAGCACCGCCCGAGCAGGCACGCTGCCAAGGTTGGGCACGACCACCGCCAGGCTGCTCAACCACGTTCCACCATCCGGCGTGTGGGCAGCAAGCGTGAGGATGTTCGGTCCAGCGGGCATCGAATCGAGTGGCAGGTTGATGGCGAAGCCCGAGTCTACCCAATTCGGATTGGTCGCGTTAGAGGCAAGGTCGTCACGCTTGAGTCCCATTCGTGCACCTGCCAGTGGCAGGCCACTGATCGCCGACGGATCGTTGCCGACGTAGACGTCCAGTCCGTCGACGCCGCTGCCGTCGGTAGCCTGCGCATCGGCAACCCACCCTGTAAGCGTGAGCGTGGCGGCATCCGCGTCCCCGCTATAGACCGGATCAACCCCTCCGACGAGCGAGTCCGATGTCGCTGCAAACGATCCGGGCGTCCACTGATTGGATGCGCCAACGCGTACGAAGTGTTCGCCGCGCAACATCTGCTCATACTGGCAGCGTGCACCCGGCAGCGCATCAGGTGTGGGGTCGTAGCACGAACCACCGCCTATTCCGAGCGAGCCGTACGAAGTCAAACCGCGTCGGACGTCAACAAACGTGCGGTCCACCAGGCGTGGGCTCTCAGCATTCCACACACCGAAGCCGACCACCGCTGAGAAATGGCGCACGAACTCGATCTGGCGTTGCTCTTGGGCCAGTCGATCCTTTTCGTCGTCGGCGGTGTACATGCCAGCCAGTGCGCGTGAGGTGCCCAGCTCTTCGACGATAACTGGCAGTGCCCGCCCGTTGGGGCAAGGCTGCGAAAGGATGTTGTCGAGGTCCCAGTCGACCGGCATGTCACCCGGTCGCTGGCGACTGACCCAGTCATATGCGTGCAGGGTGTAGGCGTCCACCGGTGCATCGCAGTAGAGCCAGCGCGCAATCGCGGAATTTGGATGACCGGGTTCCACGTGATTGGCACCCATCGTGCCAGGCAGAATTGGACTGATCGGATCCAGTGCGCGCACGTCCGCGGCATCCTGGGTGATAAATGGGATCAACGCATCCGGTTGAGCCGGCGTGTGCAGCTCATTTCCCAGCTCCCAGGCAAAGATGACGTCCTGCGCGTTGTTGGATTCCACGGTCGAGATCAGATCGTGCACGAACTGTCGATACGCCCCGCGCCAGTTGCCGGTGTAGAACGGCAACAACAATTGCATGTAGTTGTCCATCCAGCCGGCGCTGGTGCTGATCTCGCCAGGTACGGCCTGGTGGTTGTTGACCAGGGCCACGATCACGCGCAAATGTGCCGCGCGCAACATCGGCGCGATGTCGCTGATGCGTTTTCCGACCTGCGAACCGCTCCATGGATGTGTGCCGCTGCTGTCGACAGCAAATACGCGCACGACGCCGGCACCCAGCCAGCGCGCGTACGCGAGGTCTTCGCTGATGTCGTTGACGTCGGGATGGAACAGCATCCCGTGCATGTTGGCGATCAGGTAACCGCCGTTAAGGGGATCGTTTACCGAGATGCGCGAGGCAAATGCCGGCGGCGGGGGCGGCGCGTCCACCGCGGCGGGCGCAGGCGTCTCAACAGCGGTGGCGACCGGCGCGATCGCCGCCGCGGCCAGGAGTGCGCTCACGAGCAGGGCGAGGAAACGCGTCCTGGACAAAGCGGTGTTCAATACCATCGATCGAGCCGTCGCAAGGATACTCAACGTTCATCCCGAGTGAGAGGTAACAGCATGCAGTTCGGCGTCCTCATGTTTCCGACCGACTTCAGCATCGGCGCCGTTGAGCTTGCGCGTGCCGTCGAAGACCACGGGCTCGAATCGGTGTGGTTCCCCGAGCACACCCACATCCCGGCCGAGCGCAAGACGCCGTGGCCGGGCGGAGCCGAGCTGCCGCGCGAATACTCACACGCGCTCGATCCGTTTGTAGCCCTGGCCGCAGCGGCCGCCGCCACCACGCGCATCAAACTGGGTACAGGCGTGTGCCTGGTGATCGAGCACGACCCGATCACTCTCGCCAAAGAGGTCGCCAGCGTGGACTTTGTCTCGGGCGGTCGGATGCTGTTCGGGATCGGCGGCGGGTGGAACCTGGAGGAAATGTCCAACCACGGCACCGATCCGAGCCACCGCTGGACGGTCCTGCGCGAGCGCATGCTGGCGATGAAGCAGATCTGGGCCGAAGATGAAGCGACCTTCCACGGCAAGTACGTCAACTTCGATCGAATCTGGTCCTGGCCAAAGCCGATCCAGCGCCCCAATCCGCCGGTCGTGGTCGGCGGCAACGGCGCGCGCACGCTGCAGCGCGTGATCGAGTACGGCGACGAGTGGGGTCCGATCATCGGCCGTGGTCCGGACCTCTTCGATCGGATGAAGGAGTTGGCCGATCTCGCGGCCGAGGCCGGTCGGGCGCCTATACCGGTGACGATCTTCTCGCTGCGATCTTTCGATCCGAAGTTAGTCGAGCAATACCAGGCAGCCGGCGCAAGCCGCTACGTCTTCGGCCTCCCCGCCGCGCCGGCCGACGCCGTGTTGCCGTTGGTTGCCAACTGCGCCAAGCTGGCGCGTGAATTCGGAGCTACCGTCGCCGCCTAACGCGATCTCTGCTTTCTTTTACGATCTCTGCTTCGCTTCGAAAGAAGACTCGGTCCGAGCGCAGCAGCGCTCGGTCGCGCTATGCCCAGGGCACTGTCCGCTCGCAAACACGACCCCAGGACAGCCTCAGACGACTGTGTAACCTGAACAAATCACGAGGTATACTCGTCAGAACTTCCCCCAAGGAGGAGCACGTCAGATGCAGACACCAACTGTTGCCGCCGTGTCGTTCCGTGCTCCCGCCGGGGTCTCCCTCCAGCCTCGATAGCTCAAGAAGAGTGTTCCTCGGCGGGCGCACGTCGTTCGATTCGACGCCCGCCCCCTCTCCTTCCGGAGAGCCCCTATGAGGAACACCACCTGTGCACTTCGATACCGTCTCGGAGGCCATTGCGCCCCTGATCGACGACGAGCTCATCGACGACGTTCTGTTTCAGGTCAAAAGCGGCAAAGAGGCCACCCTGTTCTGCTGTCGCGGCGCCCGCCGCGCGCAGGCGGAGTTTGTTGCGGTAAAGGTCTACAAACCCCAGCAATTCCGTTCGTTCCGCAACGACAGCATGTATCAGGCTGGCCGCGTCATTCTGAACGCCCGCGACGCGCGCGCAGCCGCTAAACGCACCCGCCACGGACGTGAGGTCAAGTCGAGCCTGTGGACCAACAGCGAATACGAGACGCTGCGCGTGCTCTACCGCGCCGGCGCAGCCGTGCCAAGGCCGATCGGCCATTCCCAGGGCGCCATTGCGATGGAGTGGATCGGCGACCCAGATGCGCCCGCGCCGCAGCTCAAGGACGTCAACCTCTCTCGATCTGATGCACAAGCGTGCTTCGAGCAACTGCTGGCCGAGATCGAGCTGTGGCTGGCGTGCAACATCGTGCACGGTGATCTCTCCGCGTACAACTTGCTGTACGACGGCCAGCGCCTGGTGGCTATCGACTTTCCGCAAGCGAGCGATCCGCGCTTTAACGCCAACGCCTACGAACTCCTGGCAAGAGACCTCGGCAACGTCTGCCGTTTCTTTGCGCGCTGGGGCGTCGCGTCCGAGCCAGATGCGCTGGCGGCAGACCTGTGGGACCGTTTTCTGCGAAGCGAGCTGTAGGTGTCAGCGCTTGCGGCGCTTTGCCGGCTGCTCGGACGCGCGCAGCCGCCATGCCTCATCGAGGAGATCAACAAGTTCGGTCTCGTCCACGCGTTCGAGAAGCGCACTCACCCACCCAATTGGCTCGCGATCGGAAACCAGGCGGTACACCTCGGGCGAGCGTTCCGCCAGCGCCCGCGCCTCGACGTTGGTCAACCGCAGTGCCGCGCGGTCCTCGTGCTCCGAGAGCGTGGCGAAGATTTTGCCGCGCACACGAAAATCGGGGTGGCCGTGGTGCGCGCTCTCCTGCGTTTCCGCGAGCGCAGCGACCAGCTCGCGCACCCGCGTAGCGCTCGCACCCATGCCGCGACGGTAGCATAGGTACTGACCATGGCGAATGCGTCGTTAGCCATACGTTTCGAATTGAACGGGACCGCGCGCGAGGTTTCAGTACCACCCAACCGCCGGCTCATCGATCTGCTGCGCGAAGACCTGGGACTCACGGGCACCAAGGAGGGCTGCAGCGTCGGCGTGTGCGGCGCGTGCAGTGTGTTGCTCGATGGCCAGGTCATGAGCGCATGTCTGGTGCCAGCCGTGTTCGTGGATGGCAGTCGCATCACCACCATTGAAGGCCTGGCGCCCGACGAAGAACACCTCAGTCCACTCCAGGACGCGTTCATCCGCCATGGCGGCTTCCAGTGCGGCATCTGCACCCCCGGCCAGATCATCGCCGCGACCGCGTTACTGTCGGAGACTCCACATCCAACGGTGGACCAGATCAAGTCGTGGATGATGGGTAACCTCTGCCGCTGCACTGGCTATTACAAGATCATCGAGAGCATCCAGGCCGCCGCGTCCACTGACGGTGCGCCCGTCGTGCGCGAAGCAGTCGGAGTCCGCTCGTGATCGCCGTGGTAGATCGACCGGACCTCCTGCAGGTTCCGGAGTATCGCGTCGAAGGTCCGCTAAAGGTGACCGGCTCCGCCCGCTACACCGCCGACGTGCGCATGCCCGGCATGCTCCACCTCGCGTACGCGCGCAGCGATCGCCCACACGCCCGGATCGTTTCCGTCGACGTGTCGGCCGCCAAGCAGGCGCCAGGCGTGCACGCCGTGCTCACCGGCGAAGACATTGGCGACGTCCGGCTGGGCCGCCGTCTCCTGGACTGGCCCGCACTGGCCAGAGACCGCGTTCGTATCATTGGCGATCGCATCGCCGCGGTCGCCGCCGATACGCTCGAGCAGGCCGAATTCGCCGCCAACCTGGTGGTGGTGGCGTACGAAGATCTCCCACTCGTCACACTGGACAATGCGCTTTCGGAAGACGCGCCCATACTCCATCCTGATATTGACACCTACAAATTCCTCGGAAATAAACGGCCACAGACTCCGCACGCCAACATCCACGGCTACTCGCTCGTGCAGAAGAGTGAGACAGGCGAGAGCGTCGAAGAGATTTTCGCCCGGGCGGATCATGTCTTCGAACACACCTTCTCCGCCGCGCGCGAATTCCAGGGCTTTCTGGAGCCGCGCGCGTGCGTGGTGTGGATCGACGAGGAGGGCCGAGTCCGCGTCATTAATACCAACAAATCGCCGGCCGCAATCCGCCAGCAGCTCGCGGCCGCCTTGGAGTTGCCAGAGTCGCAAATTGTGGTCGACGCCACGTTCATCGGCGGCGATTTCGGTGGGAAGGGCCTGTCGATCGACGAGTTCACGTGCTTTTTCCTGGCGCGCGCCACCGGGCGGCCGATCAAGGCCGTGATGAGTTACGTGGACGAGCTCCAGGCCAGCAACTCACGCCACTCCGCGATCATGAAGCTGCGGACTGCCGTCAGCGCCGAAGGTAAATTCCTGGCGCACCAGTGTGAAGCGATCATCGACGGTGGCGCGTATGCGGCCGGCAAAGTCGGACCCACGCTAGTCGTTCCGGCGCACAACACCCTGAGCGGATACCACGTCCCGGTGACCAGGCTCGAAGCCAAGGCGGTCTACACCAATTCCATTCCAGGCGGCTCGATGCGCGCGCCCGGCGATCCGCAATCCATGTTCGCGGGGGAGTGCCACGTCGACATGATTGCCAAAGCCCTCGGTATTGATCCCATCGAGCTTCGTCGCCGCAACTGCCTGCGTGACGACGAGCCAAGCGTAACGGGCGAACGCGTACACCGCTCGCGTGCGGTAGAGGTGCTGGATGCCCTCGAGCGCGAATCCAAGTGGAGTGAGGCGCTCCCAGCCGGTACGGGCCGCGGAGTCGCCCTGGGCGTGCGGCACATTGGTCCGGGCGCCACCTCAGTCGTCATGCGTCTGCTACCCGGAGGCGAAGTGGAGGTCATTACCGGTGTCGCGGACCAGGGTGGTGGAGCACACACCGTGCTGCGCCGCGTGGCAGCCGCGGTGATGTCGGTCGATCCACGTCGCGTGGTGATCCGCCTTGTGGACACCTCCGGCCCGGCGCCTGACCCGGGCGTGGGCGGACAGCGCATCACTCATGTCCTCGGCCGCGCCGCTCAGGCCGGCGCCACCGAGCTGAAATCCCGCCTGGAGGAGCTCGCCGCCGAAGCCATGGGCTGGCCCGCCGGTGAGGTCCGCCTCGAGCAGGACCGCTTTGTTGCCGGCGATAACTCCGCCTCATTCGACGAAGTCGCCGAGCAAATCACCAAAGGTCCACCGGTCGAGGTCCAGGGCGCCTACGACGCCAACCACAAACCGGGCGAGCCAGGTGAATTCGAATTCGCCGGATATGTCGTCCAGGTGACCGTCGATCCAGAGACCGGTGGCATTCACGTCGACGACGTGTTGCTCGTCGCGGACGTTGGCACGATCATCAATCCGGTGGCGCACCAGGGCCAGCTCGATGGTGGGCTGATGTTCGGCATTGGCGCCGCGCTGATGGAGGAGCTCAGTATTCAAGACGGTCGGATCACCACGCCAACCCTCGGAGAATATAAGGTGCCGTGTGCGATGGATACACCGCGTTTTCGCACGGTCCTGCTGCACGATCCAACTGGACCCGGTCCACTAGGCGCCAAAGCCGCCGGGGAGCTCACCAATACCAGCGTAGCTCCGGCCGTAGCGAACGCCGTTGCCGCGGCGTGCGGTGCGCGGATCACGCAGATGCCGCTGACCGCCGAAAGGGTCCTGGAGGCACTCTCCTCATGAAAGCAGTTGCGTTTTCCCGTTTCGGTGGGCCTGACGTGCTCGAGGTCGCTGAACTTCCGGTACCCGAACCGGGGCCCTCGCAGGTGCGCGTGCGCGTTTCGGCCGCTACGGTGAATCCGACCGATATTGGCATGCGCTCTGGTGCACGCTCCTCGGCGTTGGAGCAGATGCCAAAACCGTATGTGGCGGGCATGGAGCTCGCCGGCTCGGTTGACGCGGTTGGTCCTGGTGCACCGTGGCAGGTTGGCAATCGCGTCTTGGGCATTGCGCTGCCGATGCAGACCGGCCGCGGAGCGCAGTCGGAGTACACCGTCGTCCCTTCTGACTCGGTCGTCCGTATTCCGGATGGCGTGAGCTTCGAACAGGCTGCCACGCTGCCGATGAACGGGCTCACCGCCCGTCGCGCGCTCGACCTGATGCGACTCTCCGCCGGCCAGACACTGGCGGTAACCGGTGCGGCCGGCGCGGTGGGCGGCTACGCAATTCAGCTGGGCGTCGCCGACGGCCTGCGCGTGATTGCGATTTCCGCGTCAGAAGATGAGTCGCTGCTGCGCAAGCTCGGCGCGCAGGAGTTCGTGCCGCGCGGCGCGGATTTCGCGGCGGCGGTTCAGAAGCTGGTCCCGGCCGGAGTGGATGGCCTCATCGATGCAGCGGTGATTGGTGCGCCAGCCATGGCGGCGATCCGCGATGGCGGCCACTTCGCCTGCGTGCGTGCGTTCGAGGGAAAACCCGAACGCGGCATCCACGTGCACCAGGTCCGCGTCAGCGATTACGCGCACAACCAGGCCGCACTGCAACAGCTCGCCGACATGGTCGCGGACGGTCGTTTGACCTTGCGCGTGGCCGAGACGTTTCCGCCTTCGCAGGCTGGCGAGGCGCAGCAGAAGCTGCACGCGGGCGGCGTCCGCGGCCGGCTTGTTATCGTCTTCTGATAAGAGCTATCTGAGATATGTTCAAGGCGATCGAGGTGGACGCCGCTTCCCGCCAGCGCACCGGCCGCGACCTTGCCCTCGACGCGGATAGCCGCCAGGCTGCCATCGACTTGCTGCTCGCGGAGTTGAAGGTACCACCAGAGTCCGCGCATGTGGACCCCTCACGTACGGTCGTGCGTGTTGGCGAACACCTGTGGACGGTGGTGCGAGCCAGCGTGAAGCCCGAGACCGCCGCGGATCCATCCCTGCGCCGCGGCGGCGCTAAACACAAACAGGTCCGCTAAACACTCCGTTGCGTGACATCCACCTCCGTAGGTGAGATCCACGTCTGTGGGCGGCATCACGTCCGTGGCTCGCATCACCTCCGGCGGCTGACATCACGTCCGTGGGTCGCATTACCTCAGGCGGGTGACATCACGTCCGTGGGGTTGAGGCCCGTGTGTTGCACCTCCGTAGATGGGCATCAGTCCGTCGGTTGCACGCCCTGGCCGTGCATCTCTGTGGGCGCATCACGTCCGTGGGTCGCATT
>JAFAZN010000045.1 GCA_019239775.1 Chloroflexota bacterium
GACATTGCCCAGTTCACCGATCCGGAACGACTGACCTCGGAAGTCCGCGGGGTGCGTGAACGCATCCAGCAGAATCCGGCGCGGCGCGGTTTCGATCGGGTATATGCACCGGGGGATATCGAGAACGAAAACGCCCGCAACTATGCCCGCGACGGCATCCCATTCGAACAATTCACGTTGGACGAGCTGGAGTGGGTAGCGGAGCATACGGGAGCGCGGCTTCCGTTCCGTACGGGTACACGTCGCTAATAAAGCATCGTTCGCAGCAGTGGCCGATCTAGCGCTTGCGCTGCGGGTCGCGCTAGAGGCGACGGCCGCTGCACGAGCGCTTTTGCTAACGGAATGCGCACGGCCTGAGGGTCCGCGCGGCGAGATTGGCCACTGTCCCGCGGATGACGAAGCGGAATGGGTCATTCGCAACATACTGCTCGACACCTTCCCAGGCTGGGGCTATCTCGGGGAAGAAACCGGGGCCGTTGACGCCTCCGGTGGATCGGACTGCGTGTGGATCGTCGACCCCAACGACGGCACCAGCTCGATGCAGCGCGGCTATCGCGGCCACGCCGTCTCGATTGGACTTGTGCGAGCTGGAGTGCCAGTCCTGGGGGTGGTGTGCGCGGTCGATGCGCCAGACGATGAAGGCGACCTGATCGCCTGGGCGGAGGGCTGCGGCCCAATTCGCCGCAACGGCGCGCCACTGGCGTTGCGTTCATGGCCTTCGGAGCTAGGTCAAATGGACGTGGTGGGCCTCTCGCAAGGCGCAAACCGCAATCCGGTTGGCTACCTCGCCTGCATCGCTCCCGCCCGATTTGTTGGTGTGCCAAGCATCGCCTACCGTCTGGCGCTCGTGGCCGCTGGCGAGCACGTTGCCACCGTATCGTTGAACTATCTGCGCGCCTGGGATTTCGCAGCCGGCCACGCGCTGATCCGCGCCGCGGGTGGCACCGTGGTGGATGAGCACGGCGATGCGATCACGTACCCGGCAACTGGCGCGGGCGAGGCATCGCGTGTGTTCGCGGGCGGACGCGCCGTTGTCGAGCAATTGCTACAGCGACCGTGGGACCGTGCGCCAGGCAGCGGCTTCGGCGACGCGACACCGCCGCTGGATCTTGCGCCGGTCCGCGCTGCGCCTGGCCGGCTGGTCCACTCCGCGGGCGTGCTGGGGCGTGCCCAGGGCTGCCTGCTGGGTCAACTCGCGGGAGATGCACTGGGCGCACTCGTGGAGTTCCAGCCCGCCTCCGAGATCGCACAGCGTCAGCCGGACGGGGGTCCACGCTTGCTCGCGGATGGCGGGCCGCACTCGATTACGGCGGGTCAACCCACGGATGACTCCGAACTTGCGCTTTCGCTCGCCCGCTGCATCGTGGCGCGCGCTGGCTTCGAGCCTGAGTCCGTGGCAAGCGCGTACGCGAGCTGGTACTACGGCTGGACGCATTCTGCCGAGCCCGCCTCATGCCCGCACGCTTGGTGTCGCCCTTTCGACGTGGGCTCGACCATATCGCAGGCATTGAGCGCGATCACAGCTGCCGATGTGGCCCGGGGTGACGCCGCTGCACGCGCCCAATCGGCGGCGAGCCTCACGAGCCAGGCCAACGGCGCCCTCATGCGCGTGAGTCCTCTGGGTATCTGGGGTGCGTTTCGGTCGACTTCGGAGGTGGCCGATGCCGCGCGAGCAGATGCGGCGCTTACGCACCCACATGCCGCGTGCCAGGACGCCTCCGCGGTATACGCGATCGCGTTGGCAAGCGCCATCCGTGACGGCCTCGACCCTTCTGCGACCTACGCCGTCGCATTGCAAGAAACCCGCGAACAGACCGTGCATGCAGCACTCGAAGCCGCGCAGGCAGGCCCGCCGAAGGACTACCTCAGCCAACAGGGCTGGGTCCTCATCGCGCTTCAGAACGCTTTTTGGCAGTTGCTTCATTCGAAGTCGCTTGAAGAAGGCGTCGTCGCAACGGTGCGCAGTGGCGGCGACACCGATACGAACGCCGCCATCGCGGGTGCGCTCCTGGGCGCCGTTCACGGCCGCACCGCAGTCCCCGAACAGTGGCAGCGCATGGTCCTCTCGGCCAGGCCGCTCCATGGCCAGCCCGGTATCCGTCAGCCGCGCCCCGCCCTGTTCTGGCCCACCGATGCGCTGGTTCTGGCCGAGCGGCTGCTCTTGGCCTGAAGCGCACCCCGCCCTCAGCCCGAAACTCTTAACACGCGCGCTTGCGCGGGGTCACTATCCTAAGCGCTGCATTGGAGACTGTGATCTGAGCGCAGCGATGTTGGCCGCCGACCGCACTCGGACGGCACGCTCGACTCGCGAATGGCGAGAGTGGCTCACTTTCGCCGCGTTCATCGCCCCCAACCTGATCCTGCTCAGCATCTTTGCGTATTGGCCGCTGATTCAGAACTTCACCCTGAGCTTCACCGAGTGGGACATGATCTCGCCCGATAAGCGCTTCGTCGGGCTCGACAACTGGATCGCGATCCTCAGCAGTGCGCGCTTCTGGAACATCACCCTGAATACCGCCACGTTCATGGTCGGGTCGGTCGGCCTGACCCTGGTCGTTGGTCTGGCGCTGGCCCTGCTGCTGAACCAACCACTCCGCTTCCGTAATGGCGCACGTACGGTCATCTTCACACCAACGGTGCTTTCGGGCGCAGCGGTCGCGATCGTGTGGTACTTCATCTTCGACCCGAACTGGGGCGTTCTCAAGACGTTTCTGGGCGTTTTCGGCCTGCCGTCGCCACGCTGGGTGGTGGACATTCACTGGGCGATGCCCGCCGTGATCATCGTGTACGTCTGGAAGACTGCCGGTTATGCAGCCGTCATTTTCCTGGCGGGATTGCAGGGAATTCCGCGCGAGCTGTACGAGGCCGCTCGGGTGGATGGTGCCAACGCCTGGGACCGCTTCCGCGCCGTCACCATCCCTGGCCTCGCGCCGATCACCTTCTTTCTCCTGGTCACGAGCATATTGCTGAGCTTTCAGGCTTTCGACATCATCAACGTGATGACTGGTGGTGGTCCCGTCATCGCCACTACCACGCTGCTGTACGAGTACTACAACCAGGGATTTGTTGGTTTCCATGCGGGATCCGCGGCGGTATACGCCATCACCCTGTTTGTCCTGATGCTGGTGCTGACGATTGCCCAACTCCGCTACGTTGAGCGGCGGGTGACGTACGGATGACAGCCGTTCTCTCCGCCTGTGGAGCTTGTTTCCGGCGGGGTGGCCGCTAGGCGCACCATGCGTATTGCGCAACCCGTCTCCACCCGTGGTGCGGTCAGCCTCAGCGGTATAAACCTGCGGGCCAGCACCCTCGCCTTGCGTGGACTCGCGTATCTGGCGATGGCGTTGGCGGTGATCATCGTCGGCATCCCCATGTACTGGATGCTGCTGGCGGCCTTCAAAACCAACCAGGAAATCTTCACCGCCCCACCCACCTGGATCCCACTCGCTCCAACGCTGGCGAACTTCCCAGCAGCCTGGAACCAGGCACCATTCGGCCACTTTTATGTCAACAGCTTCATCTACACGCTGGTCAGCGGATCGGCCAAGATCCTCCAGGCCATTTTCAGCGCGTACGCCTTCGCGTTCCTGCGCTTCCCGCGCAAGAACCTGGTCTTCTTGCTATTGCTCATGGCGCTGATGATTCCGGACGAATTCACGGTCCTGCCGAACTTTCTCACGCTGGCGAATTTCGGTTGGACCAACACCTACCAAGGTCTGCTGCTACCTGGATTCGTCTCAGCTTTTGGCACATTCCTGCTCCGCCAGCACTTCCTGAGCTTGCCGCGTGAGGTGCTGGATGCTGCCAGAGTGGACGGAGCGGGTCACATGCGGACTTTGTGGAACATCGTGCTGCCGATGTCTCGACCGGTCCTTGCAACGCTCGTACTCTTGACCGCGGTCCAGCGCTGGAACGACTATTTGTGGCCGTTGATCATTACCAACACTGCCGAGATGCGGACGCTCTCGGTGGGCATCGCATTACTGTTTGCGAAGGAGACCGGCACGCAGTGGGGGATGGTCATGGCTGGCACGTTGTACGTCGTACTGCCGGTGCTCATTCTGTTCTTATTTGTCCAACGTCACATTGTGGAAGGAATCGCCGCGGGAGCGGTCAAAGGGTAGGAGTACGTGCATGTTGATAAACCGTCGTAGCTTGCTCAAGAGTCTTGGTGGGACAGCGGTAATTGCATTGGTCGCCGCATGCTCGCAGCCCGCGACGCCATCGCCCACCTCCGCACCTCCGGCGACCGGTGCAGCAGCTCCGACGAGTGCGCCCGCTCCTGCGCAAACAGCTCCAGCCGCGGTTGCCGCAACGGGATCGCAAGTCAGCGTGACGTTCTGGGGCGCGTTCACCGGCCACAACGCCGATGTGCTGACGCAGTTGGTAGACCGCTTCAATCAGTCTCAGAAGGACGTGGCTGTCCAGCTCGAAAATCAGAACGACTACGAGACGTTGTCCGCGAAATTCACCGCTGCGCTGCAAGCCCACAACACGCCAGACGTGGTGGTGCTCTCGGACGTGTGGTGGTTCAAGTTCTACCTGAACAAAACGCTCCAGCCGCTTGATGACCTGATGAAGGCGGAGAACATCAATGCTTCGGACTACGTGGACGTCTTCTACAAAGAGACGGTTCGCGCAGGCAAACAGGTGGTGTTGCCGTTCGCCCGAAGCACGCCAATCTTCTACTACAACAAAGACGCGTGGGCCAAAGCGGGACTGCCAGCGCGCGGTCCAAATACGTGGGACGAATTTGTCAACGACTTCGCGCCCAAGCTCAAAGGCGCCGCGCCGATGGTGCACGCGCTGGGAGGTGCGGCGAGTTACTCCGCGTGGGTGTTCCAGGGTGTGGACTGGGCGTATGGTGGCTCGTACTCCGATCCAGATTTCACCATTCGCATCCAGGAGCCAAACTCCGTCAAAGCCGGCGAATTGTGGCGCAGCATGATCTCCAGCGGCATCGCACAAGCCTCGAAGGATCCCGCAACGGACTTCAACTCCGGCGCAGCCCTGTCGTATTTGAACTCCACCGCGAACCTGGCCGGCCACGAGGCGGCGGCGAAGTTCCAGGTCGGCACGGCCTTCCTGCCCGAGGGCCCGGCCGGATTCGGTTGCTGCACCGGCGGTTCAGGCCTCGCTATCGTTGCGGCGAGTCCCAAAGAACGCCAGCAAGGCGCGATGAAGTTCCTCGGTTTCGCGACCGGCACCGACACCGTGTTCTGGTCGCAAAACACTGGCTATATGCCGGTTCGCAACGCCGCACTGCAGAGCGACGAGATGAAGGCGTTCTACGAGCAGCATCCCAACTTCAAAACCACGGTGGACCAGCTGCCGAAGACACGGCCGCAGGACAGCGCGCGCGAGCTGGTGCCCAACGGTGATCAGATCATCGGCAAGGGCCTGGAGCGCATCACCGCCAATGGCGAAGCGTCCGACGGGGTATTCAAGGATGTCGCGGATCAGCTGGACAACGAAAAGCAGCCGGTTCTGCGCGCGCTAAAGGACCTCGGCGAAGGCTAGTTGGGAGCTGGTGTCCAGTTGTAGATCCGCGAGGCCGTGCCGCCCATGAGCGTGGCGCGCTCGCTCTCAGAGAGCCGGTCGGTCACACGGAACGCCTGGACACCTTGCTCGTAGGTTAGAAGCGCAACTGCCCGGGTCCAGTCCGTTCCCCAGAGGCACCGATCCAGCCCGAACGCGTCGAAGATTTGCTGGAGCGGATCCCAGATGTCGCGATACGGGAACGGCTCGTGCGCGAGCGTGCCCGCGCCGGTGATTTTGATCGCGATATTCGGTTGAGCAGCGAGTGCCAGTACCTTGGGCAGATCGGCGAATGGCTGTGGCGGTGCCGGCGGTTGGAACGGCTGTTGCAAGCCGAGGTGATCGATAACCAACTGTGTATTGGGATTGCGCACGGCCAACTCGCGAGCCAGATCGAGCCGGCCCCACGCGAGAAGATTGACCGGCAGCGAGTGACGTGCCGCGGCGGCGAGGACCCGGTTGGTCCCGGCGTCGGAAGGGTCCACAGAGATGTTGTCTCGGTTCAGCATGATGCGTATGCCGACCGTGCCGGGTGTGGCCGCCCATTCGGCAATTGTTTCCTCCACCGCGGGATCGCTCGGATCAACTGGCTTGACCAGGGCGAAGCGGTTTGGGTGCCTGGCCTTCACCTCGAGCGCGTAGCTGGCGTCGTAGCGGTAGAGCGAGAAAGGCGAAACGAGGATGGCGCCGTCAACTCCAACCGCATCCATCGCGGACACCATCTGGTCCCCGGTCATTTCACGAGGACCCTGTAGCGTGCCGACCCACGGTCGTTCCGGGCGGTTGGCTTCGTAAGCGTGGACCTGCGCGTCGATCGTAAGCATCTGCCCCAAGCTTACTCGTAGCGGAGGGCGACGATCGGGTCGAGACGCGAGGCTTTCTGGGCCGGGTAAAACCCAAAGAAGACGCCAATCAGCGCCGAAACGCCGAACGCGAGTGTGATCGCATTCCAGGGCATCGCCGTGGTCCAGCCGGCGATGTAGGGCATGATCGCGGCGATGCCCATGCCCAGCAGGATGCCAATGAATCCGCCCAATGCCGATAACACGATGGCTTCCACCAGGAACTGCGCCATGATGTCTCGCGGTTCAGCTCCAACAGCCAGGCGGATGCCGATTTCACGCGTCCGCTCGGTCACGCTGACCAGCATGATGTTCATGATCCCGATACCACCCACTACCAGGGACACGGCCGCGACGCTGCCCAGCAGCAAGGTTAGCGTCTGGCTGACGCCTTCAACTCGCGCGATGACGTCGTTGTTGCTGCGGATGGTGAAGTCGTCAGTCTGAGTTGCCCGCAGCTCGTGGCGCGAGCGCAGGATCGGTTCGATCTGCTGTGTGACGGTATCGGCCAGATTGGCGTCCGCCATTTGCAACACGATCTGGCCGACGTTGTTGGCACCGAACAGCCGCACCTGGCCGGTCCGGAATGGGATCAGCACGGTGTCATCCTGGTCACCGCCGACTCCGGCGCCTTTGGTGGCCAATACGCCGATCACGGTAAACGGCACATTGCGGATTCGGATCAGTTGACCGACTGCTGGCTGATTATTCGGGAACAAATTGGTGTACACGGTCTGACCCAGGACCGCGACGTTGCTAGCGTCGGCGTCGTCCTGTGTGGTGAAGAACGTGCCTTGCTCGATGGTCCAGTCCTCGATGGTGGCGTACACCGGTCGCACGCTTTGAATGCGGGTTTGCCAGTTCTGGTTACCGGCCACAACCTGGGCGCCACCACCCACGACAGGGCTGATTCCGGTGATCCCGTCGATTTTGCTTGCGATCGCGTCGGCGTCGGCCGCCTTCAGCGATGTGGCGCCGCCAGCACCGGTCTTCACTCCGCCCGAGTTGGCGCTGCCTGGTGTAATCGTCAAGACGTTGACGCCTAATCCCGAAAGCCGGTCGCTGACCGACGCACTGGCGCCCTCGCCGAGCGCAACGATCGCAATGACGGCTCCGACGCCAATGATGATGCCCAGGGTCGTCAGCAGACTCCGGAACTTGTTGGACCGCAGCGCTGCAAGCGCGGATGGGATCGTCTGAAAAACGGCCAGGCGATGACCATGTCTGCGGGGTGGCGCGGCTAGCAGGGCGTACGCTCCACCCGGAGCAGGGCGTATTGAGGTTGCGGGTGAAGCTGGAGCGACCTCGACCAATGTGCTCATGCTGCACTCTCCGCGTCCTGCGGCGGCCAGGTAGCCATGACTCTGGCGGCGGAGACAATCTGCCGGTTGGGTTCGTCTGATACGACTAGGCCGTCCTTGAACGCCACCCTGCGCGAGCAGTACCCGGCGATATCCGGTTCGTGAGTAACCAACACGATGGTGGCGCCAGCCTGATTCAGCGTTTGCAGGATGCCCATGATCTCGATGCTCGTGCGCGAATCCAGGTTGCCTGTCGGCTCATCAGCCAGAATCACACTGGGTGCGTTGACCAGGGAGCGCGCGATTGCGACGCGTTGCTGCTGGCCACCAGACAATTCGTTGGGTCGGTGGTTCGCTCGATCGACGAGTCCCACCGCCTGAAGTGCGGCATGCGCGCGTTCGTTGCGCTCACTGCCTGAGACTCCGCCGTACACCATCGGCAACATCACATTCTCGAGCGCATCCATTCTCGGCAGCAGGTTAAATCCTTGAAAGATGAATCCGAGTTTGCTGCCACGCAACGCTGCGAGCTGGTTTGGGCGTAAACGCGTGACGTCCACTCCGTCCAGCAGGTACGTGCCGCTCGATGGACGATCGAGACAACCAATCAGATTCATGAACGTGGACTTGCCTGAGCCAGACGGTCCCATGACGGCCACAAACTCACCAGGCATCACTCGCAGCGAAACACCCCGCAACGCATGGACGACGTTTGATGCCAGCTGATAATCCTTGCATAGGTCGCGCACGTCGATCGCGGCCGGGGTGCTAACCGCCAAAGCCACCACCGCGTGGACCGCCCGGGCCGGGACCTACGAACACAGCGCCACCCCCAACGCCGCCGGGACGGGCCTGGCCTGCGTTGTTCCCAGCGCGCTGCCCAGTCTGAGATGCGCCGCCCTGCCCGGTGACCACCACGTCACCCGGTTGAACGCCCGAAAGGACTCGGGTGTTGTCGCCATCAGAACTTCCGAGCTGGACTCTGGTCAATGTGGGAACGCCGTTCTGCATGATAAACACAGCGCCGGGCGTGCCCTGAGCCTGGTCAGCATTGGCGCCTGCCCCACGAGGTCCGCCGCCCTGGCCCTGTTGGCCTGCGCGCTGTCCGCCCTGGGTTCGAGCGTTCTGCCCCGGCTGGGCCTGAGCGTTCTGATCGCCCTGGGTTTGGCCGCTCTGATCAGCAGCGGCAGGCGCAGCCGTTGCATTCTGGCGCGCCGCTCGCCCCGCCGCCGCCTGCGTCTCGGCGTAAGCAATTGCCGAATTCGGCACCAGCACCGCGCCATCATCGCGCTCGAGAATGATCGTGACGGTCGCTGTCATGCTCGGCAACAATTGCACGCCCGCGGGCACCGGATCGACCGTACACAGCACGTTGTACGTGACCACATTCGACGAGGTCTGACCTGAGGGCTCAATCGCCGAGACCTTCCCGGTGAATGTCCGACCGGGAAACGCGGTGACGGTAAACACCACGTTCTGGCCGGGCTGTACGCGGCCGATGTCCGCCTCACTGACCTGCGCGGTGACCTGCGGCGTGGAGATATCAGCCAACGTCATGATGATGCTGCCCGATGCGGTGGTGGAGCTGGATGCACTGCTGGCCGACGACGGCCCACCGCTGATCAACTGACCGACAGCTCCACTCACACTCGAGACCACCCCGTCGCTCGGCGCGGTAAGCACTGCGGCCTGCAGGTTGGCTTGCGCCAGCCTGAGCGCGGCTTCGGCAGCTTGCGTCTGGGCATGTGCCTGGTCGACCGTCTCTTTGGTCGGGGGCGCTGCCGTTTGAGCCAGGTTCGCCTGTTGCGTCTGGAGCGCGGCAGTATCTTGCGCGATCTGGTTCTGCGCTGTCTGAAGTGTGCTGCCCTGCTGATCGGATGTCGTTTGTAGTGCCGCACGCGACTTGTTCAATGCCGCGTTGGCCTGGTCCATCGAATTCTGTGCGGTTTGCACGCTGTCCTGTTGTTTGCTCTGATCACTCGCGAGCGTGTTCTGAGCCGTGAGAACCTGGGACAGCGCCTGGTCGACGGTGGCTTTGGCGGAGTCCAGGCCCTGCTGGTTCTTCGCCTGATCGCTGGCCAGCGCCGCCAACGAAGTGTTGACGTTGTTCTGCGCCGTGTTGACCTGGCTCTGCGACGTAAGCAGGCTCTGCTGGTTTTTGGCCGCGTCGGTTTGCTGCTGGGCCTGCGCAGTTTTGAGCCCGTCTTGCGCCGTCGCGAGCTGAGCCTGGGCAGTGAGGAGCGACTGCTGGTTCTTGGACTGGTCGCTCGCCAGTGCCGCCTGCGCCGTGTTCAGCGCGTTCTGCGCTTGCGTTACCTGCGTCTGGGCGGTCGCAACCGATTGGCCGGTCTGAGCCTGCGTCAGATTCTGCTGGGCCTGGCTGACCGAAACCGACCCACTGGTTGACTTCGGATCGGACTGGGCAGCGCTCACCTGCTTTGCGGCGACCTGGTTGCTGGCAGCGGCAATGGTCTGAGCGTTCGCAAAGGCCGTCTGCGCATCGGACAGATTGCTCTGCGCGTTCTTGACCGCCACCTGGTCAGCCGCCTCGGCTGTCGCAATCTGCTGCTGGGTGGCGCCCAGCGCAGCTTGTGCGTTCTGTAAAGTCTGCTGCGCATTCTGGATCGCAACCGAATCGGCCTGGTTGGATGCATCAACGGCTTGCTGCGCAGAGGCCAGATTGGCATTCGCGTCGTCGAACGCCTTCTGCGCATTGGTAACCGCGACGTGGTCCTGGTCGAGCTGCGCCTGCACTTGGCCCCAGTTGGACTTGAACGTCGCGAGCTGATCCTGATAGGCGAGCTGCGCATTGTCGACAGTGGCCTGGTCCACCTGCAGGGTCTGGCTCAACTGGGCCTGGGCGTCCGCGAGCGACTCTTGCGCTGAAGCCACCCCAACCTGGCTGGTCGCGAGGTCTGCCTGAGATCCGGCAACTGTCGAAGTGGCGATAGCTTGTGCCGATTGCAGACTTTTCTGTGTTCCGTCCAGGGTGGTCTGGGCTGCGTTGACCTGGGCCTGCGATGCCGCGATCTGTTCGGGGGTAGATCCAGCCTGCACTTTGGCCTCGTTGGCCTGCTGCGCCGCGAGATTGGCCTGCGCCTGGTCGACCTGATTCTGCAGGTCCGTCGTGTCCTCGCGGGCAAGGACCTGGCCGGCTTTCACCGCCTGGCCGACGCTGACGTCGATTTCTGTGAGCGTGCCCGAGTTCTTGAATGACAGCGGTACCGCAAGCGGATTGCTGATGGGTCCAGTCGCGTTTACCGCGACCTGGAGTGTGCCCTGCGAGACGGTCGCCGTCTGGTAGGCCGGCGCCGCCTGGTTGCGGTGCAACGGATCGGCGGCCACGATGTATCCGGCACCGAGCACGACCGCCAGGCCGAACGCCAGCAACAACCACCGGTTCGGCAGCCAACCCGGCAACCAGGGTCGGGATCGTTCTGAAGTTACCGCCATCTAGCGCATTTCCTCCCCGTCTTGTACACGGCGCATGTGGTTTACCAGTTTGTAACGAAAACCGTTAAGTCGATCCTAAGCAGGTATTAATTCACTCCCCTTCGGGCACAGATGTTCTTGGCTGAGCAGCCGAACTGCTGGATTTCCTGCAGAACGCGCATGCCGTCGATCGCCGGCTGCTGGGTAGTGCTGAGCTCAACGTCTGAGATCATGAAGTCGTCGTTCTGACCGGCTTGCAGGTTATGGCGGGTCCGCAGCACCGATTCGACCTGACGGGTGACCGTCGCTGCCTGCGTGGCTGAGCTCACCTGTAGATAGATTTCATCGAGCGCGCTCGGACCGAACAGCCGTATCTGAGCCGTTCGCAGGGGCACCAGCACGGTTTTCTCAGGTGAGCTCGCGGAGCCGAGGCCGATGATGGTGAACGGCTTGCCCGTGATGCGGATCATGTCGCCCACGCTCGCGTTGGCCGCCAGGCTCTGGCTGACGACAGCCACGGCGTTGAGCGCGTTCTCATCCTGGCTCGTGAAGAACGTTCCCTGGTCGATGTGCCACGCCGCGAGCCGCGCGAAGTTGGGTTGGACTCCTTCCACGGTGACCGTCGTCTCTGCCCCTGCCAGGATGAGCGGCGCTCGCCGTGCGACAACCGAGCTCACACTGGCCTCTCCAGTAACGCGGTCCGTGACCGCGATCAGGTCCGCGGGCCTGATCGCCGCGGCCGGATTCCGCGGAGCCACGGCAAGGTCGACCTGCCCATTACCCGTCTGCGAGATCGCCGCGGCGGCCACGGCAACACCAATGCCAATAACCGCGTCCACGATCAATGCGAGCGCCAGGCTCAACGCCACCAGTTTCATGCGAGCTCAAAGAAGCTCATTGTCGCCAGAACACACACGGCGGCGCACAGAACCCTCGTGAACGCCCTTTTGCCTCCACCTGGAGGCGACCTTACGCGCTGCGCACCGGCTCAGCAACGCGCGCTTTGAAGAGATGCCCAAGCTCTGGAACTTCACCCTCGTGGCCGAGTTCGCGCAGCACGTACCACAGCACCGCCTGGTTGCTCGCGACCACCGGTTTCCGAATTGCTTGCTCTAGCTCCGCGATGATTTCGGGTGCATGGATGTTGGTACAGCTCAAAAAGACTCCGTCCGCATCCGCCGGCGTATTGGTCGTTGCCAGACGCAGCCATTGCGCTGGCTTGACGGTGGTGTATTCGTCACCACCATGCAGTCCGAGGCATTTCCCCCCAATGACCTCGTAACCCGCTTCCGCCAGAAACGCAATTTCGTGCTGGTGCGTCGCCGCGATGTACGGGCTGAACAGCGCGATCCTATGTAGATCCAATGCCGTCAACGCCGCCAATGCGGCGCTCGCCGTCGTCGCCGTCACCGCGTGCGTAACCGAGCGCATCGCATCCAGCACCTGGCGCTCCCCGTCCAGGCCGGCCTCCATGGATGAAGCAGTGCAATGGAAAACGATTGCGTTGCAACCTGCGTCGTCCAGCGCCTGAGTCGCCTCAACGATGCGCGGCATGAGCTCGGCCAGGGGCGCATGGTTGGGTCCGGTCATCCGCAGCCGCGTGACGTGCGCCTGCACGCCCTCCGGCGTATAGCGGTGCATGTGCGGCTCGGTCAGGCGGTTCGACGACGGGATGATTAGCCCGATGCGGGTGTCAACCGTACTCGTGTGCATCGTGCTCTAGCCTCCCAGGTACCACAGTACCATGGCCTCATGGCCACTCTCACGGTCCTGAACCCGATGGGCTACCCACCTCGGGTTACCCCCAAGGACATGGCGCCGCGTCTCGACACCCTCGAAGGCAAGAAGGTCTTCTTGCTCGACTGCCGCTTCGACGACGCCGACATCTTCCTCAAGCAGATGCAGGACTGGTTTGTCGAGCACATGCCTGGCGTGCAGGCCGAGATGATCCGCCTCTCGTCGGTGTACACCCGCGACGATCCCGAAACCTGGGACTACATCAAAGCCAACGGCGACGCGGCCGTCGTTGGCGTCGGCCATTGAAGCACCTGCGCGCCGGCGGTCGCCGTGCACGCCATGACCATCGATAGCAAGTACCAGGTCCCCACCGTTGCGATCCACACGAATATGTTTGAACGGGCGGTCCGTTCGGTAGCTCGAGTCAACGGCATGCCGCGCGCTCGCGCGGTGTTTGTGCCGCAGCCGGTGATGGGCAAATCGCCGAAAGAGTTGCGCGCCTACGTTGACGGCAATGATCCGATCACCGGCAAACCCGTCATGCAGGAAGTGATCGAAGGCCTGACGCGTCCGTTCGATGCGGAGGACCTCGCCAAAGTTGTGTACGAGCGCACGACACCACGCGTGGTCGAACCCGCATCTGAGGAGGATCTCCACCAGTTGTTCCTCGAAAACAACTGGACTGACAAACTGCCGATTATTCTCCCCACCGAAGAGCGCGTCGCGGAAATGCTGAGGCACACCAGCCACAAGCCGGACGAGGTGGTTGGTCGGATGCGACCGACATTGTTCCGCGAGTTCTGGGAGTACACCGTCGAAAAAGTGGCCGTGAACGCGGTAATGGCAGGCGCGCGTCCCGAGTATTTCCCGGTCATTCTCGCCATCGCTGCCTCAGGTATTTCAGGTCGCGGCAGCAGCACGTCATCTCCGGCGGCCATGTGCGTCGTCAACGGTCCGGTGCGCCACGAACTGAATATGAACTGCGGTACAGGCGCGTTGGGTCCGTACAACCATGCCAATGCCACCATTGGTCGCGCGTATGCATTATTGTCGCAGAACCTCCAGGGTGGCTCCGAACCGGGTCTGACCTACCTCGGCTCGCAGGGCAACAACTACGCCTACAACTGCATCACCTTCGCCGAAAACGAAGAACGCAGTCCCTGGGAGCCGCTGCACGTTTCGCATGGTTTTCCCCAATCTGCCAGCACCGTTTCGCTTTTCAGTGGCTGTCGCCACACGTCGTTTACGCTCGGCTTGCGCGAAGCGCACTGGAAGGACCACGTCCGCAACATGCTGCGCGGCATGGATCCGCGCGAGCATCCCACCTTCGTGCTCGACCCCATCACCGCTCGCCTCTTTATTGACCGCGGCGGTTTCGTCAAAAAAGACGATTTGATTGACTGGGTTTACAACAACGCCTGCATGCCCGCCGGCGAATATTGGGACTACCAGCTCATCCAGAACTACATCTATCCGCGCGCGACATACGGCGAAGAGCCCTACGCCTCAATGCTCGCAACCCGGCCCGATGAGCTGGTGCACATGTTCACGCGCGACGAAATCGAAGTGGTCGTCGTAGGCGGCGAAACCAACGGTTACTGGCGCATCTTCGGCGCCAACTACGGCAAAACGGTCTCAGTAGACGACTGGCGCTAACACTCTCCCGACGATGCCCCGCTGACGGAACGAAGCCTCGTGTAGCCCGCCGCTGACGGAACGCAAGGCTCCCGCCGCACGTTCCGCGCAGCGGTGCAATCCCATCCGGATCTACTCCGCCCACCGCAGATTCCGTTCTCAGCGCAGCCGTCACTTCCGCTCCGCCTTCCGCATCCCCCGTTGTGACGCCAAACCGTCGGCGCTTGGGCTCGCCCGCGCCATCGCGCCGCCTCGACCTCCGCGCCGCCGCAGCGCCACCCCGCACCACGCACCACCGTGGTTCACACTCCCCGGCGACCGGTCCTTCCGCAACGGTTACGCCCTGCGCACCTCGTCTTCCCGCCACACCAGTCGCGCCGAGCACACCATCGCCCCTCTCCTCTCTCAACCTCCCCGCGGTGCCCCGCCCAAGAAGCGCCCGCGCACCCACTGCCACCGACCCGCGCAGTTTCGCACTCCGCCAGACCCTCCGCAGGCAAGCCCAACAGCGCAACAATTACGTGCGCTACGCACACATCCTATGTTAGTGTGTGCATATCGCACGCATTCCCAACCCACCCACGCCGGCGGTCCAAGGCGGCCCTGCCCTCTTCCAGCTCGTGCGCTTTTGGTCTCGCCGCTGGCTGCGCGACGACCACGCCACCCCCGACGACCACGCCCTCGACATCCTCGTCCTCGAAGCCGTTGACGCAGCCAAGCGCAGCAACACACGCTCCGTCAACGACGTAGCCACCCAGCTAGGCCTCGACCGCTCCGGCGCCAGCCGCCTGATCTCCGCCGCCACCAGCCGCGGCTACCTGACCCGTCGCACGCAAACAGCCGACGCCCGCCGCGTAGAGCTGCAAATTACCCGATCAGGCCGCGCCCTGCTCAATGCGGCAAGGCGATGGCAATCCGCCGCGTTTCTGGACTTGGTCGCCGACTGGGATCCGGCCGACGTGGAAGCCTTCGCGGCGTACCTGGTGCGCCTCGCCGACGCCGTTCTCAACAACTCCACTCAGGATGACACCACGTGACCATAGAGCTCAATCACACCATCGTGCCTGTGAGCAATCGCGAGCAAGCCGCCGACTTCTTGACGCAGCTTCTCAGCCTCACGCCAGGCACACCAAACGGTCGGTTTATTGGCGTGCGAATCAACGACCACCTCACGCTGGATTTCGACGACCGCCGTAACGCGGCCGCCCCCGGCCACTACGCGTTTCTGGTCGACGATGCAACCTTCGACCACGTTCTGGAATCCGCCGCCCGACTGGAAGCGGACTACGGCTCAGGCCCCGCAGCCGGTTGGGATCGTGAGATCAACCATCTCAACAACGGACGCGGAGTGTACGTCCGGGATCCCGACGGTCACAGCTACGAGTTCTTCACCACCGTTCCGGAATAACGCACTCCGGCCCGCTCTAACCGCGGCAGCACCTCCTCCGCGAAGTACGGCAACTCGTCGAGATAATTCACGAAATTGAGCACCAGTCCATCGAACCCGACGCGGTGGAGTCGCACCAACTCACTTGTAACGTAGTCCGGATCACCGATTGCACAGTACGATCCGCGCGCCAGCACCTGTCGCTCAGTTGGCTCATCGCCGCGGCGACGGTGAACGCCTTCGGCGTCGGTGCGATCGCGCGCATCGTTAGCGTGCAGCTCCGCCAGGTGTCCAAGCGCGCCCCAATCGGCATGCTCGACGAGATAGTTGATGTACTCATCCGCCTCACGCTGCGACGGTCGGCAAATGATGCCGACCGGAGTCCACAGCTGAACTTCCCGCGCAAGGTTGCGCGCACGGGCCTTCGTCTCTGCGACCCGGTCAAGGCTGGCCTCCGGTGACCGCACCCCGTCGAAGTGCATATCGGAGTTCTCAATAGCAAAGGTCCGCCCACGCGGCGAGCTGCCAGCGTTCATCATGATCGGCCGTTCACCTTCGAACGGCCTGGGCTCCCCCTGAACCATACCCAGCTGATAAAAGCGCCCACAGAAATCGAACGGCACGTCACCCGACCAGACCCGGCGAATGATGTTCCACCATTCCTCGCCTTGCGCGTAGCGGTCGTCGTGCTCGTGTTTGTCGACGCCGAACATATGGAACTCGTCCTCGTTCCACCCGCAGACCACATTGACGCCCAGCCTGCCCTGTCCAACGTGATCGACCGTAGCCATCTGTTTGGCAGCGACGATCGGATGAATGAGCGGCACGTGCACGGTGCAGAACACGTTGATGCGTCGAGTACCGGCGAGAAGTCCGCAAGCCCAAGCGATAGATTCGAAGCTGGAGCCGTTGACGTTGGTCTGTCCGCCATAGCCCTTCCAGCGAGCGATGGGAACTATGCACTCGAGCCCGACGCGGTCAGCCAGCTGCGCCAGCTGGAGGTTGTGCTCCCAGGATGCATCCCAACGTTCAGGCACGGTGGTATAGCTGCGCCCGTTCGAACAGTTGGCCCCGAACAGCCCCAACTTCAGCCCGTTCCCCCGCACCAGCGCCAGGTTGCGCACAGCCATATCTCGAAGCCGATAGGGTATACTCGACCCACCCAGCGGGGGTAGCTCAGTCGGCAGAGCGCAACTTTCCCAAAGTTGAGGTCGCGGGTTCGAGCCCCGTTCCCCGCTCCAATACACCAGTCCCAATCTCAGAGTTGCGGTCGGGGGTTGGGTTTCTGAGACTCGGTCTCAGGGGGTATTTATCCCGCGACCTCAACTTTCGTCAATTTCGTCGGCGCCCGGAGGCGCGGTTCGTCTGCCTCTGTCAGAGCCTTGACAGACCAGGCGAGCGCACACTGTGAGCGCAAAACGACGGGCTTTTTCCGAGATGGATCACGAAGATGAGCTGTTGCGCGAAGAGATCCTCTTCGCCAGGCGCACCGAGCAGCGAGGGTCCGATCCCCGAGTTCCTGGCCAAAAACATGCCAAACGGGCTTCGAGGACAGCCGCTGGGTACGAAGTCGTGCTCGGCGTGTTCGTGCGATTCTGTCAACAACACACGCCATCGAGACCGTCGGGCAACTCACTGAAGCCGTGGCCCACGACTTCATCACCGCCGAACGCGAGCGCCGAATGTCCACACGCACCATCGACGATCGCGTGCGCAGGCTCAAGACGTGGACGCGCTGGATGCGCAAGCGCGGCTGGATGGAGCGTGATCGCTGGGAAAACGTTCGAACACCCCGCGCCGACCTCGCGGACTTCGACCTGATCGAGCCCGAGCTGCGC
>JAFAZN010000098.1 GCA_019239775.1 Chloroflexota bacterium
CCGCCGCCGCGGCCGAGGCGTCGACTCAATGTCGCTGCCGCGCGGCCGGCCAGCAGGGCAGCGCTGAGTCGCGGCTTCATGGTGGGTGGCCCCATTGTCGCAAACGCACCTCCCTTCGCGGGGGACATCACTCCGTGGGGTCATCACTCCGTGGGTTTGCACCTCGGTGAGGGACATCACTCCGTGGGACATCGCGTCCGTGGGGTTGTACGTCCATGGGGTCATCACTCCCGTGGGACATCACTCCGTGCGGCATCACCTCCGTGGGGTTGCACCTCTGTGTGGTCATCACTCCCGTGGGACATCACTCTGTGGGACGCACGTCCGTGGGGAATATCACTCCGTGACGGAGCGGGGCCATCACTCGGTGGGGACATCACGTCCGTGAGACACCACTCCCGTGAGGGACTTCACCACGGACAGGATTCCACCTTGGTCGGGACCGTTTCTGCGTGAGGATTCAGTCCGCAAAGAATCACGTCCATGAGGAACCTCCACTCTTTGGGTTCATCACCCCGTGGGGTCATCACCTCGTGTGGAGCCGCACTCCCGTGGGGGTACTAACGTTCGGGCGAAAACCTACGCCGAAAAGTCCAATTCGGAACAGTTCTTGCGTTTTATGGTGTGGAGTATCTCGTTGATGGCCGTCGAGGCGCGCGCAACACAGACCACGAATCCTGGACAGACCCTGTTGCGCTACGCCTTGTGGGCAACGGCGGCAACTTTGGGCGTCTCGGGCGCCGCCACCGCGGCGATCACCGCCGCCTCGGGCTTTCTGGTGTACCAGTACGCCCGCGCACGCGGCCAATGGGGCACGGACGAGCCGCCCGAGGGCGTCGCCGAAGAAGTCACCTTTTCCTCGGAGAGTGACTCCATCCGACTGAGCGGCTGGTTCTTCCGCGCCAGCGAAGTGCCTGCGCCGACCGTGGTGCTGTGTCACGGTATCTGGACCGGTCGTCGCGAGTGCCTGCCGCTGGCGTTGCGCTTTCAGGCGGCCGGCTACAACGTGCTCACATTCGACTTCCGCGCCCACGGCCTGAGTGAGGGACGGTTTACGAGTGTTGGACTCCACGAAACCAATGACGTTCTCGGGGCCGTGAAGTACGTGAAAAGCCGACCCGAGGTCGACCCGGCCAGAATTGGGGTGGTCGGATTTTCGATGGGGGCCGCCGCAACGATTCAAGCGGCGGCGCGCTGCCCGGACATTGCGGTTGTCGTGGCTGACAGTGCGTACGCCAGCTTCGTGGACGCCGCCAGGTACAGTTTCCGCCTGGTCACGCGCGTGCCGCACTTTCCGATCGCGCCAATGGCGATGCGCTGGGCGAAGTGGATCGTGAACGTCGACGCCAACCAGCTCCGACCCATCGACGTGATCGGGCAGATCGCGCCGCGGCCACTACTGATCGCGCACGGCGAGCTCGACGAGATCGTGCCTGTGCGCCACGCGCATACGTTGTTCAAGGCGGCTGGCGAACCCAAAGAGCTGTGGATCGACCCCGTCGCACACCACGTCGGCGCGCGCGACAGCGACACCGACGCCTATTTTGCGCGGATAGAGCGGTTCGTCGGCGAGGCGTTCAGTCGCGTCGCTTCGGAGTGCGCGCGCCCCACGTCCTGAGCAACTCAGGGTGACTGCGTGGCGGCAACGCCACGGAGGTGTCTTCGCCAAACCAGCTGCCCAACCGACGGCCGAACAGGCCACGAATCACGTCGCGTCGTGCCGCTAACCAGCTTGGCCATGGGTCGCTCTTCGGCGGCCGCCCGGCGTACGTTGCCTCGACATAGGCACCTGTAAGCTCGTCAATCGCGGCGTGCGCACGAGGAACCTGGCGGCCCATGCGCTCGGCGACGTCCAGGGGTGTGTCTCCGCCACGAACCCGCAGAGCGCCGGACCAATGGCCGAGTCGAATCAGTTCCGCATAGGGGCGTTGGTACGGTTGGAGTGCAACCAGACCGCGGCGCCACAAAAGCGCCAGGACGCCGGCCGCGATGAGCCCGACAACCAGCAGTCCGCCAATGGCCAGGAGGAGAATGCCCGGCAGCGTAAGCAGGAATGGGCGCGGGGCTACGGGCACGTCGCTGTCGCGAATAGCCAGCAGCTCGTCGAGCTCATCCGGCGTCAGCTCACCTGAATTCGCACCGATATCGGTTGCTGCTGGCGGAGGCTCAAGGGCTTGCGAGCTGTCTTCGACGCGTGGCGGGATCGCGCGGATCGACGATGGCTCGAAGGTGATCCAGCCATAGCGCGGGAAATATGCCTCCACCCAGCTGTGAGCATGGTTTTCGCGTACGATCGAGAGGCCCGTGTTTGGATCGAAATCACCAGGCGCGAACCCGGATGCCACCCGGGCTGGGACTCCTTCCGCGCGCAGCATGACCACCATCGCGGTGGCGAAGTAATCGCAGTAGCCCTCCTTGGACTGGAACAGGAAATAGTCGATCCAATCCTGTTCGGGCGGCACGTTGGCGACGTGCGTCGTGTAGGTGTAGTTATCGCGCAGATACGTTTCCAGCGTGGCCGCTTTGTCGAAGGCGGACGTCGCACCGTTGGTGGCGGTGTGCGCGAGGTCCGCCACGCGGCGCGGGATGTTGCGCGGCAGCGGCAAGTAGCGCTCGCGGACCCAGGCCGGGTAATCCTCGCCAGCCGCGCGTAGCTCCTGCACCGTGGCGGTCGACACGGCGGAGATCACGGTGTAGCTCTGGTTTTGCTGCAGCGGTGAGTCAAACCGCACCGTCGCCACGTCGCTCGGATCGGCACGCGTATCGAGCTCGATGGGCGTGCTGAAGCGGAGCGGCGCGTCGGGCGCGAATGCCACCGTGGTCTTGCTCGCCAGCACCGTGACCTGGGCCGTGAGTAGCCCGCGCGACAGAGGGATGCTGTCCTGCGCCAGCAGGTCGGTGCTCGCAGGCAGAGCAATCGTCGACGTTTCGGAGCTGGTGATCGCCTGGCTTGCATAGCGATCGGCCGTGGTCGCACGGAGGTACAGCGGCCCGTCCGCTTTTACCTGCAGGACGGGGGTGTCGCCCAGGTCGAACGCGCCGCGCGGCGCCAGCGTGCGACCGAAACTCAAGCCACGTGCATTGCGTTCGCTGCCGTTGAGCGCGGCAAACCAGCGATCGAAATCGCCTTCCAGGCCCTGCCAGGGTGACGTCGCGCGATTCCAGCTGATGGCGACGTCGGGACTCGACACGTTCGCCGGCAACGCCCACGCGAGCGAGAGCATGCCGCCAGCCGCCACCGCGGTGCCGAGCAACACGTTGCCGACTACCCGCCAGTTCACCTTGAGCTGGGCGCGCCGCCAGAGTTCCGTGCGATTGGCCAGGTGTTGTGCGGCAAGCAGCAGGCAGGCGGCAAACGCGAACCAGCCCACGTAGCCGACCAGACTGGTCGAGGCGTAGGACAGGTTCATCAGCAGGGCAATGCCGTTGAAGACGATCGCCAACCAGGGCGCGTTATCTCGGAAGAGCAACCAACCCGAGACAAGCCCGAGCAACCAGGCCAGCCCGGCCATGGCTAGCGCAAACACGAGCGGATCGTTGCTGACACCGCCGCCAGCGACGGCGTCGAACCAGCCGCCAAGGCGGGAGCCGAGTGCGTCGATGCGGTCGGACAGCCTGGCGCCCTGGACCACACCGCTGTACACCCACGTGACGACCTCGAAACCAAGGACTGCCCCGAGCAGCAGCCCGATGGGCGCAAGGACCCGGGTGCGTTCGATGATATAGGCGGCCAGCAACCCGCCCAGGGCTATCCGAGCAAGCGGTTCGAGGTTCGGGACCCAGGCAGATTCACTGACTGAGTTGGGTGCCTGCACGATCAGCAGGCCGGCGGTGACCAGGACGGCAACGTCCAGGACGCGGAATCGGGTGCGCCCAAAATTGAGGCGGATCACTGGCGCGTCCACATCGCCGCGCGCGGCGACGCAAGCGCGTGTTCCAGTCGATCGCCGCGTTTGACCAGATACATCGGAATGTGCGCCGCGGCAAGCGAGCTGACCAGCAGCAGCGTCGACGGCGCCTGGCCGAATGTTGCCGCCTCGATCAGTACTGCAGTGCTATGCACACCTCGGCCGTTGAGTGCCTGGCAAAAACGCGCCCAGCCTTCGGACGTATCGGGCGTGATCACAATCAGCGTCGAGCTGCGAGCGAATCGGCTGGTCTCGGCCGAGAGGAGTGCGGCGAGCGTGAGCGAGCTGCTCGCCCGCACCAGCGCAAGGACCTCCAGGATGCGCTCAGCCTGGCGCGGGCCTCTGTCCGCCGGCAGGGTGGCCGTCTGGGAAACCAATCCAACCGCACGGCCCTGGTCGAGCAGGTGTCGCGCCAGACTCGCGCAGGCCGTCACCGCGTATTCCTCGGTGCTCTCGAGTCCGCTGCCGGTATGTGCATCGACGTGTAGGTCGAGCACGATCCACACGTCCGCCGTCGGGTCCAGCTCGAACTCGCGCACCATCAAACGGTTGGTACGAGCGGTGGTCGGCCAGTGGATCCTGTTGAACGCGTCGCCTGGCCGATAGTCACGCACCGAGGTCACGTTGGGCGTACTGAACTGAACCCGCACGCCCTGGAGCGCGCCGCCCGGCAGCTCGCCAGGTACGCGGCCGAAAGCCGGCAGTGGAACGGCTTTCGGGAACACCACCACCGTGGTGCCATCCGCGAGCTTGCGGCTGGTGCGAAAGATGCCGAACGGATCACCGCTGGTTACCCAGACCGGTCCGAGCGTAAACCTGCCTCTGCGAGTGCAGACAGATCGGAGCTCCCAGACCCTGCGGCCTACGGGGCCGAGACTGAGAACCCCGTCCAGGTGGTGGCCAGGTAGGTCAGAAGAGTCGTGCAGCTCGAGCCACAGGCGCGGCCACCACTGGCCGATACCTGGCAGAGACTCGAGGATCGCCTGCTCGACGAACGTGTCGCCGACCTGGACCCTGGTGGCTCGATGCCTTCGGCGCAGCTCGAGGCCGCCGACGTTCCAGTTGGCCCACAACGCCGAGCCCGCCAGCAGGAGGCCGAGGGTGTACACCAGTAGCCACACCGCGTTCCAGCCGGTCGACAGCGCGAGCAATAAGAGGATGAGCCACAACC
This sequence comes from Chloroflexota bacterium, assembly GCA_019239775.1. Classification (GTDB taxonomy): domain Bacteria; phylum Chloroflexota; class UBA6077; order UBA6077; family CF-72; genus CF-72. Next base: position 5,080 of record JAFAZN010000098.1, read on the forward strand.
CCAAGAGAGCGGCGAGCTTCCGCCACATGGCTCAGGCAGGTACTCGAGAACCGGGGACTGGCACCTCTTGCAGGACGGAGGAGATCACGGCAGAGGCGGTGGCGTTGCGCATGCGCGCCTCGGGGCTCATGATCAGCCGGTGCGCCAGCGCGGCGACCGCCAGCGCTTTGACGTCGTCCGGAATGACGTAGTCGCGCCCAAGAAGCATCGCTCGCGCCTGCGCGGCGCGCATCAACGCCAGGCTCCCGCGGGGTGAGCCGCCGAGGTACACGTCAGGGTGCTCACGTGTCAGCCCGACAAGGTGCACGATGTAACGCTGCAACTGCGGCTCCACATGAACAGACCGCACCGCGTGCTGCAACTGCTGCAGCTCTGACGCTGATGTAACCGCGCCAAGATCCTCTATGGGATGGCGCAGCATCTGGCGCTGGAGGACGTCCACTTCGTCCGCAGGCGCCGGATAGCCGAGATGGATCCGGAGCAGGAACCGGTCGAGCTGTGCCTCGGGCAGTGGAAACGTGCCCTCATATTCGATCGGGTTTTGCGTCGCCAGGACCATGAATGGCACTGGCAGTGGACGCGTCACGCCTTCGACGGTGACCTGGTGCTCCTCCATCGCTTCGAGCAATGCTGACTGCGTCTTGGGGGTGGCGCGGTTGATCTCGTCGGCCAGGACGACGTGGGCGACAATAGGTCCGGCTCGAAACTCGAACTCGCCGGTGCGTTGGTTGTAGATCGAGACGCCGGTGACGTCCGAGGGCAGCAGGTCAGGCGTGAACTGGATGCGTTTGAAGGTGCAGCCCGTCGCGCGCGCCAGCGACTTCGCCAGCATGGTCTTGCCGACGCCCGGGACATCTTCGATCAGCAGGTGACCGGCGGCAGCCAGACCGATGATCGCCAGCTCCGCCTCGGCGTGCTTGCCAATGAGGACCGTCTCGACCGCGGCAACAAGTTCCCGAAGGGTCTGTGTGCCGCTCATCGCGCAGTGTTGGCGCCATGACAAAACTTGTATTTCTTGCCCGAGCCGCACGGGCACTTCTGGTTCCGGCCGATCTTGGCAGGTGCAACGCGGGCACCCACCGCGTTCGTCGCGATGCGACGTTGCGGTTTAGCGGTGCCGTTACTGTCGCCTGACCCGCCTTCGCGGTCGGAGTTTTCGAACGCGCCCTCGGTCGGCGGCGGAGGCGGCGGCGCCTGCTGGCGCATCTGCAGGTGATAGATGGCGTTCACGACGTCGGCCCGGATGTTGGCCTGCAGGTCGTCAAACATCCGCGCAGCTTCGACCTTGTACTCGATCAGGGGATCCTTCTGGCCGTACGCCCGCAGGCCAATGCCTTCGCGCAGGTCGTCGATGGCCGTCAGGTGCTGGATCCAGAGCCGATCCATGACGTTGAGCATCCAGATGCGCTCGAGCAGGCGCATCTGCTCGTGCCCGAGCTCCTGCTCTTTGTGGTCGTAGGCTGCCTCAGACAGCTCCATCAGGTGATCGACCACTTCTTCGCGATCCGTCAGCCGCTCGATCTCGTCCCAATCGAAGTTCTCCGGCATCGGGAAAATGCGCTCGACCTGTTGCCGCAGCGTCTCGACATCCCACTCGCGCCGATCGCCGCCGAGCGCCTCGTCGGTCAGCTCGACCAGCCGCTCCTCGACCCACTCCATGATGAGCGGCTTCAGATTTTCCTCGAACAGCACACGGTCCCGATCGCCGTACACCACATCGCGCTGGCGATTGAGCACGTCATCAAATTCGACGACGTGTTTGCGCTGATCGAAGTAGAACGCTTCAACTTTCTCCTGGGCGTTTTCGATAGCGCGACTGACCCAGGAATGCTCCAGCGGAACGTCTTCTTCGAGGCCGAGCTTATCCATCAAATTCGCGATGGAAGCGCCGCCAAATCGCCGCATGAGCTCGTCTTCGAGCGAGACGAAGAAGCGTGATGAGCCCGGGTCGCCTTGGCGTCCCGCGCGTCCGCGCAACTGGTGATCGATGCGGCGCGCCTCATGCCGCTCGGTGCCGAGCACGTGAAGTCCGCCAAGCAGCCGAACGCGGTCGGCGTCGCGCTCGCATTGGCGGTTCGCCTGCTCCCAGGCTGCCTGGCGTTGTTCATCGGTTGCTTCCTGGAGCGTGACGTCCTGTTTGCGGAGAATCTCTTCCACGAGTCCGTCAGGGTTGCCGCCCAGCAGGATGTCGACGCCACGACCAGCCATGTTCGTCGCAATCGTGACCGCGCCCGGCCGACCGGCTTGCGCGATCACCCATGCCTCACGCTCGTGCTGCTTCGCGTTGAGCACTTCGTGCGGTACACCGCGCCGCGACAGCATCTCGTGCAGTCGCTCAGATTTCTCAACAGAGGTCGTGCCCACCAGTACTGGCCGGCCAATCTCGGCGAACTCGGCAATCTCGTCGATGACGGCGGAGAACTTGGCGTCCTCTGTTTTGTAGACCAGGTCAGCCTGGTCGGCGCGGATCATCGGCTTGTGCGTTGGGATGACGACCACGTCCAGGTCGTAGATCTTCTGGAACTCTTCTCGCTCGGTCCAGGCGGTGCCGGTCATACCCGCGAGCTTTCCGTACATGCGGAAGTAGTTCTGGAAGGTAATCCGCGCCAGCGTGACGTTTTCGCGCTGTACCTGGACGCCCTCTTTGGCCTCGATGGCCTGGTGGAGGCCCTCGGAATAGCGACGGCCAGGCATCAACCGCCCGGTGAACTCGTCCACAATGACGATCTCGCCTTCCGGGTTGACGATGTACTGATCGTCGAGATGGAAGAGGAACTGCGCTTTGAGCGCGTTGTCCAGGTAGTGCGTCAGTGGCGCGTTCTGCGGATCGTAGATGCTGCCGCTGAACTGCGGATTCATGCGCTGCAGCATCGATTCAACCTTGTCGATGCCACGATCGGTTGGTGTTACCGAGCGATACTTCTCGTCAATGAGGACGTCCGCATCAGGATCTGGTTCGTCGTCATCTTCGCCTTTGGCCATACCGACCAGGTTCTTGGCGACTGCCGAGAATACCGAGTACAGCTTGTTGGCTTCTTCAGCGGGGCCCGAGATAATCAGCGGTGTCCGAGCCTCGTCAATGAGGATGTTGTCAACCTCGTCGACGATCGCGTAGTGCAGGGGTCGCTGGGCTTTCCGGTCTGGTTCCCAGACCATGTTGTCGCGCAGGTAGTCGAAACCGAACTCGTTGTTGGTCCCGTAGGTGATGTCGGCCTCGTAAGCCTCGCTGCGTTGTTCGACAGGTCGCCAGTGATTCAGGCGTTCATCCGGGTGCTTCTGCGGATCCTGATACTCGGGATCGTAGATCGCGGAAAACTCGTGGGCGATCACGCCCACTTTGAGCCCGAGCGCGGCGTACACCGGGCCCATCCAGCCGCCGCCCAGGCGTGACAGGTAGTCATTGGGCGTCACCAGGTGGGCGCCCTTTTCTTCCAGCGCGTTGAGGTAGAGTGGCAGCGTGGCTACGAGGGTTTTGCCCTCGCCCGTCCTCATCTCCGCGATGCGGCCGGAGTGCAGCACGGCACCCGCGAGCATCTGGACGTCGTAATGGCGTTTGCCGATGGTTCTTGCCGCGGCTTCGCGGACGGCCGCGAACGCCTCTGGCAACAGGTCATCCAGACTTTCACCGGCCAGGAAACGGCCGCGGAACTCGGTGGTCTTGTCTTTCAGCGCGTCGTCGGAAAGGGCCTTGTAGTCCGATTCGAGGGCGTTGATCTGGGCCAGATACGGCCGCAGTTTTTTGATTTCACGTTCGGAGGGGTCACCGCCGAGCTTCGTGATCCAGTTGAGCATGACTTTGGTAGGGCCGGTCTATTGTCCCCTATTGCGCCCCTCTCGGCTAGCTATTAGACAGGGGCCCCGAACATCGCCCCCACGGACTCGCCCGTATGAATACGCGCGATGGCCTCACCAAATAGCAAGGAGACCGACAGCACGGTCATGTTCGGCAGCCGTTTGCGCAGCGGCATCTGCACCGTGTCGGTCACGATCAGCTCTTCGATCGGCGAATTGCGCAAACGTTCGACCGCCGGCCCCGTCAGAAGCGCGTGTGTGGCCGCGGCGTACACCGCGCGCGCACCGGCACGGCGAACGATCTCCGCGGCACCAACAATTGAACCGGCGGTGTCGATCTCGTCGTCCACGATGATGGCCGACTTGCCCCGCACATCGCCGATGACCCCAAGCGACTCGCTGCTGCTGTTGTTGCCGAGGCGCCGTTTTTCGACGAAGGCGACCGAAGCGCCGATCATGTCCGCGAAGTTGCGCGCTCGCTTGGCGAAGCCCAGGTCGCCGGCGACCACCACCGGATCGATCATCTCCATGCCGATGACGTAGTCGCGCAGGAGCGGCTGCATGGCGGTCAGCTCGTCGACGGGAATGTTGAAGAAGCCCTGCACCTGGCCAGCGTGCAGGTCGATGGTCAGCAACCGGTTGGCGCCGGCCGTCTGCAGCATGTCGGCCACGAGCCGCGCGGTGATCGGTACGCGCGGCTGGTCCTTCTTATCCGAACGCGCGTAGGAGAAATACGGGACGACGGCCGTGATGCGACTGGCTGATGCGCGTTTGAGGGCGTCGATCATGATGAGCAGCTCGAGGATCGAGTCGCTCACGTTGGGATACGTGGGCTGGATGACGAAGACGTCGTGCTCGCGGACGTTCTGGTTGATCTTGGGGAAGATGTTTTCGTTAGAGAACTTGACGACTTCGGCCTTGCCCAGGGGTACCCCGAGATAGCTGCAGATGGCCTGAGCGAGCTCAGGGTGTGCAGTCCCGCTGAAGATCGAAAGATCTCGGTAGACCATCGGGAGCCCTCGACTTCGAGATTCGAACGCCTGCGGCGGGGGTGCCACAAGCGGGGCCGGCTGCATACGCCCAAAGTATAAGCGGGCGCCTGAGGCTGTTAACGTTCGGACTCCATGCGCCGGCCACGCTCTTTTAGGGACGACCCCTCTGCGCAGAGGCACTTCCGTGAGGAACCACTCCGTGGCGGTGACAGCACTCCGTGAGGAGACATCACTCCCGTGGAGAGCATCACTCCGTCGGGAGACACCACTCCCGTGGAGGGACATCACTCCGTGAGGAACCACACCCTGGGGAGCCATCACTCCCGTGGAGAGCATCACTCCCGTGGAGAGCATCACTCCCGTGGAGAGCATCACTCCCGTGGAGAGCATCACTCCCGTGGAGAGCATCACCCCGTGAGGAGACATCACTCCCGTGGAGGGACATCCCTCCGTAAGGAACCACTCCGTGGGGAGACATCACTCCCGTGGAGGGACATCACTCCCGTGGAGAGCATCACTCCGTGGGGAGACAGCACTCCCGTGGGGAGACATCACTCCGTGAAGAGACATCACTCCCGTGGAGAGCATCACCCCGTGGGGAGACAGCACTCCCGTGGAGAGCATCACTCCGTGGGGAGACATCACTCCCGTGGAGAGCATCACCCCGTCAGGGGCGTCACTGCGGGGAGGATGTCACTCACGTGAGGTGAGCGGCTAGCCGCTGCGTTTCAGGCGGCCTGTGCGGCGGGCGTAACGCTCGGCGGTGCGGAAGACCAGCAGGCCTGCTGGCACCAGGAACGCACCCATCAGCGCCAAAACGGCGAGGTCGCCCAGCACCGCCGACGGTGGGGCACCGTCAAGCAGGCCTGCGCGCACTGCTCGAAGGACATACGTCATCGGCGACAGCGGCGCCAGCATTTGCAGCCATCCGGGCAGCACATCCACCGGCGCGTACACCCCCGAAATCAGCAGCAGGCTCGAGTGGATGACGAAGGTCATCTGCGCCCCGCGCTCGGTGAAGAGCAACGGCAGCACCGCGGCGACAATGGCGAGCCCAATCACGCTCACGCTGCCAACCCCGACGACCGCCGCAACCGTGGCCAGATTTGCGGAAGACAACTGAACGCCGAACATCACCGCGACCACGCAGAAAATGAGCGCGGCGCGCACCAGTGAGTACGTGACCGCGTAGCAGCAAGTCCCGATCAGGTGCAGCGAGCGCGGCACCGGCGCCATCAGCGTGTATTCGATCGTGCCTTCCCATCGCTCCCACGCGATCGTTTCGGCCACCACGTCAAAGACCGCCGATAAGTAGCTCCACATCGTCGTACCGATGAGCAGGTACAGGATGAAGAAGTGCGTATCGACCGACTGTCCGGTGATCCGTTCGGTCGCCGCCGCGATGAACAGAATCGTCAGCGCATTGACCAGCGAGTAGACGATCCAGACGACCTCCCAGCCGAGATAGCGCCGGGTGAGGTTCCAGTTCCGTTCAAAGAAGGCATACGCCGTATTCAGATGTTGTCGGGGACTCGGGTCGCCCCGCTGGCGTATCAAAGGTCCCGACAGAATTGGTGTTTCGATGTGAGTGGTCATGCCGCTTGTTCCTCTTCGCCTGTCAGGCGCATGAAGACGTCTTCCAATGAGTCGCCCGCGGTCTTGAGGCGTTCTGGTGTGTCCAACGCGATGACGCGGCCGTGGTCCAGCACTGCTACGCGGTCGCACAGGCGATCTGCCTCATCCATGTCGTGGGTGGTGAGCACCACGGTGGCGTCGTGCTCGTGCCGCATGCTCAAGACCAGTTGCTGGACGTCCTTTTTGGAGCGTGGGTCCAGCCCGGTGGTCGGCTCATCCAGCAACAAAAGCACCGGCGAGGTGAGCAATGCGCGGGCAATGGCCACCTTCTGTTGCATGCCGCGCGACATCTCCTCCATCGGCTCGAACACGACTTTCCGCGTGATGCCGAGGCGTTCGAGGATCTCGAGCCCGCCGCGTGCCGCATCGTCTTTTCCCAACCCGTAGAGCCGCCCCGCGTACAACAGGTTCTCCATCGGCGACAGCTTCTTGAAGAACGCGGCGTCTACGCTCACGCGGTTGATGAGCTGCTTGACGCGAAGCTCGTCACGCACCACGTCGAGCCCGAACACCTCGACGCTGCCGTGATCGGGGAGCAGCAACGTGGAGATGACGCGGATCAGTGTGGACTTGCCCGAGCCGTTGGCGCCCAGGATGCCGAAGATCTCGCCACGCTGCACCGTCAACGAGACGTCGTCGACCGCGACGGTCCGCTTATGAGGCTGCGCCTGCCACGGAAGGCGGCGCGTTTGGAAAAATTTCGAGATGGCGCGCAACGCCAGAGCCGTGTGGACTGACTCGCTTCGGACTGTAACTGCGTTCACGAACAAACAACCTCATCGACTGAACACGTACGAAAGACCGGCACTTGAGTGGACTGGCACTCGCAGCGGGCCGATGAGGTGGAGAACGCGGTCGGCGTGTTAGGCGGCTAACTCAACAGTGGCCGCTCCCCACCAGATAATCGGTCCGCGGCGAAGGCGCACCCGGGCGCAGACGACGAGCGAAAACGCTCGCGCCGATGCTGCCGCTAAGAGTGCAACTGGCCAATCGGACACCTCCTGGTAGGGACGTGAGCAAGACTCTAAGGCCAGCTCCGCGGAATTGTCAAACCGTGGAGCTGGCTATTTGGCGGAAAAAACGCCTCGAAGTACGTGCGGTCCGGTGGTACCTATGAGGTGCTGGAGGCTGCGCCAGGCGAGAGCCGCGGCACCGGCTGCAAGGTCGGCCGCTCGCGCGGAGTCTCGGGCTGTACCGGTTGCGGCGACTCAGCCGGCGTTCCACCGGTGATCGGTGGCTCGCCGCGGAAGACGCGTTCCAGGTTGTCTCCATCCAGCGTTTCGACCTGAATCAGGGCGGCGGCGATGTGGTCCAGCACGTCACGGTGATCGGTGATGATCTGGACTGCCTGCGCGTAACCCTCGTCGATCAGCCGACGGATCTCCTCGTCGATCGCCTCAGCCGTCTTCTCCGAGTAGTTCTTCTGCTCACCGATTTCGCGACCGAGGAAGACCAGCTCCTCTTTGTGGCCGAGTGCAACGGTCCCGAGCCGCTCGCTCATGCCGTATTCCTTGACCATCTTGCGGGCGATGTTCGTGGCCTTCTCGATGTCGTTTTCGGCGCCCGTCGAGATCTCGCCAAAGACCACCTGCTCGGCGGCATGACCGCCCAGAGCCGAGGCGATGCTGGCTTTGAACTGGCTCTTGGTCATGTAGTACCGATCTTCGGGTGGCAGCGGCCGGGTGTAACCACCCATCATGCCGCGGGCGATGATCGTGATCTTGTGGACTGGATCGTGGTGCTCGAGATAGCGCATCGCCACGGCATGGCCGCCCTCGTGATAGGCCGTGAGCTGCTTTTCCTTGTCGGACATGACGCGGCTCTTGCGTTCGGGACCGGCAATCACACGGTCGATCGCTTCTTCCAGCTCGGACATGCCGATGGTCTTCTTGTTGCGGCGAGCCGCCAGGATGGCGCCCTCGTTGATGAGGTTGGCGAGGTCGGCACCTGAGAAGCCGGGCGTCACCTTGGCAAGGGTTGCCAGCTCAACAGTCTTGTCGAACGGCTTGCCTTTGGCGTGGACTTCGAGGATCGCCTTGCGGCCGTTGATGTCCGGCGCAGGTAGGACGACCTGTCGGTCGAAACGGCCCGGGCGAAGCAGCGCGGGGTCGAGCACGTCAGGACGATTCGTGGCAGCGATCACGATCACGTTCGTGTTCGAGTCGAAGCCGTCCATCTCGACCAGGATCTGATTCAACGTTTGCTCGCGTTCGTCATGCGAGCCACCAAGACCTGCACCACGCTGGCGGCCGACGGCGTCGATCTCATCGACGAAGACGATGCAGGGCGCGTTGCGCTTGGCCTGATCAAACAGGTCGCGTACACGGCTGGCGCCTACGCCAACGAACATCTCGACGAACTCCGAGCCCGAGATGCTGAAGAACGGCACGCCTGCCTCGCCCGCCACAGCGCGGCTGAGCAGCGTCTTACCTGTGCCTGGCGGTCCCACCAGCAGGACGCCCTTCGGGATGCGCGCACCGAGTGCAGCGAACTTCTCGGGATACTTCAGGAACTCCACCACTTCCTGGAGCTCTTGTTTGGCTTCTTCAACGCCAGCCACGTCCTGGAAGGTGATGGTGGGCTTGTTGCCCATGAACATGCGGGCACGACTCTTCCCAAAGCTAAGGGCCTGGTTATTCGAGCCCTGTGCCTGGCGCATCATGAACAGCAGGATTGCGCCGAAGAAGATCAGCGGCAGCAGATTGACCAGGATGCCCAGCCAGTTACTGATCTGGGGAGGATCTTTGACGGTGTAACTGACGTTGGCGAGCTCGTCAGGCGAGACGCCGAAGTTGTGCATCGCGTCGAGGAAGTTATCTCGACCCGTGCGAGTGGTGAACTTCTGGTCGGGAGCACCCGGGGTACTGGCGGTCGCCACCACGCGATCGTCGGTGACCTCGATCGACTTGATCTGGCCTTGTTTGATGCGCTGAGCGAGGTCGTTCAGCGCAATTGGCTTAACGTCGGGGGTCCCACCTTGCTGAACGACGGTGAAGAAGAGCGCGATGATCGCGACCAGGATGATCAGATAAACGAAGCTGTTTCTCAGCCACTTGGTATCCATGCGTGGTGGGACCCTCCCGGGTGCTGGCATTATACGCGCGAACCTACGCTTTCCCAGGTATTCCGGGCACTCGGTGCACGTGCGTTCCCGTGTTGCCGCAACACAAAGGTTTGATGTCCGATACAGACCTCGACGCCATACGGTAAGTGATACGTCTGATTTGGTTGGCCGGTTTGTAGCAAATTGAGCGCATCTTCCAAAGGTCTATCGGCCACGTTCTTGAGGCTAAGCCCCGCGTGTTGCAGGCCAAGTCGGAGCAATCGTCGCTGAAGCGCGCGAGGTTGCGCCCGAAACGCACGCAGGTCATACGTGCCGTCGTTCTGGAGGGTGGTGTAAAGGTCACTCGCCAGCGCGTCCAGCACCTCGAGGTCCTCGGCGACCAGATCGGCCATGCGCGAGAGGACTTCGTGAACCGCGGGATTGAACTCTCGCAGGAGCGGTAGCAAGTCCAGACGCACGCGATTACGTGTGTACACGCGGGTCTGGTTGGAGGCATCTTCGACAATGGTTGATAAAAGTCCGAAATGCGTGCAGTACGCCAGGGTGGTCGAGCGCGATACATCTAGCAAAGGTCGGACCAACCTCGCGGCTCGCACCTCATCCATGCGCATGCCGGCCAGTCCCAGAAGGCCCGTGCCACGCAGCAGATTCAGCAGCAACGTTTCGGCCTGATCGTCGGCCGTATGCGCCACGAGGATGGCTTTTGCATCGTGCGCCTGAGCAGCCGCGGCGAGTGCCGCATAACGAGCGACCCGAGCCGCCTGCTGCACCGAGCCACGCTTCGCGACCTCGACGCGGACCACTTCACACCGAACACCAATCGTTCGTGCCGCGTCGCTCACGCGTTGGGCCGATTCGGCTGAGTCGGGCCGTAGGCCGTGGTCCACGTGGACTGCCAGCAGGTCCAACGTGCGGTGCGCGTGTGCCAGCGCATGCAGCAGGCAGGTGGAGTCCTGACCGCCCGAGAACGCAACCACCAGGCGGGTGCCAGGAGCAAACACGTCCGGCAGCCGAATTGCAGCCGCGCGGATTGCCCGTCGGACGTGTTCTACGTCGCGCGAGCGCACAGGTCAGCCGAAGAGGTAGTCCCACCACTGCCGCCACGTTGGCTTCGGGGCGGATGGTGGGGCAGCCTGCGCAGGTGGCGGCGCGCTCTGGGTTTGCGACGAAACCACCACCATCGGATGGTCGCCGGGCTTGATGAGTCCGAGTTGCTCGCGCGCGATCGTCTCGATCGCGGTGTCGGTCCGCGCCGTTTCGATCTGCTGCTGGAGGTTGACGTTTTCAGAGCGGAGGCTCGTAATCTCCGCGCGCAGCGCATCTGCCTGCTGATTGAGCTGGTAGTTCGCGACGGCTTTCTGGCCGATTGCCACCAGTGCATACAGCACGAGCGGAACGGCCAGGATGGCGGCGAGCCGCAGCGCGAGTGGCGGCGGGCCAACCGGGTGGCGGACGACGACCGGCTCGTCCATCAATCAGTCACACTTTCCAGGCCTGCGCCAGCTCGACGCGTTTGTAGAGCGGCGGGTGTGAGGCCAGCAACGCCGTGGCCCAGCGCGGCGGGCGCCACTCGACCAGGTTCTGACAGCCGAGGCGCTCCATTGCCGCGGCGAAGGCGGCTGGATCACGCGTCAGCGTCAGGGCAAACCTGTCTGCGTTGCCCTCCAGTTGTCGCGACCACCAGTTCAGGAGCGGCGAAGCAACGATGAAGAACAGCTCGGTTACGAACAGCAGAACCGGATAGCCCGGAACGTACGCCAGGTTGGGCAAACTCAACACGGGAAGAGCAAGCGGCTCGAGACGGGAGGCTACGAACAAGCCAAGCCACATCAGGACCGCGTTCCCAAGGAGGAGCCGTTGCACGTCACGGTGCACGTGGTGACCCAGTTCGTGCGCCACGACGGCGTCCACTTCGCTCGGCGTGAACTCAGCAAGAAGCGTGTCCGCGATCACCACGCGGCGCGACCGGCCCAGGCCGATGACCGCCGCGTTGGCCTCTGCGGTGCGGCGTGAGAAATCCAGCGAGCAGATGTCACGGACGGGTGCTCCAGCACGGTTGACCAGCGCATGAATCCGCTGAACGGTTTCGGCATCGTCTAGTGGTCGCATCTTGAAGAACAACGGCACCAGCACATAGGGCATCACGAACACAAACGTGAGTCCAATCAGCGATGTAAACACCCCGAAGGTCCACCACCAGTGCGGTCCGGTGCTGATCACAAGGAACAGGAACGCGCCGCCAATAAATGAACCGATGACGGTGGTGAGCAGGGTGGCCTTGAGCCAGTCCACGGTCCAGGCGTTGCGACTCTGGCGGCCCAACTCGTAGGCCCGCGGCAGGACATAGCCTCCGTAAAAGGCCAGCGGCAACATGACCACGCTGAGCGCGACGTGGAAGGCGACCAGGAACACGGCGGTCCGCAGGGCAATGGGCCACAGCGTTGCAGCCAATGCATACCACGCGCTCTCCCAGGTGCCCGTGAGATACGGAAGCAGCGGTGTCGCCAGCGAGACCAGCGTGCCCAGCACGAAGAGACGACGTCGCTCCGCACCAAGGCGGGCGGCCGCCAGCTGGCGTTCTGGACAGGTTAGCGGCCCCACGAGAGGCCCGATGCTGCATCAACCTGAAGGTCCTTGGTCAACTGGCGCGGAGGTGAAGCGCTAAGGGCACCCGACGCATCGGCGGTGATGTCGATCTCGAAGATTTCGAAATAGCCCGTCTTGTTGGCGATATACGCGATGTGCGCACCGTCCGGACTCCATACCGGCGAGCGTGCCAGGAGACCGTCGCTGGTGAGCCGCGTAACGGAGCTGCCGTCGGGTTGCACCACGTAGATTTCGATGGCGGCTCCGTCGTGGCCGGCGAACGCCAACCATGTCCCGTCGGGCGACCAGGCGGGATCCAGCGCGCCGCCCGCGACGCTGGTCAGCGTACGGCCAGGCTGGCGGCTGGTTGCGTTCATCGGCAGAACCGCGATCTGCGACGGACCGGGCTCGTTGAACACGGTCATCGCCAGCTCGTTGCCGTCCGGCGACCAGGCCAGTGCATCCACGTCCTCCTCCTGAACGCCAGGCGTAGCAACGGTGTGGCGGCCTGTGCCATCCGCGGCGTTCATGATCTGCAGCGTGGGAAAAGTGCTGGCGCGGTCCGAAACGAACGCGATGAACTGGCCGTCAGGTGAAAATGCCGGGCGTAGGTTCCAATCGTTGTTATCGAGCACGGTGGATTGGGAGTTGGTCAGCCGGACCTGGTTCTGGCCGGTGTCATCGGTGACGAAGATGTCGGCGAAGTTGGTACCGCGATACACGTAGGTCAGGCTGCCGCCATCTGGTGCCCAGTTCGGCTGACTGAAGGTGCCACCGGTGGCCAGTGGATGTGGGCCGCTGGCGTCGAGCAACCACAGATCACCACCCTTCACGAAGAGAATCCGTCCTGGGAACTGGTCGGTGACCGCGGACGCAGGCGATGCCAGGAGCGCGAGCAGGACCCCCAGCCACGCGAAGTGGCGCATCACTCTCGATCGTAGACACGCCTTCCTGGGCGGGCAAGCTACAGGCGCGTTACGCGGGCGGTTCAGAACGTCAGCGCGCTGCCGATCGAGACCAGCACCCAGAACACGGCGAGCACGATGGTGAACTGGAACAAGGTCCGCTCAAAGCCGCGGCGAGTCCGGTAGATCGAGCTATCTGCCGAGCCAAAGGCCGAAAACCCCGACCCGCGAGTCTGCAGCAGGATGACTCCGATCAAGACGATCGCCAGCACCATCTGGACGATCTGAAACGCAATGTGCATTCGCTTCGCGGGAGTATAAGGGTCAGCTCACATAGCGCGCGGATGCGCCATTGGATCGGGTGCGGCGCTCGTCCTCGTACACGCGCATGAGCACGCGGGCGAGCTTGTCAGGATCGTGCCGCAGCGGCAGGTCATCGCGGACCACGTCCTCAATCACTACGCGCGGATGCGTCATGCGCGAAGGGCCGGCCTTCACAAGTGCAATGCCAGGCTCCAGAAACGCCTGTGCACTCTCAGGATGTTGGGGCGCAATCACTACGTCGAAGGGGTTCGAGGTCCCTGGCAGGTGACGCACCATCCCATCGATGTGGGCTTCGACGTTGTAGCCCTCCGTCTCGCCAGGCTGCGTGGCGACGTTGCACACGTACACCTTCAACGCATCACTCTGGATGAGCGCTTTGGCAATACCTTCCACCAGGAGATTCGGCACCACGCTCGTGTAGAGCGAACCGGGCCCCAGCACGATCAGATCCGCCTCCAGGATGGCGCTGACGGCTTCAGGCTGCGCCGCCGGGTGCTCTGGCTTGAGATACAACCGGCGAATCGGCTTACCGACCTCCGGAATGTGCGACTCGCCGCATACCTCTGAGCCGTCCTCGAACTCCGCGCAGATTTCCACGTCCTGGAGAGTCGAGGGCAGGATCGAACCCTGCACCGCCAGCACCCGGGTTGTTTCGCGTAAGGCATGTTCGAAGCTGCCCGTGATGCCCGTCATCGCGAGCACGAACAGGTTGCCGAACGAGTGCCCTCCCAGCGCTGAGCCCTCGCCGAAGCGGTATTGAAAAAGCCGCGACATCAGCGGCTCGACCTGCGCCAGCGCGACGATGTTGTTGCGGAAGTCGCCAGGCGGCAGGATGCCGTGCTCGCGCCGCAGTCGGCCCGATGAGCCGCCGTCGTCGCCAACCGTCACGACGGCGGTGATGTTCGCGGTGTGGTGCTTCAGTCCGCGAAGCACCGTTGGCATGCCCGTACCGCCACCGATACACACGATGCGCGGACCGCCCTGGCGCACGCGGTACTCGTAGATCCGGTCGATCAAGCTCTGCGAATTCGCTGGCAGCGCGTCGTTGAGGGAGCGGTAGAGGCCGCGGATGCCGAGCGCGCAGAGTCCGCCACCAAGCACGAGCAAAATCACGGCGCGCACCAGGAGCGGCAGGAACTGCAACGTGGCCAGGGTGACCCAGGCGGGCGCGGCGATGGTCCGATAAGCCTCGGTCAGGGCGAAGGCGATACCAAGGCTGACGACGACCATCCCGAGCAGGAGCACCAGAAACCAGCGTTTCAGGTGCAGGCCCGGGCGCAGCAGCTTGAGCATCTATCTATCTGTCTACTCAGGTAATAACGCGCGATGCCACGAAGCTCACTACGCTCACCAGCAGCGCGCCGAGAAAGGCTGCGCCGAAATCGGCAACCTGCACACCGCCCTGGATGAGGCTGGCAAACCAGAAGACGATCGCGTTGACGACAAGGGTGAACAGGCCGAGGGTGAGCAGGTTGAGGGGCAGAGTCAGCAGCAGCAGGATCGGACGCAGGAACGCGTTGAGCACGCCGAGGATAACAGCGAACACCAGCACCGTGACCAGTGGCTCGGCGGAGTTGATGCTGAAGAGGTTGGGCGCCGCGTCGTTCAGCAGCAGCACCGCCACAGCCGTCGCGAGGACGCGGAGGACAAAGCGGCGCACGCCAGTGCACCGTACGTTACCCTCGTAGTCCGTGATCGGCAACATCACGCAGTTCTGGCGGCTCACCCGCGAGCTAGACATTGGTTCGCTGCGCGAGGCGTTCGAACGGCCTGTCAGCTTGCGCGTCCTGGGCTCCGATGGGCGCATTGCTGACCGCGTGGCGCGGTTGATCGAGCCCGACCCGCAGGCGGGCGAAGTGACGACAGGTCTACTGGGGGTCGATCGTGGCGAACGCGCCGACGCGTACATCGCCGCCATCGCCAGTCCCCTCGAAGCTGAGGCCAGGCGCCACGTCAGCGACCTCAGCGTGAGTGAGGCGCCGCTTCTGGTGGTCCAGGCCGAAGAGGCCAGTGGCATGTTGGTCCTGGGGATCCCCGACGACCGCCTCGTCACCCTCGGCGCGTTCGAGTCCGACGAGGAGGTGCGCGACCGTCTGTTCAAGTCGCTAGTCGCGGCTGCGCCTGAGGTGATGCTTTCGGCTGGCCGGCGGCATCCGCTGCTCAGAGAACCAGTGGCCCAGCACCTTATCCGAGACACCTCGCGGGTAAACGCGCAGTTCGCGGCGCTCTCGAGCCTGCCAGCCAACCTGCCGATCGTGGGTGGCCTTGTTGGCGATGTGGCCGACCTGCTTGTCCTCACCAAAAACCAGGTGCTGCTGCTGTTCAAACTTGCGGGGCTCTACGGCCGTGACGTTCAACTCGGACCAGAGTTAGTGGCCGAGGTCCTACCGGTTGTGGGTGGTGCGTTCGTGTGGCGTACGGCCGCGAGGGCGCTGGTTGGCCTGCTGCCGAGCATGCTCGGTCTTCTGCCGAAGACATTGGTGGCCTACACCGGTACGTACGTGGTCGGAAATACGGCGCGTTACTACTACCGCTTCGGCCGCAAACCACCACCCGAGATGCTGCGCGAGCTGCGCGAAGAAGCCGCCCGCCTCGCGAGTGCGACCCTAGGCCGTCTCCCCGGTCGCTAATTCGACGGTCGCTTCGCGGCTCATCAGCTCGGCGAGCGCCTCATGCACAGACAGGCCGTGATTGAGCACACGGTCAACCGTTGCGCATACCGGCATCTCCACCCTGTAGCGAGTCGCGAGCTCAATGGCGCCCCTGGTCGCCGGGATGCCTTCGATCACCTGGGGAGTGCTGGCGACTATCTCGGCCACGGTTCGACCCCGGCCAATCTGTTCACCCGCCCAGCGGTTGCGACTCAGTCGGCTGGTACAGGTCACCACCACGTCACCCAGGCCGGCCAGTCCAGCCACGCTGCGCGCATCACCTCCGGCGGCGTGTACCAGCCTGCCGATTTCTGCGAGCGACCGCGTGATCAGCGCGGCGCGCGCATTGTCGCCGTAGCCGAGGCCGTCGGACGCGCCCGTGGCCAGAGCGATCACGTTCTTCAACGCGCCACACAATTCGACGCCGACCATGTCCGTGGACGTGTAAACACGGAAGGTTGGGCCGTGCAGCAACTGCTGAAACAACGTCGCCACGGCTTCACTCGAAGAAGCAATCACCGCGGCAGTCGGCTGCCCACGCCCGACCTCCTCTGCGTGCGTGGGACCCGACAGCACCGCCACCGCCGCGCCCGGAAGTTCCTGCCCGAGCACCTCCGAGAGCCGCTGCAGCGTGGCAACCTCGAGCCCCTTCGAGGCGTGGATCACGGGCGTTCCCGTCTGAATGTAGGGTGACACCTGGCGGGCGACATCGCGCATGGCACGTGAAATGGGCGCCAGCACTACCGCGTCGGCACCAGCGAGTGCTGTTTCGAGCGAAGCAGTTGGTAGGACCGATGGCGGGACCGCCACACCGGGTAAGTACGTGGGATTTTCGCCTTGTGCGGCAATCTCGGCGGCGAGTTCGGCGCGCCGGCACCACAATCGCACCACGTGCCCGGAATTGGCCAGGAGAGCGGCCAACGCGGTCCCCCACCCGCCGGCGTTGATGACCGCGACGTGCTGGGGCATAACCTACCTTTAAAGTAGACGTCTTAGATGCCCGTACTGCTGGCGGCAGTGATTGGCTACCTGCTGGGGGCGATCCCAACGGGCATGGTTGTCGCGCGGGTCTATCGCAACGTCGACCTTACCGTGCACGGCAGCGGACGTACCGGCGCAACCAACGTGCTGCGCACGCTTGGCAGTGGCGCGGCCGCCGTCGCATTTGGCGGCGATTTCCTCAAGGGTGTCCTGGCGGTTGCGGCGGTGAAGTTCTTCATTGCTCCCGACAACACGTGGATCGAGATGGTGGCCGCCATTGCCGCGGTCGTGGGCCACTCCTATTCGGTGTTCATCCGCTTCAAGGGCGGTCGTGGGGTCGTCACCGGCTTTGGCGCGTCGCTGGTTGCCGCGCCGGTGCTGATGCTTGTGGCCTTCGCGATCGGTGTGGCGCTGGTGCTCCTCACTCGATACGTGTCGCTCGGCAGCGTCGTCGGCGCGATCCTTGGGGGATTGTTCCTGTGCGGTCTCGCATACGCGCAAGCCGAGCCGGCCTGGGCGCTCTGGGGCGTACTGGTTGGCGGCTTCATCGTCGTCGCCCACAAGGACAACATCGAACGCTTGCTCGCGGGTAAAGAGCGCAAACTCGGCGAGCGCGCACTCTAGATGCGCATTGGGTTGCAGATACCCAGGTTCCACTGGGCGGGTGGCGCGCCCGAACTCGCGCCGAAATTAGCCGCTATCGCCCGCGCTGCAGACGACGCGGGCTTCGCGTCGATCTGGCTGATGGACCACCTCTTCCAGATCCGCTCCATCGGAGCGGTTGAAGAAGAGATGCTCGAGGCGTACACGACTCTGGGTTTTCTGGCGGCGCACACCACACGTGTTCGGCTCGGCGCCATGGTGACTGGCGTGCACTATCGCCACCCGGGTGTGCTGATCAAGCAGGTCACCACGCTCGATGTACTTTCGGGCGGCCGAGCCTACCTGGGCATTGGCGCCGGCTGGTACGAGCGCGAGTCACGCGGGCTCGGCGTCCCGTTTCCTCCACTGGGCGAACGCTTCACGCGCCTGGAAGAGACGTTGCGCATTGCTCACGCGATGTGGACCGGGGATCGATCGCCCATTTATGGCAAACAGTTCCAGTTGGCGGAGCCGATCAATTCACCCATGCCGCTCAGCCAGCCACATCCGCCGATCCTGGTCGGCGGCGGCGGCGAGCGCAAAACCCTGCGCCTCGTCGCGCAATACGCGGACGCGTGCAACCTGTTCACGCGCTATGGCCCGCGTGACCTGACGCACAAACTCGATGTTTTGCAGCAATACTGCGCCGATCTGGGTCGCCCGTATTCGGAAATCGACCGCACTTCACTCGGACAGTGGAACGTTGCGCGCAAGTCGGCGCAGCAGATCCTCGACGAACTGGGAGAGCTCCACGAGATGGGGTTCACCACAGCGATTGCCAGCCTCAACGGGGTGGAGACGTTGAAACCGATCGAGGTGCTGGCGCGCGACGTCATTCCTCACGCCCAAGGCCTCTGATTCCCTAACATCGGGTCTCGGTGCGGCACCCGCGACGGACCCTCGGCCTACTTGTGCTGGCCGTGGGAACAGGGTTCGCACTGCTGGTCACGGGCACGGCGGTTTCCGCTGACGCACCCAACCTCGCTTACTCCAAAGACGTGAGCTGGCACGTCGACGGTTCGCCCGAGATCTCGGCGATGGAGCCCACCATTCGCACCGTCCTGTCCAACGTGCACGTCTCGTACAGCGGCGTCGACGGGCAGCAGATCGAAGGCTTCTTCCCCGGCCCCACGTATTCCTACACGCTGCCTGGGTTTACACCTTTCTACCTGTACATCCGGGATACGGCCACCGATCTGCCGATGGTCCGCTACTACTACGGCGCGCAGGCGCTGCGCAGCACGATCGAGGAGTTTCTGCGCGAGCAGTACCCCGACGGTTCGATCTCGGCAACCATCAACCCGGACCACAAGGTCGATAAAGCCACCGTCGTCTCAGACGAAGAGGCAAGCGCGATCGTCGACGCCACCGAAGCCTACGATGCGCTGCCGGATCCGGCGTGGCTCACCCAGACACTGCGCGGGCAAACTCTGATCGAGCGGCTGAACCGCGCGATGAGCTGGGTCCTCGAGGTGCGCCGCGATCCAGCGACGCAGCTAATAAAACGCGCTCACACCACGGACTGGGGTGACATCAAGTGGGAGCCGAACAGCGATCCATCACATATGGCGCCTGGCGACCAGTGGACGGTGTCCACCTACGACCAGGCGATTGCATACGCCGCGTTGCAGGGACTTGCGCGACTGAACGCCGCCGCGGGGCGTGATGCGGACCGCGCCCGTTGGGAAACAGAGGCCGCCAATTTGAAGGCCGCCACGAACCAGGTGCTGTGGCAGGACGATCCGCAGCACGGCTTCTATCGCATCCATCGCCACGTGCTGCCAGACCACGTGGTGCACGACTTCAACGAAGCCGACATTGTTGCCATCGGCAACGCCGCGGCGGTCTATTACGGCCTGGCCGACCCCGACAAGGTGCCGCGCATCCTTGCGGCCCTGGAGCAGGCACGGATTGACGCCGGCGCGCCCAAGCCCGGCCTGTCGCTCGATCCGCCCTACAACAACTGGTTCCAGATTGAGATGGACCAGGGGACGTACCAGAACGGCGCACTCTGGGACTGGTGGGCCGGGCGCCAGATCAGCGCCGAGTTCTGGAGCGGCTACTGGGGGTTGGCACGGGATCACCTGTCGATGGTGGCGCGCGACTGGGCGACGCACCCCGGCAAGGTGCGCGAGTGGGAGTCGCCTAACTTGAAGAAGACTGGCGCAGACCAGGCCTACGCCGGTGCGGCGGCCGTGATGGGGCAGTCGGTCATCGACGGGCTCTTTGGCGTGCGCCTGATCGGCAAGGAGATTTCACTCACTCCACGATTGGATGGCGTTAATGGCGGCGTACGGGTCTACGAGCCGGCGACCGACGTGTATGTCGCCTACGAGTACGGGGCTTCCGAGCGCGCCGAGGCTGTGCAGTACGGTTCGAACTCGCCCACCGCCTTGAGCCTGCACCTGCCCGTGCGCTGGCATGGCGACACCCGCGCGCGGCTGGATGGCAAAGACTGGCTGCCGCTCACCTACCAGCGGGTAGGCCAAACGCTGCTAGGAAGCGTGGTGGTGCCGAGCGGCAACCACAAAGTTGACATGTTCGAAGTCCCCTCTGGAAGAAAGCGCTTCTAATGAGCTTCGTAATTCCGCGCTATGCCCGTGTGAGGGGCGCGAATGCGGTGTCCAGCTTTTTGATGCCGGCGCCACCGGCGAAGTTCACCTCGACGATTTCGCTGCCTGGCTCCACGCGTACGCTGACCACGATGCCGAGCCCGAACGTCGGGTGGCGAACGCGGTCCCCCGCGCGATAGGTGGGTTCCGCCGAGGGCCTCGGTGGCCTGGGCGGCCGAACTCCGGTCGGCAATCGTGGTTCAGCAACCGGTTGGAAAGCGCGCGCCGCGAATTCGCGCGCCTGCTGGCGAGTGAGCTGTGGTCGATCCTCGCGCCGCGATGACCAGGCCGGTGCTCCGGGGTGCCGCGAGCCCGCGCCAGGCGCATGCGTCACCATCGCCAGCGAGGGGGGAATATCCAGGAGAAACCGTGAGGCCGTAGAAGTGGAGGAGTTTCCATACGTCGTGCGTCGAAACGCGCGCACGAGGTAAAGGCCGCGCATTGCACGCGTGACGCCGACGTAAAACAGGCGGCGTTCCTCCTCCAGCTGGCGCGGATCATCAACCGAGCGCTGATGCGGCAACACGCCTTCCTCCACACCCACCAGGAAGACGTACGGGAACTCCAGGCCTTTGGCGGCGTGCAGCGTGATCAGGGTGACGGCCTCGCCAGCCACGCCGGATTCGTCGAGCTGATCGACGTCCTGGACCAGTGAGACATCTTCGAGGAACGCCGAAAGCGCACTCTGCGTCGCCAGCTCGTCATAGTTCTGCGCCTTGGACCGCAGCTCCTGGACGTTCGCATAGCGCTCTTCACCCTCCTCGGAACCGTCACGCAGGAAACGCAGGTACCCGCTGCGCTCGAGGACGGTATCGAGAATGTCGAGCACACTCCGGTCGGCGAGGTCCTGGCGGATCGGTTCGATGATGTCGGCGAACGCGCCGAACAGCTCTCGCGCGCGAGTGGCAAACGGAGCCTGTGCCGCGAGCGGATCGCTGCCGTCATCGGTTCGCAACGCGGCGATGCGCACCAGCGCCTCGTATGGTCCGATGTTTTCGGCGGAAGCCCAGCGCAGCAGGTCCTGCACCGTCTTCTGACCGATACCGCGTGGCGGAAGGTTGATCACCCGCTGCAAGCTGACCCCGTCGAACGGGTTCTGAATCAACCGCAGATACGCGAGGACGTCTTTGACCTCCCTGCGCTCGTAAAACCGCACGCCACCCACGAGTCGGTAGGGCATCCCCGCGCGGACGAACGCATCTTCAATCGCCCGTGACTGGGCGTTGGTGCGATACAGGATGCCGAAGTTGCTAAGCGCAACATGCTGGCTCTTGTGGAGTCGTTCGATCTCACGCAGCACATACAGCGCTTCATCCTGCTCGTTGTAGGCCTCATGTACCGTGACCGGCGTGCCCTGATCGTTCTTGGTCCAGAGGTTCTTTTCCTTGCGGAGTTTGTTGGCTTTGATAACCGCGCGTGCAACCTGCAGGATGGTGCTGGTCGATCGATAATTCTGCTCCAGAACGACGACCTTGAGGTCGGGAAAGTCGCTCTCGAAGTTGAGAATGTTACGAATATCGGCTGAACGCCAGGAATAGATCGACTGGTCCTCGTCGCCGACGACGCACAGGTTGCGGCTCTGATTTGTGATGAGTTTGACGATCTCGTACTGGGCGATGTTGGTGTCTTGAAACTCGTCGACCATCACGTAGCGGAAGCGGCGCTGATAGAACTCCAGCACTTCAGGAACGGCGCGGAACAGCTCCACCGTCACGCCGAGCAAATCGTCGAAATCCAGGGCGTGGTGACGATCGAGCAGGTCGTTGTAGCGGCGGTACACCCGCGCGACCGTTTCATGCCACTGGCCCTGAGCATCGCGGGTGTACGCCTCGGCGTCGATCAACTCTGACTTCGCGTGCGAAATCGCACTGAGCACCGAACGTGGGGAAGTTCGCTTCTCGTCGATCTCGAACTCTTTGAGGATCTGCTTGACCAGGTCGATCTGGTCGTTGTCGTCGTAAATGGCAAAGCCCGGATCACGCCCCAGGTGCTTGATGTCACGCCTGAGCCAACGCGCGCACAACGAATGGAACGTTCCAACCGACAGGCCTCTGGCGAGGTCTTCGCCAACGAGAACGTTGAGGCGCTCGCGCAGCTCGCGCGCGGCCTTGTTCGTGAAGGTGACGGCGACGACGTTGTAGGGGTACAGCTTGTCTACCGTTCTGAGGAGGTAGGCAACGCGATGGACGATCACGCGAGTCTTGCCCGAGCCAGGACCCGCAAGGATCAACAGTGGGCCGTCGGTATGCGAGACGGCTTCTCGCTGGTGAGGATTGAGGCCTTCGAGAAGTTCGTGGGCTGCCGAGGTCGTGGTCATCGCCTGGCGACTATTGTCCCACGACGACCGTCACGGGAGACGCCCAATTACGCAGCGAACCCACGGGTCAGAGGACGCGGTAGGTTGAGCCTTGTCCGGTCTTCGTGACTTCGATGCGTACGGGAAAGCGTTCCCGCAGGTCCTCCAGGTGCGTGATCACCAGGATCTTTTCGAACTCCGACTCGATGGCCTGGATCGCTTCCACCACGCGGTCGCGGCCCTCCTGGTCCTGGGAGCCAAAACCCTCGTCCACCACGAGCAGCTGCAACCGGGTGCCGGCGCGATGGGCCAGGAGGCGTGATAACGCAATGCGGATCGCAAAGTTCACGCGGAAGCCCTCGCCGCCGCTGAACATCTCGTAGCTGCGCGTTCCAAGTTCGTCCGAGATCTTGATGTCCAGCGTCTCAATCGTTCCGAGCCCGGAGCGCACATCCCGCTGCGTTTCGAATTTGACGTGCATCCGGCCGTCCGTCATGCGCGACAGAATGCGGTTGGCTTCCTCTTCGATCTCGGGAATGGCCGTCTCGATAATCATCGCCTGAACGCCGCGGCGGCCAAACGCATATGCCAGGTCGCCGAAGATGCTCTGCTCGCGACGGAGCGCATCCTGCCGCTCCAGGCTGTCACGCTGCTTGCGCTCCAGGAACGCGCAGTTATCGAGTTTAGTTTGTGCGAACAAGCATCGGTCGCGAGTCTCGTCTCGAAGCCGACGCGCGTCGGCGCACTCGGTGGTGAGCTCGCCAAGACGTGCGCGCTCCACGGGTAACACGCGGGTCTGTTCCTCGAGCATGGCGCAACGTTGCGAGTCGGCGGCGCACTCCGCTTCGGCGCGTTCGAGACTCGCCTGGAGCTCCAGGATCTGCGCGTCGAGATGCTCGGCTGAGAGGCGCGCCTGCTCCAGCAACTGGCGGTCGCGCTCCGCACCGGCAAACTCGGTTGCTCGCGCGCGCAGCTCGGCGTGCCGCTGTTCGTCGTATGCAAGCGCAGCGATCTGGCGATCCAGGTGCGCCAACTCGCGTCGCGCATCCGGAGCGAACCGCGCACTGCCGAGGAGTTGTTGGCGTTCGGTAAGCTCTCGTTCCAGCGCGTTGGCCTGCCGCAGCGCCTCTTCGGCCTGGGCCAGCGCCGATTCAGTTTGCGCAAGGCGCCGAAGGACCGTCTCTCGCTGCAGCAGTGCCGCCGCAGCCTGCGCCACCAACGCCTCGTCACGCGCGATCGCGGTTTCCAGTGCGCGGCACTGCGCCTCATTTGCGCGGAAGTCGTCCCGCAGTTTCGTGCCCTGGGCGACCAACTCATCACTGAGGCGCTGCTTGTGGCGACCATCCATAGGACGTTTGCACGTCGGGCACGTGGACAGCGTCTGCAGCTCGTCCAGGCGGGCGCGCAAGTCGAACATATCGCTTTTCAAACGGGAGTTGATTGTGCGTTTTTCCGCGGCATCCTCACGCGAGCGACCGACGATCGCTTGCAATTCCGCATGTTGCGCTTCGACCTGCGAGAGCGTTGTAGCCTCGGAGTGGGCTCGCCGCAATTGCGCCTGCAGCGACGGCAGTAGCGCACTTGCTTTGCGCACCTCAGCCAGACGTTTTTCGCGCTCAACCACTTCCCCTTCGAGGCGCGCTTGCTCGGCTGCCAGGGTCCGCGCGGCCGCCGCGTGTGCACGCTCCAATGGCAGGAACGTGTGTTGCTTCTGGGTCATCTGCTCGAGATTGGCACGAACGGCGTCGAGTTCCGCCGCGCCGCGCTCAATTTCCGCGGCGCGCGCCAGGACTTTCTGCGCCTCTTCTCGCAGGAACTTGCGCTCCCGCAGTGTTGCCGCGATGCGAGTGCGCTCGACCGTGAACCGCTCCAAACGGCCCTGCGCCTCTTCCAACTGGTGTTGGAGCGCTTCCAGCCGGGTCACCTGTTCGCGGACAACCGACAGTTCGTCGTCGAGGTGATTGAGCTGCGTTTCCTGCGAGCCAAGTTCCGCGCGCAGCCGGTCCAACTCCGCCTGATAGACGGACTTGCGAGCGATTTCGGCCTCCCATTCCTGCGACAGGCGGCGCTCATCCAGGAGCTGCGCTTCGCAGGTCTTGAAGCGCTCCTTGGCCCGACTCTCCAGCTCGTCGTAGTAACCGAGCTCGAGAATTTCCGCCAGGATGCGCTTGCGCTCGGCTGGCGAATTGGTCGTGAAGCTGTCGGCCCGACCCTGCTGGATGAAGCTGGAGTTGGTGAACGTCTCGTAGCTCATGCGGAGCGTGCGCTCGATGAGTCGCTCCGTTTCGCTGACGGATCGCTCCGTCAGCGGGCGGAAGCCTTCTCCGGCCAGCACCGCGAACTGGAGGTCTGAGACGCCGCCGCGGCCGCGACGCTGGCGTTTGCGGATAACCCGATAGTGCTGTTCGTCGAGCGCGAATTCGAACTCCACTTCCATCTCGGCGGCGCCGGAGTGGATCAGCTCGTCGACGGAGCGACCGCGCGCGCGCCCCCACAGCGCCCACGTGATGGCATCCAGCAGGGCGGACTTGCCGTGGCCGTTGTCGCCGGTCAGCACGGCGACGTGAATGCCATCGAAGCGCAACGGCTCGTGCGCCTCCGTGTACGACATGAAGTTGCGGATGTTCAGCGCGATCGGGATCATTGACGCGCCGCGGGATACGAGACGTCGGCACCGGTTGTGACGGAGTCCTCCGGCTTCAACGGAAGATGTGACCGCCGCACAATGTCACCAGGCTCATCTTCAGTCATCAGCGCACGCGCGTACCGCAGCAAGACCTCGCGCCGTGCAGACTCCACCTTCTGGTACTCGAGGTACAGTGCGAGCGCTTCGAGTGGGCCAGCGCGCTGGATTTCCGCGCCGGCGCTGCCCCACCGGTTGCGTGGATTCTGGCGGTTGGTGCGCTCAATCGGCGCCACATAATAGGCGGACTTCAACTGCGCCCGGATGTCGTCCTCGCGCAGCTCGCTGAATCTCTCTGGCGGGATGTCAAGACGCAGGCGCACGACGGCGTCGTTGAGTGCGTTCGCGTGACGCACAATGGCACGCACAACATCCTCGGTCGCGTTTTCCGACTCCACTCGCGCATCGATCGTGAGGAACGGGCGAGCCCGAACTGTTCGAAAGTCGAACTCGGCCCGACCTTTTTCGGGAATCTCCACGTAGACCCAGCCCTTCGGCTCGTCCTGCTCGCCGAAGTCCACCCGATCGATGCTGCCGGCGTACACCATTTGTGGTGCGGCATAGTGCACCACCTGGTGCTTGTGGATATGCCCCAGCGCGACGTAATCGATGCCTGGCAGGTCGAAGGTTTGAAGGTCGTACATGGGATCGCTGCCCATCGTCAGCAGTCTTTCGGCGCCCACGCGCGCACCGAATACGTGGACATGGCCGACCACAATCGCGGGTACGCGCGGATCGAGCGCTTCGGCCTCGGACCTCAGCCGCGCACGCGTGAGCTCGATCATCGCCTCATTCAGCTCGGCGATGGTGCAGTTCTTGTACTCCGGCTGCGCAAGCACCAGGCTGCGCACCGCCCACGGGAACGCGATTACCTGGACTGGACCACTCCGCGTTTCCAGACGGTGGGTGCCGATGGTTCTGGCAACGGTCACGCCCGGGACTTCGAGCGCACGGAAGATGTCCACGCTCGTTGCGCGGCCCGCTGACATCGGCACGTCGTGGTTGCCGGCTACCAGGATCGCCTGGATGCCGTGTGAAGTCAGCCGCTGGATGCGGCGTGCGAACTCGCGCTGGTGGGTTGGTGTTGGATCACGCGTCTTGTAGATGTCGCCGGCGAACACCACCAGGTCCACCTGCTGCTCGATGGCGCCATCGACCGCTTGATCGAGTGAGTTGAGAAAATCGTGCAGGCGCTGGTTCAGGCCGGTCTCGGGGTTGAGACGGCCGTAGTTTTCCATCCCGATGTGCGTATCCGCAATGTGCGCAATTCGCAGTAACTGAGCCATCAGGCCTCCACCACGAGCTTCGTGGTTCTTCGGCCCGTACTGCTCAAACCCAGTAGGAAGGGTCCAGGACCTCGTTGTGGGAAGTTGCTGCGACTACTCATCGCCGAAAATCTCTTCGTATCTGCGGGACCTGGCAAGGACTACCTCGGCGCTGTCGCCACCGATTGCGGCGTAGAACAGCGGGTCGTACTTGCGCGTGCGCACCATCATCGGCATCGGTACGGCGTGTCCGAGCACCAGCGCCTGCTCACGTGAGTCCAATGTGGCCAGGACGGTCCGCAAGTGCGATCCCCCGCTCACCCCGGTGAAGATTGCGTCAATGTCCCGCTCGTCGTTCAACTGGCAGGTGATCCGCGTACCAATTTGCGAAAGCACCTCCGCGTCAATCCCCGAAGGACGTTGGTCCACCACCAGGAGCGTAACGTAGAACTTGCGTAGCTCGCGCGCGATGGTGCCGAAGGTTGTCTGCCGTGCGGCCTCAGAGTTGAGAAACTTGTGCGCCTCTTCGATGGTGATCATCAGCGGCCGCGGGCGGTCGGCTTCGTCTTTGGTATTCCAGTAGCGTTCCGTCTTTTTCACCCACAGCTCGTGCAGGCGGCGAGTGATGACATTGGTCGCCAGAATGTAGGCGAGCAGGTTACGCTGGCGACCGAACTCCAGCACCACGTGCTGACCTCGCTCCAGTTGGGCGATGACCTGGTCCAGTGTGGACCGCTCCAGCGAGCGTTCCACGAAGGGCAAGCGGTCGATCAGCCGAAGCTTGCTGCGCAACGCGCTCAGCGACGCGTGGTTGCCTCCCTCCAGGTTGGCAAAGTCCGTCAACTCCTCGCCGTTCATGTCGAGCAAGCGCGCAACCCAATCGTCGCCGAGCTTGTCCTCGCACAACGCGGCGGATTCGACCGCGGTCCGGTGCAATCGCAATTCGTCTTGCAGCAGCGCAATATCGGCGACGGAGATCTCGCGCAACGCGATCTTGATTTCACCCGCCGGTTTGACACCTCGACCACGGGATGACTCCATGTCGAGCGTGTAGACGGCGACACGTCCACCGAATAGCTGTGAAAGGCCTTTGACCTCGGTGCCCTCTTCGTTTTTCGCGCTCCAGCCGTACTCGGAGTGCATGTCGAAGATCAGGTTGACTGCCGCGCTCGCCTTGATCACACCGCACAAGATGAGGCGCGTCAGAAAACTCTTGCCCGTTCCAGATTTCCCGAATATCCCGTTGGACCGTTCGACGAACCGACGCAGGTCCACACAGACTGGGACGTCCATGTCAATGGGCTGACCAATCTGAAAGTGGTTCTTGCCGTCATCACGTCCGAATACACGCTCGAAATCCGCCAGGGTGGCATCTGAGACATTCGAAAAATGCGGTGGAATCGTGCGCGCTGGACGCGGAACCATATCGGCGTCCTCGAACTGCATATCAGCCGCGAGATTGGCGAGCATCAGCTCAGGCTTGAGCTTCACCAGCGCATATGTGGTGGTGCCGCTCAGAACCTGGCGCAGGAACGCGTCGATCTTGTTCGGATCGCCGGGTGGATCGCGCAGCACGTCGTTGTTTGCGGAGTCCAACTGGACATCTGTGACCAGGCAGAAATATTCGTATTTCTGGCCAACGATTTTGACGAATTTGCCGAGGCGTACGTCTTCGATCGGAACCGCCGGATCCAGTCGCGCGGACAGTCCCTCGGCCACTGAACCCGCGACCAGCAGGCCCAACCGACCGGTCATACCGTCTCACCAGGTGCGAGGCATCGCCGCAATATCGCCGTCAGCCGCGCGTAGTCCGCGCGTAGCAGCTGCGCGAGCTCACGCCCGGCGCGCTCCAGAAACGCCTGTCCCTCACCCGTTTCGGCCGCGATGTAGCGCAAGTTGGCTGCCAGCAATTCGTCATTCGGCACCTCCGAGGCCGTAAGAAGCGCCTGAAAGAACTCCAGCCCCTCACGTGTGAACCTGCGAACCGTGAGAGGTGGACACGTAAAGACGGAATAGTGGAGGCGGGCGGGGCGCGGTGGGAGGAACTGATGTATCTCTTGACCTTCAGTGAAACCCACGACCAGTGCGCGGAATGTCGTGCGGAGCACCAGCGGTAGGTCGGGATTCTCCTGGTAGATACGCTCGTCGCGGACGTCGCCGTGACCCCGCATGATCGCGCGTGAGCCGGGGTCGATCCCCGCGGTCTGCACGTGGGCGACGACGCCGTACACGGTGAGCGCGTCGTCGGCGGCGACTTCCACGAACGCGCCGAACGGCGGCGCGGCGTCAAGCTCGAGCGCTTGCGCGAGAAACTCCGAGGTGGAAGCCTCCACCACCTCGCCGGTGAGCCCCGGCTCCACGTGTGCAATGCCGTTGTGGCTCATACGGTGCGCACCTGCTTGCGCGAGAGCTTGGCGGACGGTCTCGCAACGACGCCCTGGCGGGCCAGCTCCTGCTGTACGAGCGTGTCGAGGACGTCGCGATCGCCGAGGGAAATGACTGCGCGGTCGTCGGCGCGGGCAAGTACGGCCGGGTAGCCGAAACCTTTGGCGCACTGGTCAACCAGGATGGCGTGGACGAGGGCGACTGACGCCTGGTCTCTTGCCACCCACTCGGGAATTTCGACGCGAGCAATCTCATCGCCGGTGTTGACCAAAAAGAAGTACACGCGGTGGCCGCCGTAATACGGGTCGTGGACGTTGGAGCGGACTCGGAAGAGTCCGGTACGATCCCAGCGGTCCAGCCAGCGGCCGAGCAGCTGCGCGTCGTTGAGGCCGCGCATTGCACACGCGTGCGCCCCGCTGCAGACCTCGCAGACCAGTGGCGTGCTGCCGCAGACCGCCCGAAACAGATGGATGAGATCGATCCCGCGTGATCGACTCGCATACGCCGCAACCGGGACGTGCGCTCTGCGCAAGCGCTCGAGCTGGTGGACGAAGTCCGTATAGAACCGCGTTCGCAGAAAGTCGCGTGGTCGCTCCTCCAGCACCGAGAACAACAGGGTGCCATCCACGAGTGCAATGGCCGGAGCCGACTGCGCGGCTGTCGCCTTGCGAACCGAAACTTCCTGGCCAGAAGAGGCGTCTTCGGCGCGAATATTGCGAGCGCCGACTTCGGATTCGGCCAGGTCCGCCAGGGCGCGCAGCTCTTCGACGGTACGCAGCGCGTCGAGGTGCCGGTCGCGCATCGGCACCTGCCGGCGCGGATCGCGCGGGTCCACGATGAACAGGTCCTCGTCCGTATACCCCAGCGAGGAAACGCTGCGCAGCTCCACGTCGCGTTCTGGCTGCCCGTACGGGATGCGTACGCGGCCAACGTTGATCAGGTAGAACTCGCCGCTGCCACCGTGGCGGTCGGGGTCGATCTCCGCCCCGTCGGTCGCAAGGGCCGTATAGCGTGGCGGCCGCACGTCCGGCGGCACCCGCTCGTCGAGCGGCCCGGTCGGCACCGCCACCCGTTCGGTGACCGTCTCGGCGAGATCGGCCAGTTCCTCCCAGCGATCCCGATAGTCGGCCAGCATCGCATCCAGCAGTTCCAGCCGATGCTGTTCGTCCGCGCGGCGGCGGGCCAGCTGCTCGCCCATCTGCCGCACCTGCGTGCTGAGGTCCAACAAATCCAGGGGCATAGACGAGTGGGTCAGGCGCGCTGTTCGCGATCCGTCGTGCGCCAGCCGCGCAGCGAGCCGACCTCCTCCAGGTGGCGCACGTCAGAAAGCTCGATCAGCTCGAGGCCGCGTTCGGTGGACCACTCCAGCCGCGAGATCTGAGTATTGTCCATGCGCTGTTTGAGCCACAGATGCTCGACGGTGAGGCCCATGGCCTCGACCAGGATCGCCTGGCCGATCGCGCCATGTGTGATCAGGACGACGGTCTGGCCCAGGTGGTCGGGCATGCGCTCGGCGAAGAACGCCAGCGCCCGGGCTTGCGCCTCGGCGAGGTCTTCACCGCCAGGCATGCGATACCGACTCGGCGTTGAGGCCCATGCCGCCAGTCCGTCCGGCCATTGCGCCGCGATCTCAGGCCGGCCCAACCCCGTCCACTTGCCAACGTCGATCTCGCGGACGCGGACATCGGCGATGACCGGCAGGCTGTGCACATGGGCGACTTCGGCCGCGGTGTCCGCGGCGCGGCCCAGGTCGCTGCTGTAGACCGCTACGATCGGCTCATCGGACAGCGCGCGCGCCAGCTCACGCGCCTGCGCTTTGCCGCGCTCGGTGAGAGGCGAGTCGGACTGCCCCTGCCAGCGGCCTTCGACGTTGAAAACGGTCTCTCCGTGTCTGGCCAGCAAGATACGAACAGGTGTTCCACCCATCGCTCTGCCAGTATAGGGCCACGCCGGGTCCGCTGTGGAGCCCTGGACGCCAGGTCTTCTGATGCTCTACGCAGAGACGCGGAGTTCCTTCTCAAGAGTGAAACTATCCGCTGCTCACAAAGGGACGCAGAACGGGTGGCGCCTAACGCGACAGTCGCGGGTCGAGCGCGTCGCGCAGGCCGTCGGAGACCAGGAATACGCAGAGCACGGTTACGAAGATCATGACGCCGGGCGGGTACACCAGCCACGGCGCTGAGCGAAACATCTCTTGTGACAGGCTCAGCATGTTGCCCCAGCTGGAGAGCGGCACCGGCACGCCGAACCCCAGAAAGCTCAGACTCGATTCGGCCAGAATCGCCGCGGCCATATCCAGGCCAGCCACCACGATGGCGACGGATGCGACGTTCGGCAGGATATGCCGCGCCATGATGCGCCCATCGCCAGCGCCGAGCACCCGCGCCGCATCCACATAGTCTCGATTGCGCGCTGAAAGCACCACCGCGCGCACCTGGCGGGCCGTGCCAGGCCAGAAGAACAGGCCGAAGATCAACGCGAGCTCAATGACGTTCGGCGTCAGGAAAATCGAGAGCACGATGAGCACGAACAGCGCAGGGATGTTCAGCATGAATTGCACGACGGCGTTGATGACGTCGTCGACCGATCCGCCGAAATACGCCGCGAGCAGGCCCATTGGGGCGCCCAGCCCCAGCGAGACGAGGGCCACCAGGAACCCGACCGAGAGTGAAACCTGGCCGGCGTACAGCAGCCGCGTGAGCACGTCGCGACCGACATCGTCGGTGCCGAGGGGATAGTTCGGGCCGGGCGGCTGCAGCGTGGCGATGCGTCCGGCAGGCGTGCGCATGAACTGCGCTGGGTCGGTATGCAGGATCAATCCCGAGATGAGCGGAGCAGCCGCGCTCAGCACGACGATCGCTAGTAGCACGGCAAGGGCGATGAGGCTGACACGGTCATGTCGAAAGCGCCACCAGGCGGAGCTCCAGAAGCCGCGGGCCGTCGAGGCCCGACGTGAAGTGGGTTGCTCGATCGGTAGTGGCGTTGCCGCCGGCGCTGCGACAGCCATCAATCAGGCCTAGCTGTAGCGCACGCGCGGATCCACGATGCCGTAGCTGAGGTCTGCCACCAGCGTGCCGACAATCGTCGCCGCGGTCGTCATGGTCAGGATGGCCAGGAGGATCGGGTAATCCCTGGCTACGGCTGCCTCGTAAAACAGGCGTCCAACGCCTGGCCAGGAGAACACGTACTCGGTGATCAGGGCGCCCGAGACGACCGCCGGCAGGACGTACCCGAGCTGCGTCACGACGGGTAGCAGGGCGTTGCGGAGCACATGCCGGCTGGTGACCAACGTTCGCGGCAGGCCCTTCGCATCCGCCGTTCGGACGTAATCCTGATTGAGCACCTCTAGCACTTCCGAGCGCACGAAGCGCGTGAACGTCACCAGCGCGGCCAATCCCAGCACCAGGGCTGGAAAGATGATGTAGCTGAACCACTGCCACGGTCCGCCGCGGCCCTGGCCGTTCGGGAACCAGCCCAGCACGCTGTTCAGCACCACGATCAGCGTGAGTCCGAACCACCAGGTCGGCAGGGCGTGACCGAGCGTGGTCACGAGCCTTGTCAGGTTGTCGGCGAGTTTTCCGCGGTGGGTGGCGGCGAGCACGCCGAGAGGCACGCCGAGGAGCGCAACTAAGTAGCTCATGATGCCGAGCTGGATCGACGGCCACAGGCGCTCGGCCACGACGTCTGTGGCCGGACGCGAATAGAAGTACGACCGACCGAAGTCCAGGTGCGCCGCGTTGCCAAGCCAGTGCAGGTACTGGATTGGCAATGGGTCGGTGAGG
Organism: Chloroflexota bacterium; assembly: GCA_019239775.1. GTDB lineage: Bacteria > Chloroflexota > UBA6077 > UBA6077 > CF-72 > CF-72. The sequence continues at coordinate 37,675 of JAFAZN010000098.1, forward strand.
CCGAACTGCTGCTTGACGCGGGCGATGTCTTCAGCGCTGGTGCGCGGGTTATTTGCCAGCGCGGCCTCGGGGCCGCCCGGGGTCAGGTGGATCAAAAAGAAGATGGCGGTGATGACCACCAACAGCAACAGCACCGACTGCAACAGCCGGCGGACCAAAAAGCGCCTCACGCGGCCGCGCGCCTCACGTCACCACGCGCCAGGGCTGCGCACCCAGTGTTGGTGTCTCCACGAAGGTCCTCCCCAAGGGCGCCCGCACCGCAGAGGTCCATCCCCATGGAGGTGCCGATACCCGGAGGTCATCCCCACGGACGCCCCACCACACGGACGTTCATCACCACGGGTGCAAACCCACGACCGTGCCAACCCACGGACGTGCCAACCCACGGACGTGCCAACCCACGGACGTCCACCCACTGGAGGGCTGCGTGCAGCGGGCTACTGGGCCACGCTCCATGACAGCAGCGCGTCGTCATAGTCGAGGCGATCGCCTTTGTGCGCCACCACACCCTGGATCTTCTTCGAGACCGGGCTAAAGGCCTTCAGCGCATAGAGATAATGTGACGGCAGGTCCGCATTGACCAGCTGTTGCACCTGGTCATAGATCTGTTTGCGCTTGGCGTCGTCGAGCTCGGTTGATCCCTGCTTGAACAGCTGATCCACCTGGGGGTTGGAGTACCCGGTCACATTCTGCTGGCCGCCAGTAATGAGCTGGGCCCGCGGCCCGAGCTCCGGGTCGAGCGAGCCGCCGCCGTACGTCGCCAGCGAGATATCGAAGTCGCGTTGGTGCGAAACCTGGTCGGTGTACGCGTTGAAGTCCAGGCCCTTGACCTCAATCTCGATGCCGAGCTGCTTGTACTGCTGCTGCAAGTACGTGGCGATCTTGGCGCGCGGAGCGCTCGAGGTGGGGTAGAGCACCTGCAGTTTGACGGGCTGTCCATCTTTGCCCATGAGCGAAGACCCTGAAAGCGTGTACCCGGCATCCGCCAGCAACTGCTTTGCGCGATTCATGTCCAGGTCGTATGGCTCGACGTTGGGGTTGACCCACTTGGTGTTGGTTGGCTGAATGAAGCTGTCCTGGGGCGTGGCCAGCCCACCTTCGGCGACGTCGAGAACGTCCTGTCGGCTGACAGCTCGCGCAAGCGCCTCGCGCACTCGCTTGTCGCTGAGGAAGGGCCTGGCGGTGTTGAACTCGAGAGCGCGGTAGCTGGCGTTCGCCGCGGTCCACTCGACCATGTTCAGGTCGGGGTTGGCTTTGGCTTCCGCATACTGCGCGGGCGGAATGTTCGGCGCGTAGTTAGCGCGTCCGCTCTTCAGTTCTTCATAAGCGACTGTTGGCTGCTGGCCAGGCAGGATCTCGAGTTGCGGAATCTTCGGCTGGCCGCCTGGATACGTGCTGACCGGCGTGAACGTGGCGCCCTCGGCGATCTTGAAGTCCTGGACCTTGTACGGGCCGAGCACCACGCTTGGGTTCAGAATCTCGGGGTTCGCGCTGGTGTCATTCCATGCCTTGCCGTCCCAGACCTTCTTCGGAATCGGACTGACCGTTGAGGCGATGCCGAGCGCCACGTCGCGTGCCTTCTGTTCGTTGAGCGTGACCTCGATCGTGCGCGTATCGGCCGCGGTCTTGAACGATGCGATCTCGGTGAGGTCGTCGAGGCCAACGAAGTTGTTCTCGGGCTTGCTGGCGTTGTCCCAGGCGAACTGGAAATCGTCCACGGTAATCGGCGAGCCATCCGACCACTTCAAGTCATTCCGCAGGGTGAACGTGTACGTCTTGCCGTCGGCCGAGACCTTCGGCATGTCGGTCGCCATCGCGGGCTTGTACTCGAGGTTGTCCCAGTCGAATGCGAGCAGCCCGCCGGCGCCATGGCCACCCCAGAGCAAGATCGCGATGTCGGTCCAGGATTGTGTGTAGGAGGCCGCATCGGGGTACGGGTGCAGCGTCTTACTCAGGTTGGCCAGTGAGGCAATGGTCAGGGTCTGGCCAGACGCAGCCGGCGCGGGCGCGCTCGTCGCCGCGGCGGCTGGCGCGGCTGTCGATGTAGCGCCGCCGGCCGGCGCGGACGTCGGCGGCGGCGCTGGGGTGGCCTGAGAGGCCGGCGCACCTGACGGCCCTGGTGCCGTACATGCTCCGAGAACGAGACTCAGGCCCGCGAGTCCACGCAAGACGCGGGGGCGAATGGCGCCGAACATGGCATCTACCTTAGTACAGGACGCGCTCGTCGCCGACCCGGCGGGTGATCTTGTGCTCGTCGGTATAGCTGACCAGCGCCAGGGTGTACTTGCGCGACGCGTCAAGCAAGTCGCGAATCTGCGCCACCGTCCTTGGGCCATTGGCCGCAATATCAGCCCGAATGCGCGTCACGATGCCGTCGAGCGTTTCGCGGTCATAGACCAGGCCTGCTGCGACTTCGACGACGCGTCCCTGCGCGATCAGCGCATCCACCAGCTCGGAGGAGATGCGCAACTCCGCTTCGAGGTCCGCTCGGTCGGGCGGCGACACCCCCGCCTCGCGCAGGACGTCGAGCAGTCCCGCGACCTGGCGTTCTTCGACGTCCGAAAAGTTGACCGTGTGCGAAACCAGGCGCACGTACGGGCCGTCCTCCGTGGCGACACCGTCGGCCTTGAGTCGCTCCAGCTCGCGCACGAACAGCCGTGGCTCGGCGCCGAGTCGTGTGCGCAGCTCCTCTTTGGACAGCCCTCGGCGGAGCGGGTACCTCCGGTGAAACGCGCCGAGCGCGTCGTTGACCAGCCCGCTGAGCTGCTGCCAACCTGAGGTTGTCGCCACGAACGAGCGACCATCCACACGCGCCGACCCATTCGAAGCGTCGAGCAGCAGGACCTCATGTGCTTCCAGCAATCGGGTGATCGCAGCACGAACCTCAGTGGCAGGCATCCCCGAGCGGGCCGCGAGCGCGTCGACGTCAGACGGTTCGTGTGCCCGCAAACGTTCCAGGACGATCTCCTCAGGCGAACCCTGCGCCAGGACCTCGAGCTGCTGGAGCACGTTCGCCTGGCGTCGACGGTGCCGCCGCGCATGCGCTTCGACAATGGTGCCGCCGCCGATGGTCATGCTCGGAGAGGGCAACCGCAGCACGAACAGGTCGCCGCGCGCCAGCGCCACGTCGTCCTGCAGTCGCACCTGGACCCAGGCCTCGTCGCCAGGTTGGAGCTCGTCGCGATCCAGCAGTGACAGCTTGGCTAGCGTCTCAGCCGCGCCAGTGTGGAAGCTGACTTCGGTGTTGTGCTTGATCGCGTGTGCGTCGCGGATGAGGCGCAGGCGGGCATCGACCGCGCGGGTGGGCCGCAAACTCCCTGGCGCCGCGAGCACCTGGCCGCGGCGCAGGTCTTCGACGGCGACACCGCTGAGATTGACTGCCGTCCGCGTCCCGGCCGGGATCATTTCGAGCTTCTTGCGATGGCTCTGCAGGCCACGAACGCGCGAGCGCAGTCCACCTGGTTGCAGCTCCACCTCCATGCCCAGGTGAAGCTCGCCATCGATCAGCGTGCCGGTCACCACCGTACCGAACCCCGCGACGGTGAACACGCGGTCTACCGGCAGGCGCGGGCGCCCACTGTTCGGGCGTGAGCGCTCCTTCTCCAAGAGGCGCTGGATCTCGGCGGTTAGTGCATCAAGACCCAGGCGCGTCGTGGAAGAACACGGGATGATCGATGCGCCGCCGAGGCATGTGCTGCTGAGGAACTCCTCCACATCGGCCTGGACGAGGTCCAGCCATTCGTCGTCCACCAGGTCGCGCTTGGTAAGGGCGACAACGCCGTTGGAGATGCCGAGTAGATCGAGAATTGCCACATGCTCACGGGTCTGCGGCATGACGCCCTCGTCGGCGGCGATCACCAGCAGCGCGATATCGATGCCGCCGACGCCGGCCAGCATGTTGTGGATGAAGCGCTCGTGGCCGGGGACGTCCACGATCGAGACCTCCTGGCCATTCGGCAATTGGAGCCAGGCAAAGCCGAGATCGATGGTCATGCCGCGCTCCTTTTCTTCCTGGAGGCGGTCAGGATCGATGCCCGTGAGCGCGCGAATCAGCGTGGACTTGCCGTGATCGACATGGCCCGCAGTCCCGATGACTCTCATCGTGTGCTGGCCACCGCACGCTCTAACTGACCGTCTTGCTCCGGGAGGATTGCCCTCAGGTCCAGGAGGACACGGTCGTCTTCGATGCGCGCAATCACCGGTGGGTCTGCTTGGCGGAGGCTTGCCGCGAGTGCCTTGGCTGAGTTGGCCTCCAGGGCGACGGCCCAACTGGATTGCGTTTGCCCTGGCAGCGAGCCGCCGCCAACCGCGGACCGCGTCTCTACGACCTCTGCACCCAGCCCGTGCGCGATGGCCTCCGCGCGAGAGCGCAGAACGTCCGATGGCGTTGCGATCATGCGCCACACCGGAATCTCACGCTCGGCGTCGCCGCGCACGTAGGCTGCCAGCGTTGCGCCCAGCGCAGCCAGGGTGAGCTTGTCAGGACGTATCGCCCGCATCAGCGGATGGCGTCGGAGCTGGCCGATTTCCGCGGCGCGACCCACGATGATGCCCGCTTGTGGTCCGCCCAGCAGCTTGTCCCCGGAAAAAGCCACCAGCGTTGTACCCGCGGCGATGCTGGTCTGCACCATCGGCTCGTGCGTCAGGCCGAATCGCGTGGTGTCCAGCAGTGCGCCTGAGCCGAGGTCATCTACCAGCGGGAGCCCGTGCCGGCTGGCGACATCCACAAGTTCCTGGCCGGTGGGCTGGTGGATGAACCCGACCTGGAGAAAGTTCGAGGCGTGGACCTTGAGCAAGACGGCGGTGTTCGGCGTGATGGCGTTTTCGAAGTCCGCCGCGTAGGTTCGGTTGGTGGTGCCCACCTCGACGAGACTGACACCGGACTGGCGCATGACGTCCGGGATGCGGAAACCACCGCCAATCTCTACCAGCTGGCCGCGCGAGATGATCGCCTCTCGGCCCTGTGCCAGCGCCGAAAGCACCAGCAGCACCGCGGCCGCGTTGTTGTTGGTCACCAGGCCGTCCTCAGCGCCGGTGAGACGCTTCAGTAGATCGGTAACCAGGTTGTGGCGGGAGCCGCGCTCACCTTCGCCGAGGTCATACTCGAGGTTCGAGTAGCCCAGCCCCGCGTCCTGGGCCGCCTGCATCGCTGCGCGGCTCAGCGGTGCACGCCCGAGGTTCGTGTGAATGACCACGCCCGACGCGTTCAGGACTGCCTTGAGCCGCGGCGCGGTTTCGCGCACAACGCGCTCGTGGACAAGGCGTGGCAAGTCATCGAGGGCATGTGGCCAGCCGCCGTTTTTGGTCGCCTGGCGGGCCTCGTCCAGCACCTCGCGCGCAGCATGCACCACCAGGTCATGCGGCAGCGTTTTGAGGCTGTCGTCCTGGAGGAGTCTGTCGACGGAAGGAAGTTCCCGTGGCGTGAGGGCGGCCACGGACAGCGATTCTAGAACTTCAGGTTTGTGAGCCTGATTTGTGGCGGCCGCGTTCGATGAGCCACAGGCCTGCGCCAACCAGCAGCAGCGGCCAGGTGAGGTGAAAGATTGCGCCGAAGGTGTCCTTCAGCCAGGGTGCCTGCATCACGAAGCTGAGCCATGCGATGACGGCCAGGGCGGCGGCTGGCCAGATCGCCCAGCGATGCCTGAACGGATCGCCGAAAAGGTAGATGACGCCGAAGCCTGTGGCCAGGCTGCCGGCCAGGAGCGCGCCGTGGATGTAGTCAGGGGTGAGGTCGTGCGAAGACAGCAGGGTGCCGAGGCCGAGGCCGCCCAACACGCCCGCGGCGACCACCAGGTTGGACGCCCGATGTGGCTGATTGAAGTAGGCAAAGAACAGCGCGGCGGCGAAGGCCACAAAGAACAGGCCCGGGTTGGTTAGGTGGAGAACTTGCCCGATCAGAATCGTCAACCCAATGCCGATCAGCGCCGCAGCGGCGACAGAGCCCGAGCGCCCGCGCAAAGCCGAGGTGGTGGACACACACCTTTGACGCACCGCCAGTCGTTTTGGTTGCGCCGACTCCGCGCACCACCGCCCGGGCTCAGAGGTTTAGTGCGCGGCAGCTTCGCCTGCGCCGGCTTCGCTTCGCGGCGACCCACCCGGCGGACACCTCGACGGTTTCGCGGTTGGACCCTGGGCCAACGCACTGCCACTGGGCAATGTCGCTGGGTGCCGACTGGTATCTGTGCCGTGCGGCGAAACATCATTGGGGCCAATCTGCAGGGCACTGCGTGACACGAACCGTTGGTGCGCTGGCGCGCGGGCGGCGCCTGCGCGGTCGCCGCCGCGAAGCGGAGCGGTTATATGCGGAGCTACCGCGCACTAAACCTTCAACCCCGGGCGGTGGTGCGCGGAGGCGGGGGTTAGCCTTTGATGCCGGTGGTGGCAACTCCTGGGCGGAAGTATTGCTGTAGGGCCAAGAAGACGAGCACGACGGGTAAGACCAGGATCGTCGAGCCTGCCATCAGCAGGCCATAGTCCGTTGCGTTTTGGCCTACCGCGAAGGTCGCTACGGCGACTGGCAGGGTGTACATGCGCTCTGAGCTACTCACCACCAGCGGCCAGAGGAAGTTGTTCCAGGACGCCAGGAACGTCAGGATGCCCAGCGTCGCCAGCGGCGCGTAGCTGATCGGGAACACCACCCTGAAAAAGATGCCGAGCTCACTGGCGCCGTCGATCCGCGCGGCCTCGAGCAGGTCGTCGGGAATGCCCAGCATGAACTGGCGCATCAGGAAGACGCCGAACGGACCTGCCGCGAACGGCAGGATCAACGCGGGATAGCTGTTGACCAGCCCCAACGTGCTCATCAACACGAACAGTGGCACCAGCGTGACGGTGCTCGGCACCATCAACGTGGCCATCACAATCAGGAAGATCTGCTCGCGCCCCGCAAAGTGCAGCTTCGCCAGCGCGTAGCCGAGCATCGAGCAGAACAGCAGGTTGGCGCCCACCACGAACACGGCCACCACCAGTGAGTTGAAGAAGAACAGCGGGAAATTGAGCTTCTGAAACAGCGTGGTGTAGTTGTCGAGCGTTGGCCTGACCGGCAGCAGCGTGGGCGGGAACGCGTGAAGCTCCTGGGCATCTTTGAACGACGAGGCCACCATCCACAGGAACGGTCCCGCGACCAGCACCAGGCCCAGCGCGAAGACGATGAAGACCCACCAGTTACGCGGCAGCAGCGCCGGCGCGCGATGCGTTTGCGCATCCTTGACGCCAACACGTGAGAAAGTTGCGCTATGCGCCGAGACGCTCATGCCTGTCGCCCACACGCGGTCACGCCACACACTGTGTTGGCGTTCGACGCCAATGCCCGGCGCAGCGCGTCAGCAGGGGGGACGCCGCGGGAAGGAGCGACGGAACGGAGCGACTGGCGGCGGGGGCGGCACGCCCCCTGACCAGTGCGAAGCACGCCAGCCGAGCATGCTCGGCTGGCCACCGTGGCGCATGCGCCACGGTGCGGAGCCCGCTCATGAGCGGGCTCCCTCCAAATGACTTCATGTTTCGTTCCTCAACAGGCGGAACTGGACCACCGTCACCGCCGCGATCACTACGAACATCGTGTACGCGATTGCGCTGGCGTAGCCCAGGTGAAAAAAGTTGAAGCCCTGCTGGTACATGTAGATCGACACCGAGAGCGTGCGGTTCAGTGGACCACCCTGGGTCATCACGAAGGGCTCCTCGAAGATTTGCAAGTAGCCGATCGTGGTCATCACCGCCGCGAACAAGGTGGTCGCGTGCAGCAGGGGCCAGGTGATGCTGCGGAACTCACGCCAGCGCCCGGCGCCGTCGATGCTGGCCGCCTCGTACACCTCGTTGGGAATGCCCTGCAGACCAGCCAGGAACAACACCATGGCGTTGCCGAGGTTGCGCCAGACGACGATCGCGGTGATCGTCGGTAGGGCAAGGTTCGGGTCGCCAAGCCAGTTGACTGGCTGTACGCCAATCATGCGCAGCAGATCGTTCAGGAGGCCGTAGTCCGGGTCCAGCAGAAAACGCCAGATCACCGCGATGGCGACGATGCTCGTCACCACCGGCAGGTAGTAGCCAACGCGGAAAATGGCACGCAGCCGACCGAGAGCGCGGTTAACGCCGATGGCGGCCGCCAGACCAATAGCGAGCGTGGCAATGACGCCAAAGACCGTGAACAGGACGGTATTGACCGCGGCCTGGCGAAAGGTTTGATCGGCAAAGAGGGCGCCGTAGTTGGCAAGGCCGACGAAGCTCGCGCCGAGCGGACTGGCCAGGTCGGCCAGCCCAAAGCTCGTGAAGCTCATCACGAAGGACGCCACTATGGGCAGCGCCATGAATAGCGTGAAGATCACCAGGAAGGGCGCGGCGAAGACGTAACCCGCGCTCGTGGTCCTGTGCCTCGCGGCAGCTGTGCTCACAGCCACGAGCGCACCTGTGCGGAGAGAGGTTCTCCACTCCGTGAGGGACCACGGTCTGCCGTGTGAGTTACGCCAGGTTGTTGCACCACGGAGGTCCAGGAGCCTTCCTGGTTCTCTGTGCAGGGTTTGGGGCGCTCAACCCGGTGGGTCACGCCAAGACGATCACCCATGAAGGTCCAGGAGCCTTCCTGGTTCTCTGTCCGAGGTCTGGGGCGCTCAAACCGGTGGGTCACGCCAAGGCGTTCACCCATGAAGGTCCAGGAGCCTTCCTGGTTCTCTGTGCAGGGTTTGGAGCGCTCAAACCGGTCGGTCACGCCAAGGCGTTCACCCACGGAGGTCCAGCAGCCTTCCTGGTTCTCTGTCCGAGGTCTGGAGCGCTCAACACCATTGGGCGCCGGCGCAAACAGGAACAGCATGACCAGACCTACGGCTTGTAGATGCTGGTGGCGGCCTGCTGCATGCCCTTGGCGGCATCCTGTGGAGACACCTGGCCCAGGCACGCCTTCTGGAGCCAATCGTTCAGCTGATTGGCGATCTCTTCCCACTGGGGAATCGATGGCGGCGCCTTCGAGCTGTTGAGCTGATCGCCGAAGACCTTCAACGACTGGTCGCTGGAGATGGTCTGGTCATCCCAGGCCGACTTCACGGCCGGAAGGTCGTTGATGTCCTTGTACCAGGCGACCTGCGTCGCGGGCTGGGTCATGTACTGCACGAACTTCCAGGCCGCGTCGCGATTCGGCGAGTTCTTGAACACCGCGAACTCGGCGCCACCGACGAACGAGGTCGAGCTCTGGTCCTTGGGAACCATGGCGGTAGCCCATTTGCCCTCGAGGTTCGGTGCCGCCTTCTGAATCAGGCTGCGATGCCAGGGTCCCGAGAAGAACATGGGCGTATCGCCAGACACAAAGGTCTGCGTCACGTCGAAACCTTGCGGCTCGGTCTGCGGCGTCAAGTTCTGCTGGAAGAAGGTGACGTATTCGGTGAGCGCCTTGACGGCCGCGTCACTGTCCAGGGTGAACTGACCGTTCTGCATGATGTCGCCGCCGGCTGAGTACAGGAACGGCACGTACTCCTCCCAGTTGTTGCTGGAAAGAGCGATGCCGTACTTGGCACCGGCGCCGTGATATGCCTGCGCGAGTTTGTTCAGGTCGTCCCAGGTCTGCGGCGACCCGGCTATACCAGCCTGCTGGGCGAGATCGGTGCGGTAGTACAGGACGCGGGTATCGACGTACCACGGCACGCCCACGAGCTTGCCGTTGTACGAGCCAGCATCGATGGCGGCTTTGTAGAAGTCGTTCTGGTTGATCGCGCCGGGCACGTCGTCCATGGCGTTGAGCTTCGAGAACTCGCCGGCCCAGGTCGTGCCGAGCTGCGTGACGTCTGGCGTCTGTTTGCCCGCGACGGCGGTGATCAGCTTGTCATGCGCGACGTTCCACGGGATCGCGGTCACGTTGACCTTGATGTTCGGATTGGCCTGCTGGAACTGTTGAATGACGTCGCTGTTGCCGAGCTTGTCACCCTCGTCGCCCATGGCCCACACGGACAACGTCACATTGCCGGTCGTCGCGTTCGAGCCAGACGAAGATGACGACGTCGTACCGCTCGATGCGCCGTTGGAAGAACACGCCACGGAGAAGACGAGCGCGGCCGCGGCTGCCAACCGCGCAAGATCCGAGATGCGCTGCATTCACATCACCTCTTGGTCGGACCGGTACGTCCGTGGTCCACCCCCGCGGCGGCTCCCGTCCGAGATGTCGTGATACGGGCGGCAGCAGAATGCGTGCCCGCGCGAGCCTGTCGGCCGAACCTAGGCGTTGCAGGCGGCGAGCACGGCCGCCACGGCGCGATCGTACGCATCGCGCTGCTCAGCGCTCGCCGTTGCTGCGCTGCCGTCACCCGCCGACACGAGATTTCGCGTCGCGCGCGTGCAGGTGGCGGAGCCGAGTTGGCCCAAAGGCAGCATCGCGTATTCGGAGCGCTGGAAGGCATCCGACGCGACCAGTGAATTGGTGCCGATGTAGCTGGCGAAGGTGAGGGAAACGATCAGCGCCAACCAGCAAACGGTCCAGCGAGCCACGGCGCGCGGACTCTAACCACGCCAGCGGCAAAACTCTATGGTTTGTGCGTGACGGGAACGTCTCAGTCGACCATTGCGCGCCTGGAAGACCTGGTTGGCCGCATGACACTGGCGGAAAAGGTTGGTCAGTTGAATCTGCTCCAACCGCATCGGTTCACGGATCTAGAAGAGAAAATCCGCAACGGGCAGGTGGGCGGCGTCTTCGGCGTGCTCAATCCGGCTGACATCGAGCGCTATCAGCGGGTGGCCCGCCATGAGAGCCGCTTGGGCATCCCATTACTGGTCGGCAACGACGTCATCCATGGGTACCGCACGGTGTTTCCGATTCCTCTCGCCGAAGCCTGCACCTGGGATCCGGGGCTGCTCGAGCAAGCAGCGCAGGTTGCGGCGCGCGAAGCCGCGGCCAACGGCACCGATTGGATCTTTGCGCCGATGGTCGATATCTGTCGCGAGCCACGCTGGGGGCGCGTCGCGGAAGGCGCGGGCGAGGATCCCTATCTTGGCAGCGTCATTGCCGCTGCGCGCGTGCGCGGGTTTCAGTCGATTGAGGGCATTGCGGCGTGCCCCAAGCATTACGTCGCGTACGGCGCCGTGGAGGCAGGCCGCGACTACAACAGCGTGGACGTCTCCGAACGCGCGCTCCGCGATGTCTACCTGCCGCCGTTCAAAGCCGCGTTCGATGCGGGCGCCGAGACCGTAATGAGCTCGTTCAACGACATCGCCGGCGTAGCCGCGACGATCAATCACTTCACCTTGCGCACCATCCTGCGCGAAGAGTGGGGCTGGCCCGGCGTGGTGGTAAGCGACTACACCGCCATCGCGGAGCTGATCGAGCACGGCGTCGCGGCCGACCTCAGGGACGCCGCGCGGCTCAGTTTGCTGGCCGGGGTCGACATGGACATGCAGAGCGAGGCTTATGACCGGCACCTGGTCGCGCTGGTTTCCGAAGGGGCGGTGCCTCTTGACCTGGTTGACGAGGCCGTCCGACGCGTTCTGCGGCTGAAGTTCCAACTGGGCTTGTTCGAGCGCGAGCGCCTGGACCAGGGTCGTGCCGAGTCGGCGCTTCTGACGGAGGAAGCTCGAGAGGTTGCGCTGCGTGTGGCGCATGAATCGCTGGTGCTGCTCAAAAACGACGGAGATGCGCTGCCGCTTACGCCGAATGCGCGGGTGGCTTTGGTGGGCGAGCTTGCCGATTCGCGCAAGGACATGCTGGGCTGCTGGTCGCATACCGGTCGCGCCGAAGACGCCGAAACCATCCTGGACGGGCTATCGGCGCGCCTTGGCTCGCGACTGGAGTACGTGGCCTCGGAGGTGACGGCGGCCGTCGCGGCTGCACGTACCGCGGATGCCGTAGTTAGTGTTGTCGGCGAGACCGCGGACCTGAGCGGCGAAGCACATTGTCGGGCGCACCTCGGTCTGCCAGGTCAGCAGGCGGCGCTGCTGGAGGCGCTCGCCGAGACTGGCAAGCCGCTCGTAGTCGTGCTTGCAACAGGTCGACCCCTGGCTATTCCGCGAGTGGTGGAGCAAGCCACCGCGCTGGTGCTCGCCTGGCATCCAGGCATTCGGGCTGGCCGCGCCGTGGCCGACGTGCTGTTCGGCGACGTCAACCCTTCTGGCCGGCTGGCGATCACCTTCCCGCGCACCGAGGGACAGATCCCGATCTATTACGCGCACAAAAGCACCGGCCGCCCAGCCGAAGGGCAGGGCACGTTGCAGTTCGACGTGCCGTTCCGTTCGACATACCTCGATGAGCCCAACGCGCCGCTGTTCCCGTTCGGGTTCGGCTTGAGTTACACGCGTTTTGCGTACAGCGATCTCGAGATCGAAAGCCCCATCACCGACAGGGTGGTTGCCTGCGCCAACGTGCGGAATGTCGGCGGGCGGGCTGCAACGGAGGTGGCGCAGCTGTACGTGCGCGACCTGGTCGCCAGCATTACCCGCCCGGTCCGCGAGCTGAAAGCCTTCGAGCGGATCACGCTGCAGCCGGGCGAGTCGCGCCAGGTGCGCTTCGACGTGCCCGTTGCGAGCCTGGGCTTCACGGGACTCGACATGCGCTATCAGGTTGAGCCTGGCGAGTTCCGTCTATGGATCGGCTCCGACTCGGCCAGCGGCCTGGAGGGCAGCTTCCGCATCTAAAAGTTCGGCCGCACTCTCAGGCGCTGACAGCATTTGGCAGTTTTTCGCGCCGCGGTGGCAGTTCGGCGGCGCGACGCTCAGGTCATGAGCGTTCTCCCTCTCCACGCCACACGGTCGGGCTTGTACACGGTCAAGCCCCGTTTTCAAGCGCTGCTGGCGCCCCTCGCGCAGGGCATGGCCAACCAGCGTGTGAATCCGGATGTGTTGACGGTCGCCGCCGTGGGCTGCGGCCTTCTGGGCGGCGCCGCATTGGGGTTGAGCCCACAACAGCCTCTGCTGCTCTGGACCATCCCGCCACTGGTGGCCTTGCGCCTCGGTCTCAACGCGCTCGACGGCATGGTTGCCACGCGCCGCGGAGTCGCCCGCCCCTGGGGCAAAGTCCTCAACGAGCTGTGCGACCGACTGGCTGACCTGGCGTTCTTCTGGCCGCTGCTCATCCTGCCAGCTGTAAGCCCGGTTTGGGCTGTCGCGAGTATGGGGGCGATGCTGCTGGTGGCGTTCATCGGCGTGCTCAGCGAGACGGTGACTGGCGTGCGCCAGTACGGCGGACCCATGGGCAAGGCGGACCGGATGGCCTGCCTCGGTCTCGCCGCCGCGGCCACTGCGCTACTCGGTACGTGGGCGACGATGCAGATCCTCGCCATTGTCATCGTCGGCGGCGGCCTCCTCACGGCCTACCAGCGACTGGAGCGCACCCATGCTGCTCTCTAATCCGATCGCCTCACCGATGTGGCCGACGCTGGCCTGGACGTTCGGGGGCCTTTTCGGCGGATCACTGGTGGCGCTGCTGATCACTGCGCATGGGCGTTGGCAAGAGCTGTCGGGCTCGGTGCTGTTTCGGCGCTGGCGCACCTGGATCGCCATCGCCGCGGTCTTCAGCGTTGCGACCCTCAGCGGCCCGATCGCTCTTGCGCTTTTCGTTGGCGCGGTCGCCGTGGTCGCCAGCCACGAGTACGCCCGCCTGTTCAAGCTACCTGCACCGGACGCGTGGGTTCTCCGGTGCGCGGCGGTGGCCGTGCCATTGGCGGCACTCGTCGTGGCGCCCATTTCGCTGACGCCGCTATTTCCTCTGGTCGCCGCTCTCCCGGCACTGTGTGCTCAGGACGTCAAACATGGGGCCAACCGTTTAGGGCGGCTGGCGTTTGGCCTCTGGTACGTGCCGCTCACACTTGCCATGCTCGTGTCGCTCGAAGGCGACCCGCGCGGCGGCCCGGGCCTGGTCCTCGCCCTCGCGCTGGCCACGGCGCTCTCGGACGTTGGCGCGTTCACGTTCGGAAAACTCTTCGGCCGCTACACAGCCCCGCTGGCGGCGCGGCTCAGTCCGTCGAAGACTGTGGCCGGTCTGGGCGGCAACCTCGCGGGCGCGGCCCTTGGCGTACTGCTCCTCCGACCAGCAGCGCCGGCCATGTGGCTGCTCATTATGGTTGTGGCCGTCGGTAGCGTCTGGGGCGATCTGCTCGAGTCACTGCTGAAGCGAGCCGCCGGCGCCAAAGACGCGGGCACGTGGCTGCCCGGGTTCGGTGGAGTCCTCGACCGAGTCGATTCGCTGCTCATCGTGCTGCCGCTGGCAACCGCGGCCCTGGCGCTGTCGGCATGACCGGCTGCGACTGGAGTAGATCGCGCCCCGCGTCCCTCGTGCGGTGCGCGTTTCAGGATGGCGTGCTCGTGCCGGTGGTGCGCGCGTGTTTCGGCGTCCGGACGGCCGGCGGAGAGTCGAACCTCGAAGGGGCGCTGCTGATTGTTGCCAACCATGCGAGCCACCTGGATACGCCAGCGATTCTCGCAGCGCTGCCGCCGCACATCCGCCATCGCACAGCGGTTGCCGCGGCCGCCGACTACTTCTACCGCTCGCGTCTGGTAGGCAGCGCGGCCAGCCTCGGTATCGGCACCTTCGCCTTTGCGCGGCATGGGCGCGACGGTACGACGTGCGCCACGCGGTTGCTGGCCGACGGCTGGAACGTCCTGCTGTTTCCGCAAGGTAGCCGCGGCAGCGACCCCACCTGGCAAGCCTTCCGCGCTGGGGTTGGCCATCTCGTCGCGGATACGGGGGTAGGCGTGTTGCCGCTGGCCGTGTCCGGGACTCGGACGTTGTGGCCGCGCGGCCAGCGGTTTCCACGCCTTGGACCAATCGACATCCGTTTCGGGCAGGTGTGGCGTCCGGCTCCAGACCTTTCCCCCTGCGACATCGTCAGCCAGCTCGAAGCACAAGTGAAGGAGCTCCTCAAATGATCTGGACCATTGCTCGCAATACATTTCGCTCGCTCGGCGCCGTCTCGGACGGTGTCCGCACGGGCGTGGAATTCGGTTTCAGCTCGGGCGAAATGCTCGATTACGTGTATGACAACCGGGCGCGCGGCCGCGGGTCGGTTGGCCGCCTGATCGACCGCATGTATCTGAATTCCACGGGGTGGTGCGGCATCCGGGAACGTCGAAGCAACCTCGTCCGCACGCTGACCGCATTGGTACTCGCGCGCCGGGCGAACGGTCTCCACACGCGCATCCTGGACATCGCCGCGGGACCTGGCCGCTACTTGCTGGACGTGGCTGCCGACCTCGGCGGTGATGACCTGTGCATCGAGTGCCGCGACGCGGATGCTGACGCGGTGACGTTGGGACGTCAACAGGCTGCGGAACGTGGACTGCACAACGTGATCTATGCGCGGCACGACGCGCTCGACGCGGAGGCGCCGGCGTCCATTCGGCCAAAACCCGACATCGTCGTCGCCTCGGGCCTGTACGAAATCCTGACCGACGAAGCCGCCATCCGGCGTTCGCTGCGCGGGCTCGCGCAACTCCTTGGGCCGGATGGCGTCCTGGTGCTGACCGGCCAGCCGCAGCACCCCCAGCTCGAGCTCATCGCGCGTTTGCTGACGCACCGCGATGGCTCCCCCTGGCGCATGCACCTGCGGTCCACCGAAACTCTGGAGACGTGGTGCCGCGAGGCGGGCTTCGCAGACATCCACACGCTCGGCGACACTCGCGGCATCTTCACGATCTCGCTGATGCGAACTGCTGCCTAGGAATGCGGCCGAAAACCCTGTTGCAGACCCTGGAAGCGCTTGCCGCGTTCCTAGGCCAATCTCAGGAAAGAAGCGCGGCCGACGAAGAGGCGACGTCCAGCAGCTCCATCTCCAGCCGCCAGTAACCATCGAAGCGGGTGCGCTTCAGGCGGAAGGCGGTATCCAGCAGGTCGCCGGTGTGGAATTGCGTCGCCAGCTGACCGTGGTCGAAGAACACGGCTTCGACAGGCACCGTGTCGAAGGCGCGGAAGCGCGCCCGCCAGTGCTGGCCGCCGGCGCCCAACTGCCGGCTTTCCGTCAGGCGCAGGCCTTTCGCGGCGAATGTCGGATACTGAAAGCCGGCGCCAAAAGGAGCCAGCCGTTCCAGCGAACGAGCGAACTCATACGAGATGGTTTCGGGCCTCAGATACCCGTCGATCCACAAGATTGGCTCCAGCCGTTCGGGAGGCAAAGTCTCGCGGACGGCGTTTTGAAAGCGTTCGACGAGCTCGCCAAGGCGTGACGCGTGGAGGCTGAAGCCGGCTGCCGCCTGGTGGCCGCCGTAGCGGTCGAACACGTCGTCACACGCCTGCAGCGCTCCAAGCAGATTGAAGCCCTGAATGCTGCGACCCGAGCCTGTGACCATACCTTCGCTCTGGCGGTACACCAGCGTCGGCCGGTTGTAGGCCTGAGCGAGCTTGCCAGCAACGAGGCCGACGATGCCGCCCGGCCAATCATCACCACCGCACACCAGGGCGTACTCGCCCGATTCGAACTGCGCCTGAACCAGCTCGTGCGCTTCCAGCTCGAAGGTGCGCGTCAGCGCCTGGCGTTCTTCGTTGAGCCGATTGACCTCAGCGGCCAGCGCAAAAGCCTCCTCGAACGTGTCGGACATCAAGAGTCGATAGGCGATGTTCGGGTCGTCGAGGCGACCGGCTGCGTTGACTCTCGGCGCGACACGAAAGCCCAGCGCGGCGGCATCCACGTCACCTGGCTTAAGGCCCGACGTCTCGATCAGGGCCCTGACGCCCGGCCGCGGGAACGCATTCATAATGTTGAGGCCCGCCAGCACCAGGCGGCGGTTTTCGCCGAGGAGCGGCATGATGTCCGCAACCGTGGCGACGGCAACCAGGTCCAACAGCGGCTCCATCGCCGCACGACCGTCCGGCAGCAGCGCTTCGGCCAGCGCCTGCACGAGCTTGAATGCGACTCCTGCCCCGCACAGGTAATCGCACGGGTAGCCGCAGTCCGGCCGCCACGGATTGACCAGGGCGTAGGCGTTCGGCAGCTGATCGGGGCACTGGTGATGGTCGGTAATGATGAGGTCCACGCCGCGAGCTCGCGCCAGGTCCGCGGCCTCGTGGGAGCTCGAGCCGCAGTCCGCGGTGACGATCACCTGCGCGCCGGCCTGAGCCAGCTCGTCGACGATGGCGGGAGTCAGGCCGTAGCCGTCCACGAAGCGATTCGGCAGGCGCACACGCGGCTCTATGCCGACCAGGCGCAGGCCGGTGGACAGCACCGCCGCGGAGTTCACTCCGTCGGCGTCATAGTCGGTGAAGACGGCGACGCGTTCGTTGTTCTGGCGCGCCTTTGCCAATCGCTCCACGGCTCTGGGCACGTCCTGGAGAAGGTTGGGGTCGTCGGGATCGCGGCACACGCCGGCGAGGAAGTCCTCGCACAACGCGGAGTCGGCCAGGCCTCGGGTGTACATCACCTGGACCATTGCCGGATGCACGTCTTTCACGCGCTGGAACAGCGTGCTCGGTGCACGTGGGACCGTACGCCAGATGTACTTGAGGCCGCGGCGCTCGCTCATTTGTTCTGGGGCGCATCTTAACCGGAATCGCGTCACACCCGGTAGGACTTTTCGCCGCCACTCGCCGGTAGCACGTCCGCGCCGCATCACTCCGTAGGGACTTCAACCCGGAAAGGATTCCACCCTGGTCGGGGACCGTTACTGCGTAAGGATCACCTCCGTGAGCAGGCACGTCCGTGGCGGTCACCTCGGTGGGAAGTGCCGAACGGTGGTGCGCGGGACTGGCGCGGGTAGACTGACATGCCGATGGCAATCACTGTCGCCGAGCGGATGAACCACATCGGTCAGGAGACCGCCTTTGAGGTGCTGGTGCGCGCCAAAGCCCTCGAAGCGCAGGGACGTTCGGTCATCCACCTGGAGATCGGTGAGCCTGACTTCGACACCCCGGCGCACATCATCGCGCGTGCGCAGCAGGCGCTCGAAGAGGGCGCCACCCACTACGGCCCGGGCGCCGGCCTGCCCGAGCTGCGCCAGGCCGTCACACGCTATCTCAAAAAATGGCGCCGCCTCGATGTCGACCCCGCCAGAGTGGTGATCACACCCGGCGCCAAGCCGATCATGTTCTTCGCCATCCTGGCGCTGGTCAACCCAGGCGACGAGGTGATGTATCCCGACCCCGGGTTCCCGATCTACGAAAGCATGGCGCGTTTCGTCGGCGGCGTGCCAGTTGCCATGCCACTACGCGAAGAGCGCAACTTCCGCTTCGACCCCGACGAATTCAAAGCCAAGGTCACCAGCAAGACGCGCTTGATCATCATCAACTCGCCGCATAACCCGACCGGCGGTGTGTTGACCCACGCCGACCTTCAGGTCATCGCCGACGTTGCCCGCGAACGCAATATCACCGTGCTCTCCGACGAGATTTACTCAAGACTTCTGTACGCGGGCGAGCACGAGTCCATCGCCACCTTCGATGACATGCTCGATCGCACGATCATCCTCGACGGCTGGTCGAAGACCTGGGCAATGACCGGCTGGCGCCTCGGCTTCGGCGTGTTTCCACCTGAGCTGGTGCCACACGTCGAACGGCTGATCTCGAATTCGGTGAGCTGCACCACCAGCTTCGCCCAGGAAGCGGCGATCGCCGCGCTCGAAGGTCCACAGGACGGCGTAGACCGTATGCGCGAGGAATTTGCGCGACGCCGCGAGGCGATTGTGAAGGGCTTGAACGCGCTGCCAGGCGTGCGCTGCCTCGAGCCGGAGGGCGCCTTTTATGCCTTTCCCAACATCACGGACACAGGCTTCACCAGCAAAGAGCTCGCCGATCGCCTGCTTCAAGAGGCGGGCGTGGCGAGTCTGTCGGGGACCGCGTTCGGCGCCTACGGCGAGGGCTTCCTGCGCTTCAGCTACGCCAACAGCCTGGAGAACATCCACGAAGCGCTGCGCCGCGTGAACGCGCTGCTGGAGTCCGCGGCACCCGTGGCGCGACTGTAACCCTTTCGGGCTTCAGGACATTCGTCGACCAACTCATACTCGCGCAGCCCGATGTCGATTTCTCAGATCAACTCTCAGAGCCTGCAGCTGCGCGCGATCACCGCGCTGCGCAACACTGCCGCCGCTACTTCCACCAACGCTACTGCTGCACCTGCGCGTCAGGCGGACTCAGTTGAGCTCTCCGCGTCCGCGCGTGCGCTTACGAATGCAACACAGTCCGTGGAAGCGACATCCGACGTTCGCGAGGATCGCGTAGCTGCCATCAAAGCGGCAATTGCCAACGGCACGTATTCCGTGAATAGCCGCGGCCTCGCACATGCCATGGTCCGCGCCGCGCTGAAGTAGACGCGCCGCGTTCCCGCCTGGGAACCTCACGCGCGGCATCCGCGTGCCGATTCTCTAAACCGCATGTCCGTTCGCAAAACCGCTCAGCGGCGACCCTGGCGAATCGCCCGGCTGAACCCCGGCCACTGGCCCGTCGCGGTGAAATTCATCGCCTTGTGCGTCGGGACCTCCGCGGCCCTGGCCATCGGCTTGAGCAGCATGGGCTACCTTCAGGCCCGCGCCGGCTTGCAGCAGCAGGCCGAAGCCGCACTCACCTCTGACGCCCTGATTGTCACCAGCGCCATCGACGACTGGCACGCCAGGCGTTGGCACGACCTGCAGCTCGTTGCCGCCATGCCGGCCGTGCAGAGGGTGGTCGCAGCAGGCAGTATCGCTGCCGCCGATCCGGCCGACGTCAAGACGGCGCAGGACGCCCTCAACAGCGTTGCGGCCGGCTCACCCGAGATCGACTCCGTCGCGCTGATCGAGCCGACGCAAGCCGAGTTCTTCATGACCACCGACAAAGCCTCGCTGGGCAACAAGTCACCTCAGCGCGACTATGTCCAGGAAGCGCTCAAAGGCAGGCTGTTCGTCACTGGCGTCACCATCTCGACGATTACCAACAAGCCGTCGATCTTCCATTCCGCCCCGGTGAAAGACGCCAGCGGCAAGATCCTGGGAGTCATCCGGACTCGATCGAACCTCGACCAGGTCGCGGCCGCCGTCGATGCCGCGCGCGGTCGGGTTGGTTCTGGTGGGACCGGCGCGCTGCTGGACGCCAACGGTCTGGTGATTGCCAACGGCATCAACCCCGACTGGCTGCTGCGACCAGTGATGCCGATCAAGCCTGATACCGAGCAGGCGCTGCTCAAGGGCAGCCAGTGGGGCACAGCCACCACTGCGCGGAGCGCGCTCGGTGAATCCGACCTGGCCCAGGCCGTTGGCGCGAAGCAGACAACAACCTTCGCGTGGACGAGCGGTGGTGTGGCCTACCAGGCCATCGCCCAGCCACTCGGCGCCACCAACTGGACCTACGTTGCGGCCGAGCCTGTTTCTACCTTCGACGCCAGCGCACGCGACTTTCTGCGCAACGCGGCGATCGCCGGCGTGATCGGGCTGTTGCTCGCCTCGGCCCTGGCACTGGTCTTCGGTCGGCGCATCGGAGCCGCGATCAAGCGCGTCGCGCTCGCGGCGCACTCGCTGGCGCGCGGTGATCTCGACTGTGAGATCGCGACCACGTCTCGGGATGAGATCGGCCAGATGGCCGAAGCCTTCCGTACCATGGTCATCTACCAGCAAGGCATGGCCGCGGTGGCAGAGGCAATGGCTCGCGGCGACCTGTCAAAGGACGTGCAGCCGCTGTCCGACCGCGATCGCCTCGGGAACGCGTTCGCCAGTATGGTGGTGAACCTGCGCCAGCTCGTGGGCGAAGTGAGCGTGGCCGCCGTGGCCGTCGCCGAGCGCTCGGCGCAATTGGGACTGAACTCACAGTCCACCGGCGCCGCCGCCGAGCAGGTTGCGGCCGGCATGGGCACGGTCGCCGAGGGCCTGCTCAGCACGCATCACAACGTCGAAAACACCAGTAGCACGGTGAGCCAGCTGGGTCAGGCCATCTCGAGTGTGGCGAGCGGCGCGACCGACCAGGCTCAACAGACGCAGTCCGCGTCGACTGGCGCCATGAACCTGGCAACCCAGATCGAGGACGTCGCCGAACGCGCCGATCACGTGGCCGCGACCAGCCAACAGACTCGCACGGCTGCCGAGGATGGCGCCCGCGCCGTCGACCAGACGACGACCGCGATGTCGAACATTCGCGTGGTGGTCGAGTCGGCGGCGAGCAAAGTCAAGGAGTTGGGCGGCCTCGGTGAGAAGATCGGCGCCGTTGTCGAAACAATCGACGACATCGCCGAGCAGACCAACCTCCTTGCGCTGAACGCGGCGATCGAGGCCGCGCGTGCGGGTGAGCAGGGTCGCGGGTTCGCCGTGGTGGCGGATGAGGTCCGCAAGCTGGCGGAACGCTCGTCGCGCGAGACCAAGCAGATCGCTCAACTCATCGGCCAGGTGCAGGCTGGTACGCGGGAAGCCGTTGTCGCCGCCGAAGAAGGCAGCACCCAGGTGGGCGTTGGGACCGCCAAAGCGGAGCAGGCTGCTTCGGCGCTCGCCCAGATTCGCGCCGCGGTTGACGCCAGCGCGGGACAGGTCCAGGAGATTGCCGTTGCGGCTCGCCAGATGGCGGACGGCGCGCGCGCGGTCACCGACGCCATGAACTCCATCTCAGCGGTGGTTGAAGAAAACACCGCGGCGACCGAGGAGATGGCGGCGCAGGCCGCGGAGGTGGACTCCGCGATCCAGTCGATCGCGACGGTCAGTCAGAAGCAAAGCGCCGCGATCGAAGAGATCACCGCGGGGGCCGAGGAGATGAGTGCGCAGATCCAGCAGATCAGCGCCGACGCGCAGGAGATGGCCAACGTGGCCGTCAGCCTGCGCGAGCTGGTGGCGCAATTCCAGCTCACCGGCAGTGAGCCAGTGGCGCTCCAGGGCGCCTTTGCGCGCAAGGCCGCATAGCCACCTCGCACGGTCGTCACTAACGCAGTGATGTCCCTACGGAGGGCGGTTCCGCTGAGGACCTCTGCGCTCGAGGCGTTATGCGGCTACGGCGGCCAGCGGCGGGCGCATTGTGTGCCACGCTGTGGCGGCCTCGTAGGCTGCGGCCACGCGCAGGGCCAGGGCTTCGCTGAAGGCTGGGGTCATCACCTGCAGGCCTACTGGCAGGCCGTTTGCAGTGAAGCCGCAGGGCACGCTGATCGCCGGCATGCCCGTCAGGTTGCACGGCACCGTCGCGCGGTTCGCAATGGTTCGCGGTGCCACTCCAAGTGGTCCGGCCACCTCCAGCGTCCGACCGATCGCCGGCGCTGGCAGCGGCACCGTTGGGCCAACCACCACGTCAACCTCTCCAAAGGCAGCCGCAAAGTCCTGCTGAATCAGCCGGCGCATCTGCTGCGCCGCCAGGTACTCGACCGCACGCACCAGCAATCCCCCGCGAATGCGCGCCAGCACGTCGGCGCCGTAGTCCGAAGGACGTTCGCGCAGCCAGGCAGCGTGCCAGGAGGCAGCCTCACTGCTCATGATGACGTTGCCTGCGACCTGGGCGTGAGCAACATGCGGCAGCGACACCTCCTGCACCGTGGCCCCTAGGCCCTCCAGCACAGAGATCGCCGCGCGCACCAGGCGATCCGTCTCGGGCTCGATCACCTCGAAAAAGTACTCACGCGGGACGCCAATGCGTAGCCCTTCGACCCCGCGCTCGAGGTCGACTGAGAAGTCGGGCACCGCGTCGGAAGCGCTGGCTTCATCGCGGGGATCGTGACCAGCGATGGCCTGGAGCAGCAACGCACAATCGGCCACCGTGCGGGCGATCGGCCCGATATGGTCCAGCGACCAAGCCAGCGGGAGTGCGCCCGCACGACTCACACGACCGTACGTTGGCTTCAGCCCGACCACGCCGCACCAGGCGGCTGGTGCGCGAATGGAGGCGCCGGTGTCGCTGCCCAGGCCACCTGCGCACAGGCCGGCCGCGACAGCCGCCGCGGTGCCGCCGCTGGAGCCTCCTGGCACACGTTCGGTGTCCCACGGGTTGCGGACCGCACCGAAGTGCGGGTTCTCGCTAGTGATGCCGAAGGCAAACTCGTGCAAGTTCTGCTTGCCCATGACGATGGCGCCCTGCTGCCTCAGTTTGGCGACAGCCGCTGCATCGGCGGTCGAGACGTTGTCGCGCAGGATGCTCGAGCCCATGGTGTTGGGCACACCGGCGACATCGAGCAGGTCTTTGATGCCGAGGGGCACGCCGTGGAGTGGGCCCCGGTACTGGCCACCGGCAATCTCGGCCTCGGCGCGTTTGGCGTCCTTACACGCGGGCTCGGCCATGACGGTGATGTACGCGTTCAGGATTGGGTTGAGTTGCTCGACGCGCGCGAGATAGGCCTCGGTGACCTCCACGGGCGAGACCTGCTTTGTGAACAGCAGCGCGCTGAGCACTGAGATCGAGAGCCAGGGCAGCTCCTCAGGCATCGGCGCGTGGCCCAGGGGTAGAGCGCAGCGGCGGCTCCGTGCCCTTGAGGTCTTGGGGCGGAAATGCCGCGACGGCCTGCGCCAGCGCGGCATACCAGTCGGCCAGCGCACTGGCTTCCATGTCAGTTAAACGCGCGCCGATCACAGGGCGAACGTCCTCCGCCGAGAGCTTCGTCATACTGACAGCGTAGATGGCTCCGCTTTTGGCGCAATTGCGCGTGGAACTGATTTTGACCTTGCGCCGGGCTGAGAGCCTGCTCATCACCGTGGTGGTGCCGGTGGTGCTGCTGGTGTTCTTCGGCGCGGTCGCCGCCAATCCGCCTGATTTCCTTGTGCCGGGCCTGCTGGCGCTGGCGGTGATGTCCACGAGTATGGTCAGCCTCGGCATCGCCACTGCCTATGAGCGCTACTACGGCGCGCTGAAGCGCCTGCTTGGCTCGCCGCTGCCGCGCAGCAGCCTGATCGCGGCCAAAACGCTGTCGGTCATTTTGATAGAGATCGTGCAGGTCGTCGTCCTGGCCGGCATTGCCAGGCTGATGTTCGGCTGGACCCCGACAGGCTCGCTACCAGAGGCCGTGGCGGCGCTGGTTCTGGGCAGCGCCGCGTTCGCTGGCCTCGGGCTGCTGATGGCCGGCAGCCTGCGGGCCGAGGCAACCCTGGCCATCGCCAACGGCCTGTACCTGGTGTTCTTGCTGCTGGGCGGGTTCATCCTGCCCCTCGACAGGCTGCCAGGCCCGATCGGGATTGCCGCGCATGCGCTGCCCGCCGCGGCACTCACCGATGCCACGCGCGGTGCGCTCAGCGATGTCTCAGCTCAGGGCGTCGTTGGCCCGTTAGCGCTGCTCGCGGCCTGGGCCGTGGTCACTCTGGGCGCCGCGGCACTGACGTTTCGCGCCGAATAACGTCGCTGCGCTGCGAGCAGTCGCGATCGCAGGTACAGCAGGTACGCCAGCAAGACCGCGACGGTGATCCCGAACGCGGACAGCAGAAACGGCGCGTAATGATCAAGCGGCAAGCGGAGCCTCGCCCAGCACCGCGGCCAACTCGTCGCGTTCGATCTCGGAGCGAACTCGAACGAGGAATGCATACAGCGCCGTGAACGCCACGAGCGAGAGCAGCAGAATCCAGACGATGGTGCTCGACGGCTGCTGGTCAGCGAGCGGGCCAATCGCCGGCGGTGGATGAAGCGTGCGCCACCAGTACGACGACATGTAGACGATCGGGACGTCGACGAACGCGATGATGCCCACAATCGCCGCGAAGTTGGCGCCGCGTGGGGGCTCGGCGTAACTGCGCACCATCAGGTAGGCCAGGTACATGAACCACAAGATCAGCGTGGTGGTGAGCTTTGGATCCCAGCTCCACCACGTGCCCCAAATCGGGTAGCCCCAGATGGCACCGGTGATCAGCACGAGCGTGGTGAAGACCAGCCCAACCTCTGCCGAGGCGCGACCCAGGTGATCCCACCGCGGGTTGCGGGTACGCAGATACGCGATGCTCGCGCCGAAAACGACGAAGAACGCGAGGAACGCATCCCACGCCATTGGCACGTGGAAGTACACGATGCGGCCGGCGTCGCCCTCACCGCTGATCGGTCCGGCGACGAAGAAGATGCCGTAGGTCGCCACGGCCAGCATGAGGAGCGAGGCGTAGCCGAGAACGCGAGTGGCCATCGTGGTGTGCGCGAGACACCGTACCGCCTTGCGCGCAACCGCTTCAAACCGAGGTCCTTGCCAAAACCGAAAACGTTGATCCAGACAAACCCGGTACGCTGATACGTGTAAACGTGAACGCCCGACCTGACCCAACGACCGTCTTGACAGCCTCAGGGCGGCTGTCAAACTAACCGCTAATGTCGGGCCCCATGCAGAATCGCCAGCTCCGCACACCTGGGCTGCTGGCCTGGATGCGCCTTGCGCGCGTGTTCCAAAAAGTGGATCGCGCCGCCAGCGAGTCGCTGCGGTGCCGCCAGCTGTCGCCCGCGCAGGTCGACGTGCTGGCCAAGGTTGGTTCCTCCGAGGGAATCAGCCAGCAGGAGCTTGCCAACGCACTCCTGGTCACCAAGGGCAACGTCTGCCAGTTGCTGGACAAGATGGAGGGCAGCGGGCTGCTCGAGCGGCGGCCGGATGGTCGCGTGAACCGGCTGTTTCTCACCGACCAGGGGCGGCGAGTGCACGATGAAGTTGTGCCGCGACATGACGCCATGCTCGGGGCGTACTTCAATACGCTTGCGCCAGAGGAGCAACACCAGCTGCTGCGGCTCCTGCGCCACGTCGACAGGGCCATGGAGCGCGACTAGGAGTCGTCGTCGTCGTCTTCGTCGCTGTCGGTGTTTGCTGCCAGTAGCGAGGCGCGCGTCAGGGCCATGGCGGTGGCGCGCAGGGCGGCTCTTGCATCGTCGCGGCTGCAACTGAGCGCGTCCGCCAACTCCGCTGAGAGCGCATCGTCGCCCTCCAGCTCGCCGGCCTCGAACAGGTCCAACTCCTCGGCGTCCGAGGAATCAGACGCGTCAGTACCGTCAGAGGCGTCCGAACCGTCAGTGTCGCCAGAGCGGTCCTCGTCCTGTGCATCGCCAACCACCCAGTTAGCCTGCCATGGCCAGCTCGCCGGCGCCAGCGGATCAGGCCAGCCGAACAGCAACGTGGTACCTCGATCTGGCAGTTCGGGGTCCTCCACAAACGACGCGCCGAAGAGCACCTCACCCCGCAACACCCGGGCGGCCGGCGCATCGTCTCCTTCAAGCGACTCCAGCGCGAGCTCGCGCAACAGGTCGAGCGTGGCTGCCGCGTCGCCGACTGTCCACAGCGCATCCTCGGGCACGCCGACGTCCTCGGCCCGGCTGGCCAACGTCTCAGCCGCACTGGACAGCGACGTTTGCAAGTCCTCCTCGAGGCCGGCGAGGTCACGCGCAGCCGACCGCCAGCGGCCCGAGCTGAGTCGACCAAGGCGCTGACAAGCCTCGGCGGCCGCCGAGACGTGCTGGAGAGCAGCCAGGTTGGCTGAGGCGACGATCGCGGCTTCAACCGCCTGGACGACGCGCCGGGGCGCGGCCATGACTCTGGCATACTACCGCCCGGCGGGATGAGCACTTGAGCCTGGCGGTCGAAGAGTCGAACCGACGACTGCTGCGGGCGCGCGACGCCATCGACCGCACGTACGCCGAAGAGCTCGACGTGCTCCGACTCGCCGAGATTGCCTGCATCTCTGAGGCCCACTTCATTCGCAGCTTTCGCGCGACCTTCGGCGAAACGCCGCACCGCTATCTTCAGCGCCGGCGCGTGGAGCGGGCCATGTTCCTGCTGCGCGAAACCGACCGCAGCGTGACCGACATCAGCCTCGACGTGGGCTTCACCAGCCTGGGCACCTTTAGCCGCACGTTTCGTGAGATCGTGGGGGTGTCACCGCGCGAATACCGCGCCGGGGCCGAGCCACGCGGCGGGGTGCCGACCTGCTTCGCGATGGCCTGGACGCGGCCCGCGACCGATTTGCCGAAACTGCCGGTCGGCGCGGGCTGGGCGCTCGCACAGCAGGCAGCAGTTTCGGAGAAGACCGGTTAACGATCCCAGCACTAGGATCCGGGGCATGTTGAAGAACATTTCGATCTCGCACGTGTGGGTACTTGACCAGGATCAGGCAGTCGACTTTTATGTCAACAAATTAGGGCTCGAGGTCCGCTCGGACCAGAACCTCGGCTTCATGCGCTGGCTCACCGTCGGTGTACCGGGCGACATGGGCCGCGAGATTCTGCTAGAGCTGCCGGCGCCGCCTTCGGTGGATACCCAGGCCGCGGGGCAGATTCGCGAGCTGGTCAGCAAAGGCGCAACTGGCTTTACGGTGGGCTTCACCACCGATAACTGTCAAAAGACGTACGAGGACCTGCTCAACAAAGGCGTCGAGATCACGCAGGAACCAGTTGACCGCGACTACGGCATCGACGTCGGCCTGCGGGACCCGTTTGGGAATCACATCCGCATCGTGCAGATGAAGTAGCCGTCAGATACCTAGAGTGCGAAGGTACTCGCGGCTAGCCCGCGCACTTTCGCCGGGCGCGAGCCAGGTTGAATCCTGCTCGACCATGAGCCAGCCAGCGTAGTCGATCTCGCCCAACACCGCGAGCAGGCCAGGGATGTCGAGGACACCGCGGCCAAGCTCGGTGAACACACGGCGGCGGATGCCTTCCTCGAAACCAAGGCGCTCGCGCCTCAATGCCTCGAGCGCGTCGCCGTCGACGTCTTTCAAATGGACGTACGCGATGCGCTGCGGGTGACTTCGAATGACCTCGATGGGGTCCATTCCGCCGTAGAGCGCGTGGCCGACGTCCCAGACGAGCTTCAACTCCTGCCCTGGAATGCGCAAGAGTACTTCCTCCAGGTCCGAGCGAGTTTCAACCCAGGTCCCGGCGTGGGCATGGAAGAGTGGCTGCAGGCCGAAGATTCGTGCGGTGTTTGCGGCTCGACGGACCCGGTCCGCGAGAAGGTCCCACTCGCGCGTGCTGAGCTGTGGGCCTTCGGCGGCGCGGCCGGCGCAGGCCTTCCGTTCGGGTGTGCCCTGGTCCGCGAGGTTCACAAACGTAGCGCCGACGTCTCGCAGAAGCTCGCAGATGGTCGCCACATGCGTGAGGTCGTCTTCGGCGCTGGCGGCGAGCAGGGGCAGGCCGCACCACCCCGACGTGAGCTCGAGCCCACAGGCGTGCAGCGCACTGCGCAAAACCACAGGATCTCTGGGAAAGCCGTCTCCAAGTTCGGTGGCCGAGTATCCGCAGGAGGCGATCTCGTCGAGCACGCTTTCGTAGGGCACCGTTGGAGCGAGTTCGCCGCGGAGATCTTCGTTGTTCCAGGTGATCGGCGCGAAGCCGAGACGAAATTTCACACAGGCGGGGGAGCAGTGGAGCCGCGCACGATGAGCTCGTTCGGCAGCAGCACGTTCGGCTGGGTACTGGCTTCAACCGGCGCCACGCCGTCTTCGATGACCCGCAACAGCAGGTCGGCGGCCTGTTCGCCCAACTGGCGGATCGGCTGGCCGACCGTCGTCAGCGGCGGATTGGCCAGCGCCGCGAAGGGAATGTTGTCGAAGCCGATGATCGAGACGTCATCTGGCACGCGGCGGCCGCTGGCGCGCGCCGCCTCGAGCGCGCCGAGAGCCATGAGGTCGTTCAGGACGAAGATGGCGGTGAGCTGTGGAGCGTGCTCCAGCAGCTCGGTGGTTGCCTGGTGGCCACCCTCGATCTGGTGATTGCCGTACATGCTCGGGACGGCGGTGCGATCCACGCCCATCCCCGTTTCGCGCAGCACGTCGAGGAAGCCGGCCTCGCGATCGGCCATGCCCTCGTCGAGCGGAAGGGCGCTGATGATGCCAATCTGGCGGTGGCCCAGTTCGAGGATGTGCTGCGCCGCCAGCCGGCCGCCCTGGCGATTGTCTGCGCAGACCGTGGGCACACTGGCCATCGGGCTGTGCACTAGCACCACCGCCAGACCTTCCTCCACCGCTCGCTGGATATGTGCCAGGATCGGACTCATCTCGTCGCCCAGGCAATAGATCGCGCCGGCCAACTGTTGCGAGCGCACGAGCTCCAGGTAGGACTCTTCCCGCTCCGGGTCGTATTCGCTGTTGCCGAGGACCAACGTGTAGCCGCGATCGCGGACCCGATCTTCGGCGCCCAACGCAAACGCCGGAAAGTAGGGATTGCGGATATCAGGGATGATCAGGCCAAGCGCGAAAGGTCGTCGCCAGACCAGGCTCTGAGCCACCCGATTGGGGCGATAGCCCAGCCGTTGAATGACGTCTTCGACGCGCTGGCGGGTCGCACCGCTGGTCGGGCGTTTTCCGGAGAGCACGTGCGAGACCGTGCTGATCGAGACGCTGGCCGCACGGGCGACGTCTCGGATCGTCACGGCATTCGGACGCGGGTCTTGATCTTCGCGGTCTCGGGCCACGGAAACTGGCCCGTAGAGTACACGTCTGACAGTCGCTTCAGCTATGCAACCACTGAGCGGGCTTCGTACGCGCGGTCCAGATCTCCCAGCCGTTCGAAGAGATCCGCCGCGTCGCGCGCCAGCGATTGCGCGCGTGGTGGATCGCCGCGGCGTTGCGCGACGCGAGCCTGGCCAAGTCGTGAGTGCGCCACGATGGCGCGAGCGCCCGCCGGAGCCGCCAGCGCTTCGGCGGCCTCAAACGCGTACTGGGCGTGCTCGAGCTCCCCGCATGAAAGCGCGATTTCGCCGAGGTCCTTCCGTACGTTGGCTTCGGTGACGGCATCGCGCAGATCCATGCCGAGTACGGCTTCATAGAGCTCACGCGCGGAGTCGAGGCGGCCGGAGAGGCGCAGGAGGTCCGCGCGGCTGGCGCGCACGATCGCCACATCGTCACCGTGTCCGTGCTCCGCCAGCAGTGCTTCGGCCTGCATGAGCAGGCGCTCGGCTTCGGCGTTGTTGCCGCGAGCGCGCGTGGCGCGGCCGAGCAACCGCAGCGCGTGCCCGCGGCCGCGCAGGTCACCCGCGTTGCCCAGGATTTCAACTGCCTCGCGGGCGCGTTGGGCGACTTCGGCGTAGCCACCACTGCCAAGCTCGTAGTGCAGTACGCCGAGGCGGTAGAGGTTCCAGCCTTCGGCGCGGGCATCGTCGAGGCGGCGGGCGGCCTCGATGGCGCGGTGGAACAGCACCAGTCCCTCCGACCAGGCGCCGCCGAGCGAAAACACGTTGCGCAGACCGTGCGCCAGCTGCAGGATGGCTCGATCGAAGACAGCGCCCGGTGGATCGGCCTCGCGCTCGCGCGCTTGGGCGCTGCTTGCTTCGAGAACCGCCATGATGTTCGGCAGCTCGCGTTCGAGGCGGCGAAACGAGCGCCAGTTGAACGCTGCGCCGCCCCATATTTCTGAGAGGCCGGCGTAGTGCTCGGCCAGGCGTGCGAGCGCGCAGCGTTGCAGCGTCGCGGGCAACGGCAAGTGCGCCATGACGAAGCTGCGCGTGACGGCGTGGAGCTCGTACTGGCGGGCCTCATCCGTTGGCGGACCACTGGCCTCCAGCAGCGAGGTCTCGAGCAGCTCGTCGAGGGCACCCTCGGCAGACTCTCCGCCGGCCGCGAGCAGGGTCGCCCGATACGCCGGTGCGACCAGCAGCGGCAGGGTGGCCAGGAGGTCGTGCGCGGGCGGTCGGAGACCGGCAATGGATGCGGCGAACATCTCGCCAAAAACCTCGCCCTCGGCGCGGGCGAGGCGTTGTCGAACGCGTTCGACGGTCTGTCCGCGGCGCAACTGGGCAACGGCCCAGCCGGCCAGGAGCGGGTAACGCGCCGCGGCCGTCAGGGGGTCCTCGGCGCCAGCCAGGGCGCGGCCCATCTCAGGGGCGCCCTGGCGTTCGGCCTCTGCCAGGACGAGCTCGCGCACGGCATCAGGGCCGAGCGGATCGGGCAGAAGGGCGCGGACTTCGCTCGGCAGGCGACGGCGACCAGTTACGAGCGCACGGCTGCGGCCCGGCAGGTCGGCCAGGAAGGCGAGGACGGCGGCGTCGCCGCGATCGACGTCGTCGACCAGGAGAAGGACAGCGCGTTTGCTCAGCAGATCGCGCACGGCCTGGCGGCGGTCTTCGAGGCCGCGTGCCAGCAGGCCCGGGTAATCCAGCGTGCGGGCGACCGCTTCCAGGACCATCGCCAGGCCGCTGCCGTCAGTGCAGGCGACCCACACGAACGCGTCGAACAGCGGCACGCTGTGATGTGTGTCGGCGGATACCGGTTGCCAGGCCCGGCCGGCGACCTCGCACGCGTCTGCCACGGCGTGCAGCAGTGCGGTCTTGCCCGAGCCGCCCGGGCCTTCGATGCCTACGATGGTGCCGCCCGGTTCGTCGAGCAGACGCAACAGCGTGGCAATCTCGCGCTCGCGGCCAATGAAGCGCTGGTACTCAGGGAGGGGTCGGTTACTCGGGACCGGACGGTCCTGGATTTCGGACCACAGGTGTTCCGCGAATGCCCCCATCGCGGTACGCCGGTAGCGATAGAACGTGGACTCGTTCGTAGACAGCTCCTGCCAGCGCCGCTTGGCGACCACGTGCTCGCTCAGCGTGGCGTGGAGCTTTTCATCCTCGTCGAGGTCGGCGCGGTTCAGCGGCAACTCGCTCAGCGTGGACGTGCGGAACCAGCGGTCAACGAGCACGGCCACCGCCTGACGTGCAGTTGGGCCCGCTTCGCGCAGCACACGACCAAGGCCGCCGCCCGCCGGAATTGGCGGTTCGGCGCCTGAGGCAAGCGCCGTGAGCAGCTCCCGCACGGTCTCGGCAAAGGCCATGTCCATCGATCTAGGGCGCAATTCTCTCACGCGAGGCGCTGCGCTGGTCCGTGCGCGTGAAAGCAATGTGGCAGCGCTGTGAGAGGCCTCTTACAACCGCAGGGGCGTATGGTTTCACTTAAGGAGTGAGGTGCTCACAGTGACGTCAGCAACCGCGAATCAGCCCCAATCGCAGACACAACCCAAGCCGGCGCCAGGCGCGGCCGGCTCGCTCAAGGATGTCATCGCCGCCCCGACGGCGATCTGCACCATAGACGGCCTTGCCGGCAAATTGATCTACCGCGGGTACTCGATTGAAGACCTGGCGGCCAACGCCTCGTTCGAGGAAGTCGTCTACCTGCTGTGGGAAGGCGAGCTGCCCAACAAGCAGCAGCTCGAGGCGTTCACCAAGCGGCTGTCCGAGAACCGCAACGTCGACCCGGTCATCATCGAGCACCTGCGCATGATTCCCAAGGATGCGCACCCGCTCGCGGCGCTGCGTAGCGGCGTGTCGATGCTGGCTCACAGCGACCCCGATTCGGAGTCGATGGACCCGGCCAAGACGCGGGCCAAAGCCGAGCGCCTGATCGGTCAGGTGCCGACGATCGTGACCGCCCGTGCACGATTGCGCGACGGCAATGAGCCGATCCCGCCCAGACCTGACCTACCAGCCGCGTCGAACTTCCTGTGGATGCTCTTCGGCAAGGAGCCGGACGACATCACCGCGCATGCCATGGACGTGGCCTTCACTCTGCACGCCGAGCACGAGTTCAACGCATCGTCGTTTGCCGCGCGCGTCGCGGCAGGCACGTACGTGGACCTGCACAGCTGCATGGTTGCTGCGTTGGCCACGTTGAAGGGCCCGCGACACGGCGGCGCCAACGAGGACGTGATCGAGATGATCGAGGAGGTCGGCTCGCCCGACCGTGCCGACGCGTGGGCGCGCGATCGTCTGCAGCGCTACCTGTCCGCCTCACGCGAAGAGCGTGCGCGGCCAGAGCTGCGCTTCCCAGGCATGGGTCACGCGGTCTACAAGACGTGGGATCCACGCGCGCGCATCCTCCAGAAGCTCGCCGCTTCGGTCGCCGATACGGTTGGTGAGGGGTGGATCGCGGACATCCAGGAGAAGGTCCGCACGGTGGCCGCCGAAGGCCTGGGGTTGAACCCCAACGTCGACTACTACTCGGCGGGGCTGTACCACTCGCTGCGGATTCCGACCGACATCTTTACCAGCATCTTCGCGACGGCACGGACGGCTGGCTACGTCGCACACATCGAAGAGCAGCTCAAGGGTGGGCGGTTGATCCGGCCGCGCGGTGAGTACACCGGACCCGCCGAGCGGCCGTTCGTCCCAATCGAGAAGCGCTAACTCGGCCAGTCCTGACCGCAGGTGGGGCACACGCGGCCCTGGGTCTCGGCGCCTTCGCCTACGGGCGGCGAGACCGTCGGCTCGAAGCCGCTGGGTGTGCCGCACTTGCGGCACTGGTCGGGCGGATCTTTGCCTCGCTCGGTGTCGCCGCAGACCTGGCAGACCCAGCTCAAGGCGATTTCGCGCACGAGGTCGGCGCGGCTGACAATGCCCACCAGTTTCTGGCCGCGCAGCACGGGAACGCGCTTGATACGGCGGTGCACCAGCAGGTAGCGCACCTCGTCGACGCTGGTGTCCTCCATGACGCTGATCACGTCGCGCGACATTGCGTCTTTGGCGATGTGGGCAGTGGGCTTGGCGATCAGGTCAAACTCGCTGATCACGCCGACGATATGGCCGGCGTCATCACAGACCGGTAGACCGCTGATGCGGTGACGATCCAGAACCTGGGCGACTTCGCGCGTAGTCGCGTCTTCGGTGACGCTGATTACGTTCGGCGTCATGATCTCGCCAACCTTCATGGCCACCCCTTGCGAGCAATACAAAAGCGTACACCTTCATGCCACTCAGGTTTCTGCGGTGAGCGCACGCACGCACCTGGAGGTATCCCTCACGGAGGCGGGTTCCCTGACGCAGGAGTGTTCCCTCACGGAGGTGTCGCATCACGGAGGTGTGCCTCACGGAGGTATGTCCCTCGAAGGTATGTCCCTCACGGAGTTCCAACCCACGGAGTGATGCCTCCACGCCGTAACAGGTTTGACCAAGGTATGGACCTCAAAGGTACGTCCCTCACGGAGTTCCAACCCACGGAGTGATGTCTCTAGACAGTAACGGGTTTGACCAGGGTATGGACCTCAAAGGTACGTCCCTCATGAAGTTCGAACCCACGGAGTGATGCCTCCACGCAGTAACGGGTTTCCACCAAGGTATG
This sequence comes from Chloroflexota bacterium, assembly GCA_019239775.1. GTDB lineage: Bacteria > Chloroflexota > UBA6077 > UBA6077 > CF-72 > CF-72. The sequence continues at coordinate 71,470 of JAFAZN010000098.1, forward strand.
GACCTCGAAGGTTTCTCGTACCGAGTGCAACCCCACGGGACGGCAAACCCGCGGGAGTACAAACCACGAGGGCATGTTTGTCAGTGGCCGGGCGGCACCTTGCCTTATACTTGCGGCACGTAACCCTTGCGCGACTGATGCGGTTGGCCCGCATCCCCGCGCCGTCTTTTGATGGCCATGCCGTCACTCGTTGTCTATCTCACCCTGGCGATCCTGCTTGTGGCTGCGCTGCTGCTGGTCACCGGCCGTCTATCGCCGCGCTTTCCGAGTCCGGCCAAGGCCCGACCGTATGAGAGCGGTGTCTCCGAGCCGATCACCACGCAGACGCGGTGGCCGGTGCGCTTTGCGCTGTTGGGCATGTTGTTTCTGATCTTCGACGTGGAAGCCCTGTTCTTCTACCCGTGGGCGGTGGTCCTGCGCGACCTAGGCTGGAGCGGCATTCTGGCGATCCTGAGCTTCTTCGTCGTGCTGGGTGCGGGCTACATCTATGCCCGCCAGCGAGGAGCCCTGGAGTGGCGATAACCAGCCCAAGCGATAGCGACCAGAGGTCCGGCGCGCCCGGCTACATCCTGAGCCGGCTCGAGGACTGGGCGCGTGAGTCCTCGCTGTGGCCAGTGACTTTTGGCCTGGCGTGCTGTGCCATCGAGATGATGGCGATGAGCGCGTCGCGCTTCGACGTGGCCCGCTTCGGTTCCGAACTGTTCCGTGCCTCGCCCCGCCAAGCTGACCTGATGATTGTGGCCGGACGCGTCTCGCAGAAGATGGCGCCCGTCCTGCGCGAGGTGTACGACCAGATGCCCGAGCCCAAGTGGGTCATCGCCATGGGCGACTGCGCCTCGTGCAGTGGTGTCTTCAACAACTATGCGCTGATCCAGGGCGTCGACAAGATCGTGCCGGTGGATATCTACGTGCCGGGCTGTCCGCCGACGCCGGATGCGCTGCTGGATTCGATCATCAAGCTCAAAGAACGCATCGCCGCCAAGAGCAGCGGCCGACATGGCGCCCAGACCGCCCCGGGCGTGAGCATTCCGCGCAACGGCACGGCGCGCTAATGGTGCTGGACGGTGTCTTTGCCGCGGACGCGATCAGTCTGCCCGCCGACGGCATCACCACCGTAAGCGTTCCGCTGGCCGAGCTCTCCAACAAGATCTCTCGAGTCCGGGATGACCTTGGTTACTCGCGATTCGTCGACCTCACGGCGGTAGACCGCCTGCGGCGCCAAGATCGATTCGAGCTCGTCTATCTCTTCTATTCGCTGGATCGCCACGAGTGGCTGCGCGTCAAGAGTTGGACGGATGGTGAGGCACCGAGCATCACACCCAGCGTCCCGGCGGCGAACTGGTACGAGCGCGAACTGTTCGATCTGTTCGGCATCCAGTTCCACGGCCATCCAGGCCTGGCTCGCATCATGCTGCCAGACACCTGGCAGGGTCACCCGCTGCGCCGCACCGAACCCCTCGGCAGCGAACCGGTCGACTTCACCGTCACCCGCAAGGTCTATGGCCACGACTGAGACCGATCGCCGCGAGCTGCTGACCGTCAACATGGGTCCGCAGCACCCGTCCACGCACGGGGTGCTGCGCCTGGAGCTCACCCTCGACGGCGAGGTCGTCGTTCACTGCCGGCCGGTGATCGGGTACCTGCACACGGGCATCGAAAAGACGTTCGAAGCCAAGACGTACGTGCAGGGGGTGGTGCTGACCGATCGGATGGACTACCTGAATCCGCTCGGCAACAACCTGGCGTACGCCCTCTCGATCGAAAAGCTGATGGACTGCCCGATCCCTCCACGCGCGGTCGTGCTGCGGGTGATCCTGGCCGAGCTGACGCGGCTGGCCTCGCACCTGATGTTCGTGGGCTCGATGGCGATCGACCTCGGTGCGACGTCGCCATTCCTGTACTGCTGGCGCGAGCGCGAGAAGATCATGGACTTCTTCGAGGGCATCAGCGGCCAGCGCATGATGACCTCATTTATTCGGCCCGGCGGCGTTGCCCAAAACGTCGAACCCGCCATGCTCGACCGAATTTCCGAATTCATCGAGGTCATGCCGGGCTACATCGATGCTTATGAGGAATTACTCACGGGAAACCCGATCTTCAGGGAACGCACCGAGGGCATTGGACTGCTCCCCACCGATGACGCGTTGGCCTTAGGAGTCACGGGGCCAGCGCTGCGCGGCTCAGGGGTGGCTTTGGACATCCGCAAGTCGAACCCGTACTGCGGCTACGAGACGTACCAGTTCGAGGTGCCAACCGGCCGTGTCGGCGACTGTTTCGACCGCTACCTGGTGCGTGTGGCGGAGATGCGGGAGAGTGTGAAGATCTGTCGCCAGGCACTCGACCGAATGCCCGACGGCCCAGTTCACACGGAAGACCGCAAGGTCATGCCGCCGCCCAAAGAAGAGCTGGCCAAAAGCATGGAGGCGGTGATCCACCACTTCAAGCTGTGGACCGAAGGCATCCGGCCGCCAGTTGGCGAGGCGTACGTCGGCGTGGAATCACCGCGCGGCGAACTTGGCTTTTACGTGGTCAGCGACGGATCAGGTCGGCCCATACGCGTGCACGAGCGCGCTCCCTCTTTCGCCAACCTTCAAGCACTGCCAAAGATCATCGAAGGCGGACTTGTGGCTGACGTGGTGGCGTGCATCGCCAGCATGGACCCGATCATGGGAGAGGTCGACCGTTGAGTCTGTCGGGCCGGACTCGCGACGAAATTCAGGCGCTCGTCGCGCGTTTCCCCGAACGCCGCAGCGCGCTGCTGCCCGCACTGAAGGTGGCGCAGCGGGAACAGGGCTGGCTGCCGCCGGAAACTATTGCCGAGACCGCCGACGTGGTTGGCGTGCCGCACTCCGCCGCTTTGGAGATCGCGGAGTTCTACACGATGCTGCACACCGAGCCAGGTCCGACCACGCGCGTGGTGGTGTGCGCCCAACTACCGTGCGCGCTTCGCGGCGCAGAACAGCTCATCCGCGAACTACGTTCCGAACTCCACGACCGCGACACCATTGAGGTCGAGCGGACCAGTGAATGCTTTGGTGCCTGCCACAGAGCGCCCATGGCCCGAGTTGACGACCTCTACTACGAAAACCTCGATGGTGAAGGCCGCAAGGCTCTCATCGCGGAGCTAACACGTGGTTGAGTACCAGAGGGTGCTCCTACCCCATCCAGGTCGAACGGAACCTGTTGGGTTGGATGAGTACCGGTCTGAAGACGGCTACTCCGGTTGGAAGAAATCGCTGACCACGATGACCCCCGACCAGGTCATCGAAGAAGTTAAAGCAGCCGGCTTGCGAGGTCGCGGCGGGGCGGGCTTTCCAACCGGCAACAAGTGGAGCTTCATTCCCAAGGCACCGGGCGCCAAGTACGTCGCGGTCAACGCGGATGAATCCGAGCCCGGTACGTTCAAAGACCGCGAGCTCATGGAGGTCGAGCCGCATCGAGTGCTCGAGGGCATCGCGCTGTGCTGCTACGCGATCGGCGCGGAGACCGCGTTCATCTACATCCGCGGCGAATACGTCTGCGCAGCCGATCGACTGGAAGCTGCGATCGCCGAAGCCGAAGCCGCGGGCGTTCTCGGAGCAGGCTGTCTGGGGACCTCGATCAACGTGCGCATCATCGTCTTTCGAGGCGCCGGCGCCTACATCTGTGGTGAAGAGACAGCGCTGTTGGAGTCGCTGGAAGGACGTCGGCCGATGCCGCGCTCGCGCCCGCCGTTCCCAGCCGTTGAAGGACTGTACCGACGGCCAACTGTGATCAACAACGTCGAGACGCTGGCGAATGTGCCAGGCATCATCGACCGCGGGAGTGCCTGGTACAACGGCATTGGCAACCCACCGCGCAACACGGGTCCCAAGATCTTCTGCCTCTCGGGCCGTGTGAACCGGCCTGGCAACTACGAACTGCCGCTCGGCGCGGTGACCGTCCGCGAGTTGATCGACTCGTATGGTGGCGGCGTCATTGGGGGTAAGGCCGTCAAGGGCGTTCTCACAGCGGGCGTTTCGGCGCCGATTCTGACGGCCGACAAGCTCGATACGAAGCTCGACTACGACTCGGTCCAGGCCGCGGGCTCGATGCTCGGATCGGCCTCTTTGATCGTGCTGGATGAGGACACGTGCATCGTGCGGGCGGCGGCGTTGATGGAAGAGTTCTTCCGCCACGAGTCGTGCGGCAAGTGCACGCCTTGTCGCGAGGGGACGTCGTGGCTTTTGAAGATTCTCAAGCGCATCGAGGCAGGCCGAGGGGTGCCTGGCGACCTGGATTTGCTGCTGTCGCTTTCAGGCGAAATCTCAGGCAAGGTGCTGTGCGCACTGGGTGACTTCGCCACGTCGCCCGTCGTCGCGACCGTCAAACAGTACAGGGAGGAATACGAACAGCACATCAACGACGGAAGGTGCCCATACCCCGCATGGTGACTACCCCCGGGGTTGAGACGGTCAAGCTCACCATCGACGGCGTCGAAGTCGAAGCGCCCAAGGGCATGCTGCTGATTGAGGCCGCCAAGCTGGTCGGCTTCGAGATTCCAGTGTTCTGCTACGAAGAGCGGCTGAAGCCGGTCGGCGCCTGCCGCATGTGCCTGGTGCAGATTGAAAAACTGCCGCGGCTCCAGACCGCGTGCACCACTCCGGTGGCGGCTGACATGGTCGTCCACACGATCACCGACGACGTCAAAGGTGCCCAGAACGGCGTGCTGGAGCTGTTGCTGGCCAACCATCCGTTGGACTGTCCGATCTGCGACAAAGGCGGCGAATGCCCGCTGCAGGACAACACGTTCCGCCATGGCCCAGGCGCCTCGCGCTTTACCGAAGAAAAGCGCCACAAGGAGAAGGCGTACCCGTTGGGACCGCAGATCGTGCTCGATCGCGAGCGCTGCATCATGTGCTACCGCTGCGTCCGCTTTCACCAGGAGATCCCCGGCGACGAAGCGCTCGCCGCCGTGCAGCGCGGGGCTGATAGCGAGATCGCCACGCTGAACGGCGAGCCGTACACGTCGATCTACGCCGGCAACACCATCGAGTTGTGCCCCGTGGGCGCGCTCACCAGCCGCAGCTATCGCTTCAAAGCGCGGCCGTGGGACCTGGTGCGAACGCCCTCCATCTGCAGCGGCTGCGCGGTTGGCTGCAACATCGAGGTCCACAGTCGCAGCGAGACCGTGCTGCGCTTGTGGTCACGTCGCAACCGGGCGGTCGACGACGGCTGGTTGTGCGACCGTGGTCGATTCGAAACGCTGCCAACGCCGCCCGAATGCCGTCCGATGCGACCGATGGTGCGTCGCGGCGATGCCTTGGCTCCCGCCACCTGGGACGAGGCGCTGGCGCGAGCCGCCGAAACTCTCGGCAGCAGCGCAGGTGTGTTGGCCTCCCAACGGCTGTCGAACGAAGCGTTCTGGATTCTGCAGCGTCTCGGCCCTCGGCTACCCGGCGCGTTGTGGCCACCAGCTGGTGAAGCGTGGCCGGTTGACGGCAGGATCGAAAACCTGCAGCGCTGCAAGTCCATCGTCCTCATTGGATTGGACGCCTGGGAGGACCTCCCCGTTCTAGCGCTGTGGATCCGCCGCGCAGTTCTGGCGGGCGCGAAACTGACCGTTCTCGGGGACCGGAACGGTCTGTGGCGCAACACCGCAACATGGCTCAAGGGCGATCCGCTCGCGCACCTTTCAGACGTCCAAGCCGTTGAAGGACCAGTGGCCGTCCTGGTGCACCCGGCGTTGGTGGCAGGACACCGTTCGGACCTGGAGGCGTTCGCGACACGGCTCGGCGCCAACGGCGAAACAGGCCTGGTGGGTGCACCGCTGCTGGGCGCAAATGGGCGCGGTGCGCTGGAGCTCGCCCCCGAACTGGCAAGAGGTGACGTCGATCAAGTCCTTACCGCGAAAGGCATTCTGGCGATCGGCGACGAGGACTGGTCACAGCTGAAAGTCGGGTCCTTTGGGCGCTTGGTACTCGCCACGTCGGGGCCAGTCCCCGATAGCGAGCACATCGACGTTGTCCTGCCAATGGCGCATGCCTACGAACGGCAGGCCAGCCTGATCAACCTGGACGGTCGCATCCAGCACCAGGAAGGCGGCGCCGCGCCGCCAACCCAGGCGCGCACAGATTGGGGTCTGGCTGCCGAGATCGGCATCCGCCTGGGCATGTCCGTGCCAGGCAGTGACGACCTCGAGGCAATCCGCGGCCGCATGATCGATGAGCACCCGCATCTGAGTGAGATCGTGCGCGAGAAGGCGCTGATCGCGCGTGTTTGATGTCTTGATCGACGTCATTCGCTCGCTGGTGATCATCTTCGCCCTGCTGACCGGCATGGCGTACATGACCTGGTTTGAGAGACGCGTCATCAGTCGGCTGCAAGTGCGCATCGGACCGAACCGCGTCGGCCCAACGGGCCTCCTGCAACCCCTTGCGGATGCGCTCAAGCTGTTCTTCAAAGAGGATGTCCGGCCAGCCATGGCCGATCGGTTCCTCTATCCACTCGCGCCTGGTATCTCGCTGGTGGCCGCCCTCGCGGCGTTCGTCGTCATCCCGATCGGTCCCACCATCTCGATCGCCGGTAGGTCGATTGGGCTGGTCATCCAGGACATGCCGGTGGCGCTGCTGTATCTGATCGGCGCCAGCTCACTCGGCGTCTACGGCGTCGTGCTGGGCGGCTGGTCGTCTGGCTCGAAATACTCGCTGCTCGGGTCGTTGCGGGGTGGCGCACAGGTCGTCTCGTACGAGCTGGCTCTCGGACTGGCGCTGGTTGGCGTCGTGCTGGTCAGCGGCACGCTTTCAATCAACCAGATCGTCGACGAGCAGGCGCACTCGGTGCCCTTCGTCATCCTCCAGCCGCTGGGCTTCCTGCTGTACTTCACGGCGGCCATTGCCGAAACCAACCGCGCCCCATTCGATCTTCCCGAAGCCGAACAGGAGCTTGTGGCTGGCTATCACACGGAGTACAGCGGCTTTCGCTTCGCGCTGTACTACATCGCCGAGTATGTCAACGTGCTCACCGTTTCGGCGATCGCGGCAACGCTGTTTTTCGGTGGCTGGCTGGGTCCCTTCAATCTGCTGAACGGCCCGTGGTGGCTGCTCATCAAGATGACGGTCTTTGCGTTCATCTTTGTCTGGCTGCGCGCGACGTTGCCGCGCCTGCGGTACGACCAGCTGATGCGACTGTCCTGGGGGCTGCTGCTGCCGCTGGGCCTGCTGAACGTGCTGGTGACCGCGGTGCTGGTCGTCTTCTTCTCGGGAGGTCGATAAGAAAAAGCATGCTTGATGGAGCGCGTGGTCTCGCGCGCGGTTTCTGGACAGTGCTGCGTCACGCGGCACAGCCGCCGACCACGCTGCCGTATCCCGAGGTCAAGCGGACGTTACCCCCGGCATTCCGCGGGCGACACCGCCTGTACCGCCATGCTGATGGGCTGGAGCGGTGCATCGGCTGCGAATTGTGCGCGGCGGCTTGCCCGTCGAGTGCGATCTACGTTCAGGCGGCGGACAACGATCCCGCTGCGCCTGTCTCGACTGGCGAGCGATACGCGTCGATCTACGAGATCAACATGATCCGCTGCATCTTCTGCGGCTATTGCGAGGAAGCTTGCCCAGTTGATGCGATCAGGCTCGGTCCGGAGTACGAGCTCGCCGATTTTGCGCGGCCAGAGTTCGTCTACACCAAGCAGATGCTCCTGGATCCCGAGAAGTACGCGCCGCCACGCCAGTATCACGCGGATGTCGATGAGACGGATCCCGAGCTGCGCCGCCAGATCCCGACGGACGAGGATCTCGGCGAGGTCTACCGCGCGCACCGGCCAATTGGTGCGCCCATCGAGTCGCCCCCCGAAGAGCGACATCATCCGCTGGCCTAATTGATGGACGGGCTGTTTATCCCGCTGCTGCCCGGGTGCATTGTGGCGATTGCGTCTGCGCTCGGAGTGGTTTCGGCCCGCCGGCCCGTGTACGCGGCGATCTTCCTGCTCGTGCATAGCCTGTCGCTGGCCGCGCTTTTCGGCGTACTGTCCGCGGCGATGGTCGCCGTTGGCCAGATCGTCATCTATTCGGGCGCCATCGTCGTGCTGTTCCTGTTCGTGGTCACGCTGCTACCTACGGGTGGCCGTGAGCTCGCACCGACTGGAGCCCGCCTGCCGGCTGGACTGGTGGCAGCCGCGGCCGTCCTGATTGCCCTTGCCGCCTCGCTGGCCGCAGGCGCAATTCCCGTGGTAACTCCCGGGGATCTTTCGGTGGTCGCGGTGGGACATGCGCTGTTCGGTTCGTTGCTCGTGGGCTTTGAGCTCACCGCTCCACTTCTGCTCGTGGCCATCATCGGGGCCGTGGTGATCTGGCGTCGTCACGAGCCGCGCACGCGCACAGCCGTACCTGCCAAGGCGACCGAGCCACGGACTCTGGTGATGCACCGATGAGCTCTGAGGTTCTCGTGCTAGGCACCAGCGCCGTGTTGTTTGCGATCGGCGGCGCGGGCGCGCTGATGCACCGCCACCCGGTGGCCCTGCTCATGGCCATCGAGGTCATGCTGAACGCGGCGAACCTGCTGATCGTGTTGGGCGCGCGCGTACATGGCGGAGCTGACGCCGAGGCCGCGGCCTTGGTCGTACTCGTACTGTCCGCCGCGGAAGCCGTCATTGGCCTCGCACTGGCATTGGCGTTGTTCCGCCGCCGTGCCATTCCAGACGTGGACGATGCCGTGGAGCTGCGCGGATGATGCCGCTTCTGGCGTGGGCCTGGGTTTTCACACTTCCCGGCCTCCTTCTGACAGGGCTCGGAGTCCCAACCGGTCAGCGCCGAGCGGGGTACGCCAGTCTCCTTGGACCGCCGGTACTCCTGGTGGTGGCGCTGATCGCGCTCGCGCAAGGCGGCTCCTACTCGGTCACGTTCGACGGGTGGCTCCCGTTTCTGCCAGATGGCGCCTACCGTGCGCTGGCGGATCCTCTTAGCGCGCTGCTTCTCGTCATTCTCGGCGCGGTTGCGACCGTCGTCTATGTCTATTCGCTCGGCTACATGGCCGACGACCCGGGCAAGCGCCGGTTCTTCGTCTATCTCGACCTGTTCGTGGCCGCCATGGGATTGCTGGTGCTCGCCGGGAACCTGGCCGTTCTGCTGATCGGTTGGACTGGCGTCGGTATTTCGAGCTTTTTGCTGATCTCGTTCTGGCGAGATCGACCGGGCACGCTCGGCGCAGGCTTGCAGGCGCTCGCCGCGAACGCAGTCGGCGATGGCGCGTTGCTGCTGGCCGCCTCGATCGTCCCAACAGGCTGCGGCGCGCTGGTAAACCTGGGCACCTCGCAGTGCACTGCCGGCTTTGGCGGCGCCGAGTTCCTGGCGCTTCTGCTATTCGTCGCGGCGGCGGCGAAGTCCGCGCAAGGTCCGCTGTACTTCTGGCTGCCCAACGCGATGGCTGGCCCGACGCCGATCAGCGCGCTGATCCACGCCGCCACGATGGTTGCCGCCGGCGTTTATCTGCTGGTGCGCACGCACGCGCTCCTGACTCTGGCGCCCCAGGTCAGCCTGTGGATTGCGGCGATCGGGGTGGCTACCGCGATCGGCGCCAGCGTGGCGAGCCTCTTCCAGGCCAACTTCAAAAAGGGCATCGCCTATTCGACGGTGGCGCAGCTCGGCTACATGTTTGCCGGTGTCGGGGTAGGCGTGCCGTTCGCCGGGCTGTTTCACCTGTTCACGCATGCTTCGTTCAAGGCGCTGTTGTTCCTGGCCGCAGGTGTTGTGATCCACGGCGCCGGCGGCCGCGAAGGCCTGGCCGACCTGCGCGGGCTGGGCCGCTTCTTCGCTTTCAGTCGGTGGGGTTTTCTCATCGGCTCGCTGGCTCTGATCGGTACGCCGCTGATTACCGCGGGTGGATTCAGCAAAGACGCGATCGTCGACGCCGCGATCAACAGCAGCACGCCGATCGTCGGCTGGCTTCTTCTGGCCGCCGTGATTCTCACGGGTGGCTACATCGGCCGCCTCTTCGCCATCGTGTACATGGCACCGGCGGTCGATCCTCACACTGTCCATCACGACCCTGGCGCGGAGCGCCCGATGAACTGGTCACTGGTACCGCTGATGGTCGGCTCGCTCGTCCTGGGTTGGGTTGGCATTCTGTGGCTGCCCTCGGTGCTGCCCGAAGCCATCGTCGGTCCCGTCGCCACCGTTCCGATCCTGAACATCACGGGAGCCCTGGCGTTTGTGCTCGGCGCCATCGGCTTTCTTGGCGTGGCGTGGTACGTCCTGCGGCCGCAGGCTGCGCTCGCTCGTGGCGAAACCTCCTATCGGCCGGACGGCTGGGTGCGCGCGATTGCCGTGGGAGGCTATGCCGTTTCAGATGCGTTTTCGCGCGTGCAATCGGGGCTCGTCGCAAGGTACGCCTTCGGCTCGCTCATCGGCGTCGCCGTCGTCCTGCTCGTTCGGGTGGTCGCGTTCAGATGACGCCGACGTACTGGGCTGTCGTGATCCTGGTATTCGGCGCGGTTGTGCTGCTGCTGGTGGTGTCGCTGCTCTCGACGCATCCGCGTGTGGTTGCCTACGCCGGCTTGCCATTCGCTGTAATTTCGGCGGGTTTCGGGCTGCAGACACCCCAGCCGCTGGCGTTGGCCATCGTCGCGCTCTGTGGAGTGTGCGCTATTGCGCTACTCCTCATCCCGGTCCTGGAGCCCGCGGTCCCGCAGCACGTAGCCGAAGCGGCGGCGCTGTTGCTACTGGGGACCGCTGGCGCGATCGGGCTGGCGCAGGCGACCGACCTGCTGCAGGCGGTCGTTGGTCTGGAAACGCTGGCATTGAGCGCGGTCATCCTGGTCGCGCTGGGCGCTGGCGATCGGTCGCTGGAGGCGGCGTTCAAGTACATCGTGCTCGGCGCGATTTCACTGGCGAGCCTGCTCTATGGGCTGGGCCTGGTCTACCTGGGCGGCGGCTCGCTGGCGTTTCCGACCGCGGCGCAGATTGCCGCGAGTCCGCTCGTGCTGGCGGGCATCGTGCTGGTTGGCCTGGGTATCGCCTTCGAGCTCGCGCTGGTACCGCTGCATTGGGGCGCCCTCGACGCCTATACCGCGGCTGCACCGGGGCTCGCCGGGTTTGTGATGAGCGCGAGCAAACTCGCGGCGGCGTTCGCGCTAGGTCGCATCGTGCTGGCCGCGGGGGCGTCGCTCGGTCAGGTCTTGATCTGGATCGGCTGCATCACGATCGTGTGGGGCACGTTTGGGGCGATCGCGCAGGCGAGAGATCTACGGCGCATGCTCGCCTACAGCGCGATCACGCATGCGGGCTTCATTGGGCTTGCGCTGGGATCTGGCCCTGCAGGCGCGGTGACGGCTGGCTTCTATGCCGCGGCGTACGCCAGTATGGCCATGCTCGTGTTCGCTGGTCTGGCAGGACCCTGGAGTGTGGACTTGCGCACGATTGGCCGCTGGCGCGCGCTGGCATTGGGCCTTGGCTTGTTCTCACTGGCTGGTATTCCGCCGACGCCAGGTTTTTGGGCCAAACTCGCCGTGCTGGTGGTGGCCTGGCAAGCCGCGGGCTGGCTGCCGACTCTGATCGCCGTCGCCGGTGGCGTGTTCAGCGTGCTGTACTACCTGCGGCCGCTGCCTGACCTGTTTGCCGCACTGCGGGCTGAGCCTTCGGTTGCCGTCGACTCGCGCCCGGTTCTTCTGCCAGGAGTGGTGCTGGCCACACTGGCCGTGGTGGTGATGAGCATCTTCCCAGGCATCGCCTGGTACCTGGTCCGCGGCGCCTGAGCGGCACGCCTATTGCGTTATGGCCAGCCTGAAGGACATGGCCATTCGCGCGGGACACGCCACCACTCGCTCTTCGCGCTACGTGCTAGGTCCGGGCGCGGACCTGCCCGTTGCGCGCATCGTAGCGCTGGTGCTGATCGTGCTGGCGATCGGCGCGATCTGGATGGCGATGAATGCCGCCAAGGCAGCGCCGTCGCCGGCTGCTGAAGAGATCGCCAACTTCAACCCGAAGTCGCTTCTGGCAGACAACACTCCGCATTTCCTGCCCACGCCGGTGGCAGCGATTGCGCCAGACGCCAATGGTGCCGCCGCCGCGGCTCCAGCAGATCAGCAAGCCGCCCCCGCGGACACGTCCGTCGAGCACGTAAAGGTAGCGAACACCGGCGGTGTCGGCGCCATCCTACGGGCGGACCCACCTCG
>JAFAZN010000099.1 GCA_019239775.1 Chloroflexota bacterium
CACCACATCGTGGACGGTGTGAAACAGATTCTGGCGAAAGAGACCACCCGCTACGTGCCGCGGCACGAGATCCTGGTGTAGGGGACGAAGAAAGCATCATGGTTCTAGAAATCGAAGAGCGACCGACTCTGACCGTCAAGGACATGAAGGGTCACACTGACCCGGATTGGTGCCCTGGGTGCGGCGACTTTGGCGTGCTGCACTCCTTGAAACAGGCCATCGTCGAGCTGGGTCTGCTCCCCCACGAGGTTCTCACCGTCTCGGGCATCGGCTGCTCGTCGAACCTGCCGGGGTACATCAACACCTACGGTATGCACACGCTGCACGGGCGTGCGTTGGCGGTCGCCACTGGCGCTCAGCTCGCGAACAACTCGTTGAAAGTCATCGTCACCGGTGGCGACGGCGACGGGTATGGCATTGGCGGCAACCACCTGATCCATGCGATGCGTCGAAACGTCGATGTCACGTACGTGATCATGGACAACCAGATCTACGGCCTGACGACCGGGCAGCTCTCGCCGACGTCGACCAAAGGAATGAAGACGAAGTCGACCCCGAACGGCAGCGTTGAAAACCCGATCAACCCCATTCCGCTTGCCATCGCCGCCGGCGCCACCTACGTTGCTCGCGGCTACACCGGCCAGGTGCGCCACCTGACCGACCTGATCAAGGGCGGCATCCAACACCGCGGCTTTGCGCTGATCGACTGCTTCTCGCCGTGCGTCACGTTCAATCGAGACAACACGCACGAGTTTTTCAAGCAGCGCACCGTGAAGCTCGAAGGCACGGGCTACGACCCCACCGACTTCCACATGGCGATGCAGCGTGGTTACGAGTGGGGCGAGGAAATTCCGATCGGCCTGTTCTGGCAGCGCACCGATCTGCCTGCGCTCGACGAACTGGAGCCCGTGTTGGAGCGTGGTCCCGTGGCGCGGCAGCCGCTGGGGATTGACCAGGCAACCGCCCAGACGTTGATCGCCGAACTTATGTAAAGACTAGCGTTCGATGGACCAGGTTGAAGTCCCGCCTGGTCCATCGTTGACGGTCACGCCAAGATCCGTGAGCGCGTTACGGATCTCGTCGGCGAGGGACCACTGCTTCGCGTCTCGGAGCTTGCGCCGCACCTCCACGAGGAGGTCCACGTAGGGGCCTACCTCCTGGTGGTTACGGGCGACTTCGGCTCGCAGGTTGAGGCCCAGGACGTCGAGGAGCTGCACCAGGGCGCGTCGTTTGGGGTCCGTCTCCTGGCCCGCCACGCGGCCGGTATTGATCTCGCGGGCGAGGTCGAAGATCACGCCGAGGGCGTCAGGTGTGTTGAAATCCGCGTCCATGGCCGTGGTAAACGCTTTCACGGCGTCCTGGTCTACCGGGCCGTCGGCGGAAAGAGGCTCGTCGCCGAGGGCGCGGCGGAGGCGACCGAGCGCGCTGCGGGCATCTTCGATGCCTCGAACCCGCCATGCGCCGTCCAGGCCATCCGTCTCTAGCGCGAACGTCAGCGACGAGCGGTAGTGCGTTGCCAGCAGGAAGTAGCGGACCTCCTGCGGGTCGTAGCGCTCCAGGATCATCGCCAGCGTGGTGAAGTTCTCGGCGGAGTGCGCCATCTTGTCGCCGCCCGCCAGGGTGACCAGGCCGGCGTGGGCCCAGTGGCGGGCGAAGGGCGCCTTGCCGGTGAGTGATTCACTCTGCGCGATCTCGTTCTCGTGGTGCGGGAAGATCAGATCGGCGCCACCGCCGTGGATGTCGATCTGGTCGCCGAGTGTTTCGCGAACCATGGCCGAGCACTCGATGTGCCAGCCCGGACGGCCTGGGCCCCAGGGACTCTCCCACGCCGGCTCCCCAGGCTTTGCCCGCTTCCACAACGCGAAATCCCGCGGATCACGCTTGCCTGGCTCGAGCTCTTTGCGTGCTGCGACCAACTGGCTGTTCAGGTCGCGGCGGCTGAGCTTGCCGTAGTCGCGAAACGACCCAACGTCGAACCAGACGTCGCCGAGCTCCGAAGGGTAGGCATGGCCTACCTCCACGAGGTCGCCAATGAACTCGACGATCGGCCGCATGTAGGTTGTCACGGTCGGGTAGTCGTCCGCGCGCTGGACGTTGAGCCGATCCATCACCTCGAAGTACGAGTCGATGTAAGCGTTTGCCGTGGCTTGTGAGTCGCGGTTTTCGCTCGCGGCACGCTGGATGATCTTGTCGTCGACGTCGGTGAAGTTCTGGACGTACTTCAGCTTGAAGCCTCGCCAGACTAGATAGCGGCGGATGACGTCCATGGCGACGAACAGTCGGGCGTGGCCGACGTGTGGGTGGAACTTGGGCGTCATGCCGCACACATACATCCGCAGCACCCCATCCGGGTGCAGCGGGACAAGCTCGTCCTCGCGACCGGTCAGCGTGGAGTAGATACGGACGGGACTCATAGCGCTTCGTATTATCCACATTGCGTGCGCCGGGTCAGGGCCGCCTACTCATGGACAGCGTCGTCGCGCCAGAGGAGGGCAGTGGCCATGGCCAGGACGCCTTCGCCGCGGCCCAGGGTGCCCAGGCCGTCGGTGGTGGTGGCCTTCAGGGACACCTGGGGCATCGAGCAGCCCAACGCGTCGGCAAGCGCCTGGCGCATCGGGTAGCGGTATGGCGCCAGGCGCGGCTCGCGCGTTACCAGCGTGAGGTCCACGTTCTGGATGCGCCAGCCGTCGGCGTAGAGCGCATCCCACACGCGACGCAGCATCTCGGTGCTCCGCGCACCACGCCAGCGCTCATCGGTCGATGGGAACCACTCGCCAATATCGCCACGGCCCGCGGCGCCAAGCAGCGCGTCGATCAACGCATGGATGGCCGTGTCGCCGTCGGAATGGCCAGCCAGCCCACGCGAGTGCGGGATGTGGATGCCGCCAAGCCACAGCGGCACGCCTTCGGCAAACGCGTGGACATCAACGCCAGAGCCGACACGCAACACCGCCGAAATGTACTACTGCAACACGGCGGAGCGCCGGCCTGAGTAGCCGCGAGACCCGCCAACGACCAACGGCACACCGCGTCGAGCTCTCATGAGTAGTCGCAATAAGTAATTCTCCTGCTGTGCGGCCTTCAGCCTGTGCGTAGGCTCGACGTCATCCACGCAGGTCCACGGAGGACACAAGGACAACATCATGACGATCGACGCTCTCGCACCCGCGACCGGTAGCGGACTTACCGACGACATGCTTTCTCGCTTTCATGAGCGCGCTCCGATCTACGACCGTGAAAACCGCTTCTTCGACGAAGATTTCGAGGAGCTACGCAGCGCGGGCTATTTGAAGATCGCCATTCCGCGTGAGCTGGGCGGCGGCGGCATGAGCCTGGCACAGGTCGCCCGCGAGCAGCGGCGTCTGGCATACCATGCCCCTGCGACAGCGCTGGCCGTCAACATGCACGTCTACTGGACGGGCGTTGCGGCCGACCTGCGGCGCTTCGGTGACAGCTCGCTGGAGTGGATGTTGCGCGAGGCCGCCGCAGGCGAAGTCTTTGCGGCAGGACACGCCGAAACCGGCAACGACCTTCCAGTGCTGCTGTCGACCGCAAAGGCGGAGCGGGTCGCGGGCGGCTACCGCATTTCGGGCCACAAGATGTTCGGCAGCCTCACGCCGGTCTGGACACGACTTGGCGTGCACGCAATGGACACCTCGGACCCGACTGCACCCAAGGTAGTCCACGCATTCGTGCCGCGCGGCACGCCCGGTTACTCCGTGCGCGAGACCTGGGACACCCTGGGGATGCGGCCCACACGAAGTGACGACACCATCCTCGACAATGTCTTCGTCCCCGACAAGTACATTGGGCACATTGTCCCGGCCGGTGCTCTCGACCCGTTCGTCGGGGCTGTCTTCGCGTGGGCGCTGCTCAACTTCGGGAGCATTTACTATGGGCTCGCCGAGCGGGCGCGTGATGTCGCAATCACCGCGGCCCGAAAGAAGACCTCGCTCGGCGTGTCGCGAACGATGGCGTATCACCCCGAGATCCAACACCTCTTTTCCGAGATGCAGCTCACGCTGGAGGCGATGGGACCGCAGCTCGAAAAGGTGGCGGACGACTGGTCCAACGGCGTGGACCACGGCGCAGCGTGGCCGATGAAGATCGTGGCGGCCAAATACAACGCCGTCGAAGGAGCGAAGAAGGTCGTGGACCTCGCGATGACGGCTTCGGGTGGGGCGGGCATGTTCAAGTCGAGCGAGCTCGAACGGCTGTACCGCGATGTCCGCTGCGGCGGCTTCCATCCAGCGAACACCACGCTGACGCACGAGATCGTCGGTAAAACGACGCTGGGCATCGGCCTCGACGAGCAGCCTCGCTGGGGATAGGAGCTACTCCTGGGCTAGATAGGTAATCCCGCCGATATCCCACTTGCAGCGGCGCCGTATATTGGGGCGGTGCCGCTGTTCATGGACATTCACCACAAGATCGAAGGTTTGACGGCGGACGCCGTCACGGCCGCACATCACGCGGACCTCGAGGCGCAAGCGCGCTTCGGGGTCCGCTTTGTGCGGTACTGGTATGACGAGAAGTCGGGCAAGGTCTTCTGCCTGTCGGAGGCGCCGAGCGCGGACGCAGTCCTGCAAGTCCATCGCGCTGCGCATGGCCTCGTCGCGGACGAAGTAATCGAGGTCGCTGAAGGAAACTAGGCTGCCCGTTCCCAGCGGCGCCGCCGTGCTGCCCGCCCAGCCCGGGCCACTGATCGGCCGTGCAAGCGAATTGGCGTTGGTCTGCAAGCGGCTCGACCAACCCGATACGCGCCTACTCACGCTGACCGGCCCGGCAGGAACGGGCAAGACGCGCCTGGCGGTGGAGGTCGCCGAACAGGCGGTGAACAGCTTCGCCCATGGGGCCTATTTCGTGGATCTCGCGCCAGTGTTCGATGCGGCGCTGGTCCCGTCCGCGATTGCCCAGGCGCTTGACATCGTCGAGAAAGGCGACCGCGCGCTGGTCGACCTTCTCAAGGAGCGGTTGGCGAACCAGTGCACGCTCCTGGTCCTCGATAACTTCGAGCAGGTGCTGTCCGCGGCGCCGCAGCTAGCCGACCTGCTGCAAGCGTGTGTGGGGCTCAAGCTCCTGGTCACCAGCCGGTCAGCCTTGCGCCTTCGGTGGGAAGAAGTTTTCCTGGTACCGCCGCTGGCGGAAACGAGCGCCGTCGAGTTGTTCGTGTACCGTGCGCAGCGCGGCAATCCCCTGTTCACCCTTACCGACGCCAACAGAGAAGCCGTGGCGAAGGTGTGTGGTCGGCTGGACGGTCTGCCGCTGGCCATCGAATTGGCCGCCGCTCGGTCAAGGGTGCTCCCGCCACAGGCGTTGCTGACGCGGCTCGAACACCGCCTGGATGTGCTGGCCAGCAGCGCCGCCGATCAACCCACGCGGCAGCGCACCCTTCGCGCGGCGCTGGACTGGAGCTACGAGCTTTTGCCTGCCGCCGAACAGGCGATTTTCCGCAGGCTTGGGGTTTTTATCGGCGGCTTTCCGCTGAGCGCGGTTGCCGAGGTGTGCGATCCCGAGAACACACTCGGCCTGGATCCGCTCAGCGCCGTCGAATTACTGGTCGACAAGAGCCTGCTCCGCCAAGAGCCAATGATCTCAGCCCAGGCGGAGCCTCGCTTCGGGATGCTCGAGACCATGCGCGAATACGCATTGGAGCGGCTGCGTGAAAGCGGCGAAGAAGACTTCACCTCGCGTCGACATGCACGCTACTACCTTGTTGGCGCGGATGTGCCTGTCGCCGAAATGAAGGTTGCGCAGCAGACGCTGTGGCTCCAGAGTCTCGACGCCGAGTACGACAACTTGCGCGCGGCACTCACGTGGTGCGAACGCGCTCGTGAGCCTGAGCTCGGACTCAGCGCAGCAAGCCTGCTGGGCTGGTTCTGGATCGTTCGCGGGCATGTCACCGAGGGCCGAAGGCGGCTCGCGGCGCTGCTCCGAATTGCCGATGCGGCGCCGGTGGAGCTGCGCGCGGAGACCGTTCGTGTGATCGGCCAGCTCGCGCTCCACCAATCTGACTACGCAGCCGCACGCGCGCTGTTCGAAGAGAGTCTTTCAATGCGACGCAGACTCGGCGATCCGGCAGGCCTGCTGAGCGCGTTGTCCAACCTCGGTGCTGTGGCCATGCAACTCGGCGAGATTGGAACCGCTGAGCGCTACTTCGAGGACACGCTTGCCATCCAGACCAAGCTCGGGGACAAGGTAGGGATGGCCGAGTCGCTGAACAACCTCGCCAATCTCGCACACGAGCGGCGCGACCTGCCACGTGCGCGCGAGCTGTATGAGCAGTCGCTCGCGGTTCAAAACGTCGGTCTGCGATACAGGGCCGATGTGGTGCTACACAACCTCGGCGTTGTCGCGCAGGAGCAGGGTGAGCCTGCTGAAGCGCGGCGCTTGTTCGAGGACAGCGTGGCCATGCGCCGCGCGCTTGGCGATACCGCTGGCCTCGCGCTATCACTGGCCAAGCTCGGCGAGGTGGTCTCAAGGATGGGCGATGCGAGCGCTGCGCACCGGCTGTTGTGTGAAAGCCTGTCGCTGCAGCGTGACCTCGGCGACCGAGCCGGCATGGCATTCGTGCTCGAACGCTTCGGTATGGCAGCGGCCGTGCGCGGCCAACCTTCCAGGGCGCTGCGTATTGCCGCGGCCGCCGAAGCCCTGCGCGAAGCCATCGGCGCACCACTTGGACCAGGTGCACGTGCTGGTCACGAGCAATGGGTTGAGGCCACGCGCGCGCGACTCGCCCCCGCCGACGCGGATGCCGCCTGGGAATCGGGCCGAGTGCTGACGGTCGAACGGGCCCTTGTCGAGGCGATGCAGGTCGATGCGAGTGCGCCGCGTCAGGCAGATCCGATGGCGCTGTTGAGCGCGCGCGAACGCGAGGTGGCGGCACTTGTAGCCGAGGGGCTCAGTAACCGCGACATCGCCGAGCGGCTGGTGGTGAGCGAACGCACGGCCGAGAACCACGTGCAGCACGTCCTGAACCGGCTCGGACTGCGGTCACGCACGCAGGTTGCCACGTGGGCTATCCAACATGGTCTCGCCAAGTAGGCTCTGAGAGCACCGTCCGGGCGAGGGCGAAGTCGAGCGGCGTGGTTACTTTGAAGGCGCGTTCGTCGCCTTCGAACACGGCCACCTCAATGCCAAGTTGCTCAACTAAGGTAGCTTCATCGGTGACGTCTTCATCGGTGGCGGCCAGCGCCCGCAACAGGACGTCGCGGCGGAAGACCTGCGGGGTTTGCACGGCGGCATGCTCGGCGCGCAGCGGCGTTGCGATCACCCGTGAGGCGGAGATGCGTTTGATGGTGTCCTTGAGGGGGATGCCCGGAATCGCCGCGCCAGTGGGCTGGGCGGCCTCCAGGCCGCGGGCGAACAGCTCTGGCGGGGCCAGCGCGCGAGCGGCGTCATGGATGGCGAGCCAGTCCGCGCTGCAGGCGGCCAGTCCCGCAGCGACTGAATCACGACGCCGAATGCCGCCTGCGACCACGCGCGCAGTCGGCGAAAGTGCCTCCGCATGGGCGAGGCGTTCAGGCGCCACGACCAGGACCAACTCCGTGGGTGCGGCTGCCTGTGCGGAGACGAGCGCATGCGCGAGCAGCGGTTTACCGCAGACGTCGGTCCACAACTTGGGAAAGCCCATACGGGTGGAGGCACCGGCGGCGACCAGGACGATCGCGAAGTCCACGTTTATAGGGAAAGGGCGACGATCGCGTCGTGCAGCGAAGAGACGCGATTGAGCTCGATACCCGCGACGCCTTCGAGGAACCGAGTGGAAGTGACACGCGGCACGAGCGCACCAGCAAATCCGAGTTTGGCCGCCTCTCGAAGGCGCTGTTCGAGTTGGGGTACGCCGCGGAGCTCACCGGACAGCCCGATCTCGCCCAGGGCCACCAGGTCAGAAGGAAGGGGCGCATCACGGATGCTCGAGACGATGGCGAGGGCCGCCGCGAGGTCGGCACTGGGCTCGTCAACGCGCAATCCGCCAACGACGTTCAGGAACACGTCCTGATCGTGCAGCGGGAGCCGCGCACGACGGCTGAGGACGGCGGTCAGGAGGTGCAGGCGGTTCGTATCGAAACCCGTCGCCGTGCGGCGCGGCATCGCCAACGAGGTGCGGCTCACGAGCGCTTGTATTTCCTGGAGGATGGGTCGGGTGCCTTCCATCGCAACGGTCACAACCGACCCCGCGGCGCTGGCCGCACGCTCTGACAGGAAGACGGCAGACGGATTGGACACTTCGGCAAGGCCGCTGCCGCGCATCTCAAAAACGCCGACTTCATGGGTGGGTCCGAAGCGGTTCTTGGTGCTTCGCAGCAGGCGGTACTGGTTGAACCGCTCGCCCTCGAGATACAGCACGGTATCGACCATGTGCTCGAGCACTTTCGGCCCGGCGATCGCACCGTCCTTGGTGACGTGGCCAACCAGGAACACTGGTATACCGGTGGACTTGGCGAGGTGCAGGAAGCGCAGCGCACACTCGCGCAGCTGCGAGACGGAACCAGGCAGCGCCTCAATATCCTGGACCAGCACGGACTGGATGGAATCGACGATGACGACACTGGCCTTGCAGTCCTGCACCGTCTCGACGATGACGTCGGCGTCGGTCTCGCTCAGAAAGAGCAGGTTGGACGCGTCCAGCTCCATGCGACGTGCACGGAGCGCAGCTTGCGCCACGGACTCTTCGCCCGAAACGTACAGGGTGTTGGGAACTGCCGCGGCGAGCTGGGTGAGCAGCGTTGACTTGCCGACGCCCGGGTCGCCGCCAATCAGCGTGACCGAGCCGCGAACGATGCCACCGCCGAGAACGCGGGCGAACTCGGCCATCGACACGTTGACTCGAGCGAAGTCGGCGGTGTCGATCTCATCAAGACGGAGTGGTCGCGCCGCGTTGACGCGACGCGCATAGCCAACAACGGCGGCCGGAGTCCCGGATGTGACTTCGTCGAACGAAGCCCACGCCTCACACTCGGGACAACGACCGAGTGCGCGTGGCGTCTGATAGCCACACTCTCGACAGCGAAAGTCAGTTCGAGCCTTCGGCATCGAGAGTGCGGCGACTTAGCTCAGGCGGGCGTTTCCGCGGGGACCTTCTCCTCCGCCGGCGGCGGGGCCTCGGTACCTGGCTTCGTTTCGAGGGTGAGGTCATCCCCTGCGCGGTCGACCAGCACGATATCGCCGGGCTGGAATCGGCCGTGGAGCAGGCCTTCGGCCAGCGGATCCTCGATCAGGTTCTGGATGGCGCGCCGCATCGGGCGAGCACCAAAGACTGGATCGAAGCCCTTCTCGAGCAGCACGTCGCGTGCGTCGTCCGTCACTTCCATGACCAGCCGCTGCTCGCGCAGCTGCTTCTGGGTGCGATCGAGCTGCAGGTCCACAATCTCGCGGATCTGGTCGCGGCCGAGCGCGCGGAAGACGACCGTCGCGTCGATGCGATTCAGGAACTCGGGCCGGAAGAGCTTCTTCATCTCTGCCAGCACCTTTTCCTTCATCTTGTCGTACTGCTCCTGGGCAGATTGCTGCGACTCGGCCTTGTGGAAGCCCAGGCCTGTCTCGCGACGAATCAGCTCGGCGCCCGCGTTCGAGGTCATGATGATGATCGTGTTGCGGAAGTCGACCTTGCGGCCCTTCGCATCCGTTAAACGGCCGTCATCCATGATCTGCAGCAGGATGTTGAAGACCTCAGGGTGGGCCTTCTCGATCTCATCCAGCAGCACTACCGAGTACGGCTTGCGGCGTACGGCCTCGGTCAGCTGGCCACCCTCTTCGTAGCCGATATAGCCAGGAGGCGCACCGACCAGTCGAGCCACGGAGTGGCGCTCCATGAACTCCGACATGTCGATTTTGACCATGGACTCTTCAGTGCCGAACATGAACTCGGCGAGTGCGCGCACGAGCTCGGTCTTACCGACGCCGGTAGGCCCGAGGAAGATGAACGCGCCGTTTGGCCGCCGCGGATCGCCAAGACCAGCGCGGGCGCGCCGCACAGCCTTGGCCACCGTGAGGACCGCTTCGTCCTGACCCTTCACGCGCTCGCGCAGGGCATCCTCCATCTTGAGCAGCCGCGCAGACTCTTCTTCCGCGATCTGCATCACGGGAATGCCGGTCCACATGGCCACGACCTGGGCGATGTCCTCGGCGGTGACAACAGGCTTGTCCTTGCCTTGTTCGGCCTGCCAGCCCTGCTCCAGGTGCTCAAGCTTGGAGCGCAACTGCGCTTCACGGTCTCGGTATTCGGCCGCGAGCTCATACTGCTGCGCCGCGATAGCCGATTCCTTCTCGTTCTGGACAGACTCGAGCGAGCGCATCACCTCTTTGAGAGACGGCGGCGCGGAAGCCCGCTGCATGCGCACGCGGCTCGCGGCCTCGTCAACCAGGTCAATGGCCTTATCGGGCATGAACCGGTCAGGCACGTAGCGGGAGCCGAGCTCGGCCGCGGCCTTGATGGCATCGTCTGAAATCTCGAGGCGGTGGTGTTGCTCGTAGCGCTCTTTGATGCCCTTCAAGATTTCGATGGTGTCCTCGATGGAGGGCTCCTCGACCAGGACCGGTTGGAAGCGGCGTTCGAGCGCTGCATCCCGTTCGATGTACTTGCGGAACTCGTCGAGGGTGGTGGCACCAATGGTCTGCAGCTCACCCCGCGCCAGCGACGGTTTGAGGATGTTGGCCGCGTCGACGGCGCCCTCGGCGGCGCCTGCGCCGACCAGGGTGTGTAGCTCATCGATGAACAGCACGCAGTTGCCGCTGTTCTTGACTTCTTCGATGATCTTCTTCAGGCGCTCCTCGAACTCGCCGCGGTACTTGGTGCCCGCGACCAGGGAACCAATGTCAAGGGTGAGCAGGCGCTTGCCCATGAGCGTTTCAGGGACATCGCCTGAAGCGATGCGCTGCGCCAGACCCTCGACGATGGCGGTTTTGCCAACGCCAGGTTCGCCGATCAAGGCGGGGTTGTTCTTCGTGCGCCGCGACAGGATCTGAACGACGCGCTCGATCTCTTTGAAGCGGCCAATGACGGGATCGAGCTTGCCCGCGCGAGCGGCGGCGGTGAGGTCCATGCCCAGCTGGTCGATGACTGGGGTCTTGCTGGACTTGCCGTGTGGGGCGCCCTGACCTTCCTGCGAATACGCCGCGGATTGGTTCAGAACGTAGATGACCTGGGAACGCACCTTGTCGAGACTGACGCCGAGCGACTCGAGGACGCCAGCGGCGATGCCCTCACCTTCTCGGACGAGGCCAAGCAGAAGGTGTTCGGTGCCGATGTAGTGGTGGTTGAGCCTTCTTGCCTCATCGACAGAAAGCTCGATGACCTTTTTGGCGCGTGGGGTCAGGCCAATATCGCCGGCAACGGTGCGGTCGCCGCGGCCGATGATGAACTCCACGGCGCTGCGAACCTTATTGAGTTCGACCCCAAGGTTGCCGAGCACTTTGGCCGCGACGCCTTCACCTTCACGCACCAGCCCCAGCAGCAAGTGCTCGGTGCCGATGTAGTTGTGGTTGAAGCGCTGGGCCTCCTCCTGCGCTAGCTGCAGGACTTTGCGCGCCCGCTCGGTGAATTTGTCGAAGCGATCAGCCATTGAGTTCTTTTCTCCGTCCGTACAACGGAACCAGCAAACGCGGTGCCGATCAGATGGCCACGCCGAGGGTTCGGCGACCCGAACGCCATCTGATGTTCACGAGTATAACGCTCGAACTCGCGCAGTTCTGGCTATTGAGCCTCAGAACGACCCGTAAGTACGGGTAGGTGGCTCTAGTGCTCCGGAACGCGGGCGGTGCCGTTGGCCGCCGGCTCGGAACTCTCCTCGTGCTGTTCTTCAGCCTGCGGTTCGCCCGGAGGCGAGCCGTTATCTTCAGCCGTCGCCGTGGCGCCGCCAAGCACGTAGGAGGTGCCTTCGCTCCAGGCCTCGTAGCCGCCACCGGAATAGTCGTACTCACCCGCCTCTTCTGCCTGACGCAGCGATAGACCGAGGCGATGCCGCGACGGGTCTATCTTGATGATCCGCAGCGAGACATCCTCACCTTCACGCACCACCTGCTTGGGATGCGTGATGCGCTCATCGGACAACTCCGAGATGTGCACCAGACCTTCGACACCCGGCTCGAGCTCGGCGAAGGCGCCGAACTGTGCCAGCTTGGTGATCTTCGCCGGCACCGTGTCGCCCACGTGGTACTTCTGCTCGATGCGGTTCCAGGGATTCTCCTCAACCTGCTTGAGGCTGAGGGCAATTTTCTTGTTCTCTCGATCCACGCCGACGACGCGGACATCGACTTCCTGGCCGACGCGCAGCACCTGCGATGGATGCTGCACCTGACCCCAGGAGAGCTCCGAGAGGTGGATCAAGCCGTCAGCACCACCAAGATCGACGAACGCGCCGAAATCGGTAAGCGAACTGACGCGGCCATGCCGGATTTCGCCGGCCTGAAGCTCCGCCAGGAGACGATCTTTTTGCTGAGCGCGGCGTTCTTGAGCGGCGGCGCGCTCCGACAGAATCAGCCGATTGCGGCGGCGATTCATCTCGATGACTTTGAGGAACAGGTTCTGGCCGCGCATCGAGCGCAGCTTCTCTTCAACCTCTTCCTCGGAGCCACCGCGCCGCAGCTCGACAATCTGGCTCAGTGGCACGAACCCGCGCACGCCATCAACCGAGACGATCAGGCCGCCCTTGTTGTGGTCGACAACTTCGCCGCTGACGACCTCTTCGGCGTCCTTCTTGGTCTGCAGGTCGCGCCAGCCGATCTCGGCTCGCGCGCGGTTGATGGAGATGACCGGTCGGCCTTCAGCGTTTTCAGGAACGATGACCACGGCGGAGACATGGTCTCCCCGTCGCAGCGATGGCTCGCCGCGCTCATCATGAATCTCGCTTGTGGCAATGACGGCTTCCATCTTGCCGCCGATGTCGACCAGAATCTCTTCGCGGTCGACGAGCACGACCGTACCTTCAACCAGTTCCCCGCGGCGCAGCTGCGTATGCTGCGTCTCTTCGTACTGTTCGAGCAAAGCGCCCATACCCATGTCCTGCGACTGGGCAGATGCGTTGCTCGTTTCAGGAGCTTGCGGTGTGTCCTGTCTGCGGGGTGGCGTTGGTGCTAGGGCCTGCTCCTCGGGGCGTTCCGCCGCCTCTTCCATTCCGTCCAAAAAACCAACCTTCGCGCTGGGGCGTAAACTTCCTGCAGAGTATACGGTAGTTCGTCAGTTCGACTCCGATTACGCTCCCGAGAGTGGCTTCAGGTGGTGGGGCGGCGGCCTTCAAGGGCGCGAGCAAGCGTTACTTCGTCGGCGTATTCCAGGTCACCGCCTACCGGTAGTCCGCGCGCGAGTCGCGTGATGTGCACACCCAGGGGCGCCAGCCGGCGTTCCAGGTAGCCGGCAGTGGTGTCGCCTTCCACGTTCGGGTTCGTGGCGAGAATCACCTCTTTGACCGTGTCTCCCTGGACTCGCCGAACGAGCTCTTCGATCTTCAGGTCCTCCACGGTCACTCCGTGCAGGGGGTCTAAGGCGCCGTGCAGCACGTGGTACAGGCCCTTGTAGATGCGCGTACGTTCAAGCGTGATAACCGCGAGGGGATCCTCCACTACGCAGATGGTCGACTGGTCGCGCTGATCTGAGCGGCAGATGTTGCATGGCTCGACATCGGTGACGTTGCCGCATACCGAGCAGAAGTGCACCGCGGCTTGCATGTTCAAGATCGCCTCGGCGAGCTCGCGGACGGTGTCCGCCGGCTGACGCAGCAGATAGAACGCCAGGCGCTGCGCGGTCTTTGGACCGATGCCGGGGAGCGTTGCGAACGCCTCGACGGCCCGCGTTATGGGCTCAATCGTGTGCACGTACGTGCGCTAACTACTAGGGCATCCCTGGCAGTTTGAGGCCGCCGGTCAGCGGGCCCAGCTTGTCGGCTGCTGCCTTCTGCGCTTTGCTCAGCGCCTCGTTGACCGCGGCCACGATCAGGTCTTCCAGCGTTTCGATGTCTTCGGGATCCACGGCCTCAGCCGAGATTTTCACGCGCTGCACCTTGGCTTGCGCCGGGCCCATGCCGATATCGGAGATCGTGACGGTCACCGCGCCGCCGCCGGCCGAAGCCTCGACGGTTTGGGCGGCGAGATCTTCCTGGATCTTCAACATGCGCGTCTGCAACTGACGCATCATCTCGTTGTTCATCATCGGCTGGAGAGCCTCCTGAAACTCACGAGATCATAGCGTGAGATTGTTATTTACTCCGTGGGAACGCGCTTTGGCTGACCGCCGAAGGTGCGTTGTGCAAAGTTGATCACCGGGTCATCGAGGAGGCCGTTTTCGCCGCTGGCAACCGTGCAGCGCAGACGGTACGCCGTGCCGTAGACACGCTCGAACGCCGTCTCGATCAACTGGCGGTTCGTGGACTTCTCAGCAGTCTTGCGGTTGAACTCGGTGCTAAAGGCCACCACGAGGACGGCGTCGTCCACGGCCAGGGGCTCCGCGCTGCGAACGATCGAGGCCAACAGGCCGTTGCGGCGCTGGACGTGATCGACAACGTCGAGCCAGCGACCGCGCAACTGCGCGTCGCCGCGGGGCGCCGGCGGCTCCGACGCTGTGGGCGCCTCGGCCTTGGGCGGTTCCGCTGTCGCGCCACCACCGTTCGTGGGTTCGGCGTTCGCACCATCACCAGAGGTGGGGTCCGCGACCGTCGCGGGCCGAGACGGCGCAGCGACTGAGGCCGCAACCGCGGTGGTTTCCACAACCGTGTGGGAGGGAGACGGTTCGTGTGATGAACGTGCCGTTGCGTCGGCACTCGGGCGAGCCGATGGTGCAGCGGGGGCGGGCGGGGCGGCTTGCGATCCGATATCGCAGGCGGTCAGCAGCGCGACTTCGGTTTGCACCTGAAACTGCGCCGCGTCGCGGGTGCGGGCCAGGGCGTCGGACAGCGTCTGGATCAGTTGCATCAGCACGCCGAGCGACCATGCGGGTGCGCGCTCTCGCAACCAGGCCACCTCGTCTGCTGGTAACTCGTCGGTGAGGCGGGCATCAGCACCGCTGCGCAACAGCATCAGCGCGCGGAGATGTACGACCAGTTCATCGGCCAGCAGGCGCAGGTCCGCGCCGCCTTCAGCAGCATCGGCGACGACCGCCATAACCGTCGCCGCATCATGCCGGGTCATTCCATCAATAACGCCGCGAACGGCCTCAATGCTTGGCAGGCTCAAGGCAGCACGAGCGACCGACATGTCGATGTCCCCGACCGCGAACGCGGAGAGCTGGTCCAGCAGGCTCAGCGCGTCGCGCAGGCCGCCACGCGCCACAAGGGCGAGGCGCTCCAGGACGGCGCGGTCTACGTGCAGGCCCTCGGCGTCGGCGACTCTGGCGAGTTGATCGCGGGTCGCTTCGAAGGGTATGCGGCGAAAGTCGAATCGCTGGCAGCGGGAGACGATGGTCGCCGGGACTTTGTGCGCCTCAGTGGTTGCCAGCACGAAGAGCGCGTGCGGAGGAGGCTCCTCGAGGGTTTTCAGAAGGGCGTCCCACGCCGCATTGCTCATCTCGTGCGCCTCGTCGACGATGTACACGCGATATCGGCCCTCATTGGGGCGGTACCCGACCTTTTCACGCAGGTCTCGGATGTCGGCGATGCCGCCGGTAGAGGCAGCGTCGATTTCGACGAGGTCGAGTGCGCGAGCCTCCAGGGCGGCTCTACAGAGCGCACACGTATTGCACGGATCGCCATCCTGCGCGTTTTCGCAGTTCACGGCGCGGTACAGGATGCGGGCGACCGTGGTTTTGCCGGTCCCGCGCGGCCCGGTGAAGAGGTATGCATGTGACGGCCGGCTGAGCTTGACCGCATTGCGCAGCGTGCGCGTGACGTGCTCCTGGCCCACGACGTCTTCGAAGCGGCGCGGACGCCACCGAAGGTACAGCGCCCGATGAGCTTCCTGTTGACGAGGCGCTTCCGTAGACGTGGGAGTAGATGGACCGTCGAACATTTAGAGAGCCAGGAGGCTAGTTTAAGGGGCGGTTTCGGCGATTCGAGCCATTAGCGCCGGGGTTCGCAGGCGCCGTTCGACGATGTGCTCGGCGTAATCGCGCAGCAGCGCTTCGGCTTCGCGGCAGACATGGGGCGGCGCCGTCACCGCCCGTTCTCCGTGTGTTGCCTGGATAAAGCGCAGCAGCTTCAACGCGGAGGTGCCAATGGCGCGCGCAGTTGGCTCCGCCGGCCCACACACTGGACAGATGACCCCGCCGTGCACCGCGGAGAAGTGATTCCGATCGGGCTCAATCACGTGGCGACAGTTCACGCATTCGCGCAGCTCTGGGCGGTAGCCGAGGGCGTCGAGCACCTGCAAGTGGAAACGGATGAGAACCAGACGGACGTCGATCGCTACGCTCAACTCGTGGAGGCTCGCCACCAGGATGTCGAAAACCGCGCGGTTTTCCTGACGATCCTCAGTGAGCAGGTCTACCACCTCGGCAAGGTAGTAAGCGTGACTGGTGAGATCGACGTTTTCGCGGACCTCGCGGAAGGCCTCGACGGTCGCGGCTTGCGAGATGACGTCGAGTTCGCGGCCGACCGCCAGCAGCAGGTCGGAGAGGGTGAAGGGCTCGAGGTGGCCGGCTGAGCGGCTGGTTGTGCGACGCACTCCCTTAGCGACCGCGCGGATTTTGCCCTCGTCGCGTGAAAACAGCGTGACGATACGGTCGGCCTCGCCGAGGTCCATGCGTTTGAGGATGACCGCCGGGGTGCGATACAGCCGCGAACGCGTCACGGCGGCAGCATACCCGCCAGAGGCTCGATCACCATATGGCCTGTCGTCGGGTCGATGGACTTGACGACATCCTTTATCGCGGGGACAAGCAGCTCCTTGCCCGCGGGGGTTCGCACCACGTACACGTCATTGGCACCGGTCTCGAGGATATCGGCGACGGTTCCGAGCATCTGCTGGGTTGTGGCATCCACCACGGAGAGGCCAATCACCTCGTGCCAGTAGAACTCGCCCGCCGGCAGTTTCAGAGCATCCTCACGGCGGACGGTGACTTCCTTGCCACGCAGCGTCTCGGCCACATTGCGATCGGAGATTTCGGCCAATCGCAGGAGGACCGTCTGGCCCTGGATTCGGGCGCCAACGATCGAATACGGCGCAGCCGCGATGAGAACTGTATTCCCACGACGAAAACGCTGCTGCGGGAAATCCGTGACGATGCGGCACTTCAATTCGCCGCGCACGCCATGCGGCGAAAGGATCTGGGCGACGACCAGGGCGTCGGGGTCAGACGACGTCGAGGTCGACGCGGGTGCCTTTTCGGGTGGCGGCGGCTTTGACGAGGGCGCGGAGGCCGCGGACGACCCGACCCTGCCTGCCGATGACTTTGCCGATGTCTTCCTCGTCCACTTCCAACTCGTAGACGGTCGTGTTGCCATCCTGGACTTCGTCGACTTTGACGGCGTCGGCTTTGTCGACGAGGGCTCGGGCAACGTATTCGACCAGTCCCTTCAGATCAGGTTCGAGCTCTTCGAAATCGTCTTCTTCTTCGTCATCGTCGAACTCGGCTTCTTCGACGTTAGCTTCGTTGGTGGGTGGTTCTTCGGCCATGGCGTTATGGGGTGGCTGCACTGGCGGCGGCGACACCGTGAGTTTGCGGCGGCGCCGGCACGAGCCCGCGTGCGCTCAGGAGGCGCGCGACTCGGTCGGTGGGCTGGGCACCACGCGCCAACCACTCCCGCACACGGTCTTCGTTGATGACGAACGTGGTCGGGTTCGTGAGAGGGTCGTAGTGGCCCAGATTCTCGAGGAATGTCCCGTCGCGTGGCGCAGTTGATTCTGCAACCACCAGGCGATATGAGGGCTGCTTTTTGGCGCCCGTACGGCGTAGTCGAAGTTTCAGCATAAGCCTTATCGTTTCGTGTACTGAGGACGTTTACGAGCGGCTTTCAAACCGTACTTTTTCCGCTCTTTTTCGCGTGCATCGCGTGTAAGCAGCCCCGCTTCTCGAAGCGTTTGCTTGGTGCTTTCGTCGGCCTTCAGCAGGGCACGGGCCGTGGCGTGGATAATCGCGCCGGCCTGGCCGCTGGTACCGCCACCGATCACTTTGGCCAGGACGTTCATCGTTCCGAGCCGGTTCGTGAGGCGGAGAGGCAGGGTAATCGCCGTTTGATGGGAGGCGCGCGGGAAGCGCTGTTCGAGCGGCGCGCCGTTGACGATGATGTTGCCGTTGCCGGGCTGGAGTAAGACGCGCGCGACGGCGCGCTTGCGGCGGCCAACTGCGGTATAGCTGGTTGGTGAACCCGTCAACGGGCGGCTACCTGGCGGCGCCGGGACGCGGGTCACGAGCGAGTCTCCTCTGCAGCATCAGCGCCGCGCTGGGTTTTTTCGAATGCACGGAATTGGGCTGCATGCGGATGCTCCGGGCCGCTGTAGACCTTTAGCTTGCGCAGCATCTTCCGCCCAAGGGCATTGTGGGGGAGCATGCCACGCACCGTGTGCTTGATGACGCGTTCCGGATGGCGTGCCAACAACTCGCCGAGGGCGATGGACTTCAGCCCGCCCGGGTAGGTCGAGTGGCGATAGTACATGCGTTGCTGGGCTTTGTTGCCAGTCAGGCGAATGCGGCTCGCGTTGACGATGACCACAAAGTCGCCGAGATCCATGTGCTCGGCAAAGGTGGCCAGATGCTTGCCACGGAGGAAGCTGGCAACTTGCGTCGCCAGGCGCCCCAGCGTCTGGCCCTCGGCGTCGACGAGGCGCCAGGCGTGCGTCACCTCGCTGGCTTTCGGGCTATACGTTCTTTGCGTGGTAGGCATGCGGGCAGATGTACCTCAATCAGTAATCGATACGGTGGAGGGTCAGCCCCTCGGCGGGGGCGTTGGGGCCGGCTGCGCGGCGATCGGTCGCCTGAAGCGCAGCGGCAAAGTCTGACGGTTCCCAACGGCCGTTGCCAACCCACAGCAGGCTGCCAACGATGGTGCGAACCATCTGCTTCAAAAACGCGTCGGCGCAGATTTCGAAAAGCAGCAGCGCGGGACTAACTTCGAGCCAGTCGGCCGCGAAGACCGTTCTCATCGTGGAGCCGTTGGCCGATGGGCTTGTCGCCAGTGAGGCGAAGTCGTGGCGACCCACCAGCGCGCGGGCAGCAGACCGCATCGCAGCCACGTCCAGTGCTCCCGATTGCGGCAGAACGCGGCCTTGCCAGGCGGCGGACGGCGAGGCGTGACCGCGCCAGAGCGCGTAGCGGTACCAGCGGCGGCGGGCTGACCGGCGTGCGTCGAACTGTCCCGGGACCGAGGAGACCTCATGGACCCAGACATCGTCCGGTAACGAGTTTGAAACGACCTCGCGCAGACCACGCGCCGTGATGGTGGAGGTGCTGTCGAAGGAGATGACCTGGCCTTCGGCGTGGACGCCAGCGTCGGTCCGGCCAGCCGCGGTTACACGGCACGGATGGCCAAGCGCGGACGCAAGTGCTGTCTCAACCGTCGCCTGCACCGTCGAACGGTATGGTTGGACGGCCCAGCCCGCGTAACGCGTGCCACGGTAGCCGAGGG